>NZ_JBSFJZ010000075.1:0-31372 GCF_053598315.1 Streptomyces sp. NPDC001153
CGGTCGCCCACGTTCCGAACTCGGAGGGCATCTCGCGCCACTGGGCGCTGGACCGGAACCGCCAGATCACCCCCTCGAACTGCTCCCGCAGCCGCCCGGGGTACGGACCGTACTCGCCTATCGGCAGGTACGGCTCGATGAACTCCCACTGCTCGTCGGTGAGTTGCCTACGTGTCACACCCAGCGTCCTATCAGGTCCTGTCCCCGCACGGGACCAGAACCCGAAATTGATCACGACCTCACACAGGCCCTAGAAATGAGGAGTTGGCAGCAAGATTCGGCCTGGACACGGTGCCGGTCAAGATGGAGGCACTGCGTTCGAAGGCGAAGCGCCTGGTCGTGCTGGGTTGGTTGGCCGAGCGGCAGCCGGGCCAGTTCAACCTCGCCCAGGGCCCGGCCGGGCGAGGCCGTGCGGCATGAGCGGGTCACCGAGCGGTACACCCTCGTCTCGGCCCTGGTGGTGCGGCCCCAGAAGATCGTCCGCAAACAGACCGTTTGCGATCGTCGGAAGGCGGGACGAGTATTTCTTAGGGCGTGACGACCGGGGCACACCCTGATGCCGACGCCGTCGATGTATCGCCCCCTTCCAGCTGTGACGCTCACAGCCGACAAGCGTCACCGTGAAGGCGGCGGCGCAGCGAACAGGACCGAACCTGCTCAGTCGGTGGCCTCGGCCCAGGCGACGGGTGGGACATCCAGCTCGGTCGCCTGACGGGAGGCTTGAGAACCGTCCCCTGGCTTCATGACCGAGTCGATGGTCGCCGTGGAGGCGGTAGGCAGAACGGAAGGAGCCTGCCCATGCGGATCGTCGTGGACCTGAATCGATGCCAGGGATACGCACAGTGCGTGTATCTGGCGCATGAGGTCTTCAGGTTGAATGGTCAAGAGGCGCTCACCTATGAGCCGAACCCCGATGACGCGCGGCGCCTGGAGGTCGAGCGAGCGGCTGCGGCGTGCCCCGTGCAGGCGATCGTCATCGACCGCGTGGACGGAGCGGAGCGGGGCGAGACGTCATGACCTTGCGGGCAACGGTCGCGGAGCTGGTGCGGGAGTTCCGGGCCAGCGGCCGGATCGTCATCGTGGGTGCCTCCCTGGCGGGGCTGCGGGCTGCGGAAACCCTGCGCGAGGGGGGCTTCACCGGTTCTCTGACCATCATCGGTGACGAGCCGTACGAGCCCTACGACCGTCCCCCGCTGTCCAAGCAGGTGCTCAAGGGCTGGGTGCCGGCCGATCACACCAAGCTGCCCCGTATTCGGGAAGTGGATGCGGACTGGCGGCTCGGGGTGGCCGCCGTCGGGCTGGACCGGGTCACCAAGCAGGTGCGCCTGGCCGACGGTGAGCAGGTGCCGTACGACCGGTTGCTGATCGCCACGGGTACCCGCGCGCGGCAGTGGCCGAACCCGGCCGAGGCCGCTTTGGACGGGATCCACACGATTCGCTCGCGTGATGATGCCGCGCAGCTGCAGAAGGCGTTGGCCGAGTCGCCGTCGCGGGTCCTGGTCATCGGCGCCGGGTTCATCGGTTCGGAAGTGGCCTCTGTCTGCCGGGAGCTCGACGTCCCGGTGACCGTCGTCGAGCGGGGTTCGGCGCCACTGGTCGGCGCGCTCGGTGGGGTGATCGGGGAGATCGCCGCGCAGATGCAGCGCGACCACGGGGTGGACCTGCGCTGCGGGCTGGGCGTGTCGTCGCTTGAGGGCGACGGCGCCGGACATGTGCGGCGTGCCGAGCTTTCGGACGGATCCACCGTCGAGGCCGATGTGGTGGTGGCCTCGCTGGGGTCGATCCGCAACGTGGAATGGCTGGAGGGCTCGGGGCTGGCGGCCGGTTTCTGGGGCGTCGGGTGTGATGCCGGTGGCCGTGCCTTCGACATCAACGGTGTGGTCACCGACAGCATCTACGTGGCAGGAGATGTGGCGCGTGCGCCGCATGTGCTGTACGAGTACCAGTTCCTGGCGATGGAGCATTGGGACAACGCCGTTCTCGGCGCCGAGGTCGCGGCGCACAACATGGTGAACCTCGAGCCCCACTATCGCCCGCATCTGCTGCTGCCCGGCTTCTGGTCCGGTCAGTTCGGCGTCAATATCAAGTCTGTCGGTGTGCCGCCGTTCGGTGACGAGATCGTCTTCACGCAGGGGTCTGTTGCAGAGCGTCGTTTCGCAGCGGCTTACGGTCACCGTGGTCGCATTGTTGCGGCCGTGACCTTCGATCACGGCAAGTGGCTGGAGCACTACGGAAAGCTGATCGAGCAATCAGGTCCATTCCCGCCTCCGCCGCCGGGCTGGGACCAGCCGCCCGACACGAAGCCGATGCCGGCCGAGTTCCCGGACCCGAGGGTCCCGACGGCGATCCCCGACGTCGTCCTGACCGGCCATGCCCCGAGCGAGCGCACGGCCGAGTTCCGGCCGCGGTGTCACTGACGCGGCCGCCGGGGCAAGCGTGCAGGCGGACAGCACCGACAGGAAGAAGGAGGGGAGCCGTGGTCGAGGAAACCCCCTGGCAGCAGGCCCTCCGCTACGCCAACCGCGCAAACCCGTACCCCTTCTACGAGGAACTGCGCAAAACACCGGTGGCGCGGCAACCGGACGGCAGCTATGTCGTCAGCACCTACCGGGAGATCGTCACGCTGCTGCACGACCCCCGGGTCAGTTCGGACCCGCGCAAGTGCCCCGCCCCGGCCGCGGCCCAGGCAGAGAGCTCGGCGGAGCCGATCAGGGAAGTACTGACCGAGCCGAACATCATTACCTGCGATCCACCCGAGCACGATCGGGACCGCCGGATGATGATGCCGCACTTCGTCGGCCCGCCTCCTTCGCCTCACTTGATCTCCGACCTGGAGCCCGAGATCCGCCGCATCGTCGACGGACTCCTGGACGACATGAAGGGCAAGAACCGGATCGATGCCGTCGATGACTTCGCCTACCCCCTGCCGGTGACGGTGATCTGCAAGGTCTTGGGCGTGCCGCTGGAGGACGAGCCACGCTTCCACCAGTGGATCGAGACCGCCCTGGACGCTTTGGACTTCGGCCCCGAGGCCGCCTCCGAAGAGATCCGGAGCCGGCAGGCCGGGGGCCGCCAAGCCGTGCGGGATTTCGGGCAGTTCACAGCTGAGCTGCTCGACAGGTATGCCGAACAGCCCGGCCCCGGCATGCTCTCGGCGATAGTGAACGAGGACGGCCCGGAGGGACGGATGTCCAAGGGCGTCCTCGCGAGCAACGCCCTGCTCCTGATCTTCGCGGGACACGAAACCACGGTCAATCTCATCGCCCACAGCGTGCTCACCCTGCTGCGCCACCCCGACGCGCTCCGGAAGCTGCGGCGCCGGCCCGAGCTGATCGTGCCCGGGGTGGAGGAACTGCTGCGCTTCGAGTCGTCGGTGCAGTTCTGGCACACCCGCTCCGCCGTGGAAGACATCGACATCGCCGGCACCACCATCCCGAAGGGCGCGCCGATCTTCCTGGCGTACGGCTCGGCGAACCGCGACCCGGCACGGTTCACCGACCCCGACGCACTCGATCTCGAGCGTCGCGACAACCAGCACCTCGGCTTCAGCCAGGGCATCCACTTCTGCTTCGGCGCTCCGCTCGCCCGGCTCGAGGTCCAGGTCGCGGTCGGTGAGTTCGTCCGCCGGGTGCAGAATCCCCGGCTCGTCGAGGACCCGCCGCCGTACCGGCACAACCAGATCTTCCGCGGCCCGCGCCACGTCCTGGTCGACATCGACGGCATCCGCGACTAGCCAGTGTCTGCGTGAAGGATCGCTATGCGCGCTTTTCAACTCGTCGGATGGCGGCAACCGCCCGAGCTGCGCGAGGTGCCGGTGCCCGAGCCCGGGCCGGGGCAGGTCCTGGTGAAGGTTGGGGGTGCCGGTGCATGCCACTCCGATCTGCACATCATGCAGGCACCCGGACCGCTGCCCGGCTTCACGAATCCGCCCTTCACGCTCGGCCATGAGAACGCGGGATGGGTGCAACGGCTTGGGGCAGGTGTCACCGGGTTCGCGCCCGGAGACCCTGTGATCGTTTACGGCTCCTGGGGCTGTGGGGTGTGCGCCAACTGCCGAGAGGGCCGAGAGAACTACTGCGAGGACCTCGGTGGTCAGGGACCGGGTCTGGGAGGTGGTCACGACGGCGGCATGGCCGAGTACCTGCTGGTCCCGGCGGCGCGCTACCTGATTCCGTTGGGCAACCTGGACCCCCGCCAGGCCGCCCCGCTCAGCGACGCCGGACTGACCAGCTATCACGCCGTCAAACGGTCGCTGCACCTGCTTCGACCGGGCTCGATCGCCGTCGTGATCGGGGCCGGCGGCCTGGGCCAGATGACCATCCAGATCCTGCGCGCGCTCAGCGCGACGACCACCGTCGTCGCCGTGGACAGCGACGTCGGCAAGCTGGAGACCGCCAAGCGCATGGGAGCCGACGAGGCACTGCTCTCGGGCGACGAGACGATCGCGCGCATCATGGACATCACGTCGCAGCAGGGCGCTCAGCTCGTGCTGGACATGGTTGGCATAGACCCGACCCTGCGGATGGCTGCGCAGGTGGCCAGGACGCTCGGCCACCTGACCATCGTCGGCCTCGGCGGCGGAGCCCTGCCCGTCGACTTCTCCAACCCGCCGCACGAGTGCTCGGTAGCCTCGCCCTACTGGGGCTCCCTCCCCGAACTCATGGAAGTGATCACCCTCGCCCAGCAGGACAAGATCAAGATGCTGGTCGAGCACTTCCCCTTGCAACGCGCCGGCGAGGCCTACCAGCTCCTGCACGACGGCAAGATCCAAGGACGCGCCGTCATCACCCCCCACGCCTGAGTACCGACGTGTCAACCCGAACGGGACAGCAGGACATGTGCTATGGCCGCGGGCGTGGGGCGGCCCGGGGAAATCCCACCCCGAGCTCCCGCCAAGGGGCTGTCCGGATGAGTAGGCCGGATGAGGTGTTCGTGGAACACCTCATGCGCCACAGAGCCCCGCCCTCTCCACCGAGCAACGTGAGGCTGATCGGGTGACGATGGAACAGACGGATGTGACGACGCTGCTCCGAGAAGGAGGCAGGTGCCATGACAGCTCCTTCACATTCCTCCGGCCCCGTTTCCCCACACGGCACCGAGCCGCAAGAGGGCCCCCTGACCGAAGGCATGGCCGCACTGGCGAACCTGGGCTGGCAGTTCCTGCTCACCATGGGCCTTGCCACCATCGCCCTGGGCGTCGTCGCGCTGGTCTGGCCCGGTGCGACGCTTCGCGTCGTCGGCGTGCTCTTCGGCGTTTACCTGCTTGCCACCGGTGTCTTCCAACTTGCCGCCGCCTTCGGCACCCACGTCCCCCGGCATCTTCGCGTACTGCATTTCATCACCGGCGCGGCCTCCATCCTGCTGGGACTGATCTGCTTCAAGGGCACCCTCGAGTCGGTCTTTCTGCTCGCCCTGTGGATCGGCTTCAGCTGGCTCATGCGGGGCACCCTGGAGACGGTTGCCGCGGCCTCCGATCAGACCATGCCGGGGCGCGGCTGGCACGTGGCCTTCGGCATCATCGGCACTATGGCCGGCATCGTGATGATCATCATGCCGTTCGCATCCATCGCGACACTCACACTGGTGGTGGGCGTCATGGCCATGGTTCTGGGCCTGACCGAGGTGGTCCGTGCCATCAGGACACGCGTCGAGATCGGCCACCTCGCTCCCGGCACGGCCACCCAGCGGCGCCCTCTGTTCCACGCACGTGCGCACCCCCAGCACTGATCGGCCGGCGGGGGCGTTCTCGGGTATCGGCTCATCAGGGCCGTACTCACGTACCGCCCGAGTCAGAGGAGTGGAGAAGTCGTCCACGATGTGACCACCACGGCGGCGGCATCGGAGCTGCGCGGATCAGGGACCGAGCGCGCTGGGCCTCCCTGCTGGGGCTGCTGGCTCAAGGAACCGCTCAAAGACTGCTGAGGCCTTGGGGTAGGAGTACCGGGTCGAACCCCTCCCCGTCCCGGCCATAAGAAGCACGAATAGCGTATGAGTGGCTCGAGTGACACGGGCAGGCTCGGCGAGCATGCGTCTGTTGGGTCTGCCTTGCGAGGGAGGATCACCGACTGCGTCGGCCGTAGAAGCCCGACCGGCCGGAAAATGCCGAGTCGCACGGCGGACGGATGCGGGATTCCGGCGGATCAGGTAGATGGGGTCCGAGGAACGGGGGAGTGGGGAGACACGGTCGTGCCCGTCGGGTGCGGACCCTTCACCGGCGGACGGCGGAGGGCTTGCCGGTGCGGCAGGCGGGTGACGGTGCTGAACCGTGCTGCGCGGCGGCGCAAATGCCGGTGGCCGGGAGCAGGTTCGGGGCGACCCCGTGGACCCGTGGTCCGGTAGAAGATCCGCTTGCCGAGCTCTACGAGGAGCAGGTAGACGACGACCATGGCGGCTACCGCGGCGAAGAAGGCGGTCGGTAGGGGCTGGAAGCCTAGGACGTGGGCCAGGGGAGTGGCCGGCAGGGCGGCACCGAGCGCGACGACTCCCAGCGCGGTCAGCGTCAGAGGCAGGCTGGGGCGACTGCGCCAGAACGGGATGCGACGGGTGCGGATGGCGAAGATCACCAGGGTCTGCGTGGCGAGGGACTCCACGAACCAGCCGGTGTGGAACTGGGCGGCGTCGGCGTGGAAGACGCCCAGCATCACGGCGAACGTGACGAAGTCGAACAGCGAACTGATCGGCCCGAAACAGATCATGAACCGCCGGATGAAGGCGATGTCCCAGTGCGCGGGCCGCCGCACCTGCTCCTCGTCGACTTCGTCGGTGGGGATGGCGAGCTGACTGGTGTCGTACAACAGGTTGTTGAGCAGGATCTGGGACGGCAGCATCGGCAGGAAGGGCAGGAACAGCGAGGCTCCGGCCGCACTGAACATGTTGCCGAAATTGCTGGACGTGCCCATCAGGACGTACTTGATCGTGTTGGCGAAGATGCGTCGCCCCTCGGCGACCCCGTCCGCCAAAACCCCGAGGTCCTTCTCCAGCAGGATCACGTCGGCCGCGTCTTTGGCCACGTCGGTGGCCGAATCCACCGAGATGCCCACGTCGGCGGCGTGCAGCGCGAGCGCGTCGTTGACGCCGTCGCCGAGGAAGGCGACGTCGCCACCGGTCTTCCGCTGGATCCGCACGATGCGAGCCTTGTGCTCGGGGCTGACCCGGGCGAATACGGTTGTGTCGCGTATGGCTTCGGTGAGCCGCTCGTCGTCCATGGCGTCCAGGTCGGTCCCGGTCAGCACGGCGGCGTCGGTCAGCCCCAGGTCCTGGCAGACCTTGGCGGCCACCGTGGGGTTGTCCCCGGTGACGATCTTCACCGTGATACCGAGCGCGTCCAGCTGCCCCAGAGCCTCGGCCGCGTCGTGTTTGGGCGGGTCGCGGAAGACCAGCAGACCGGCCAGACGGAGGCCCCGCTCGTCGGCGGCACTGAGTGCGGCGGCCGGATGGGCGGGCCGGGTCGCCACCGCGACCACCCGGTTCCCGGCGGCGAACTCCGCTTCCAGCGCCTCGCGGACCGGCTCGGGGACCTCCGCGCAACGTTCCAGCACCGTCTCCGGAGCGCCCTTCGTGATGAGCAGGGTGTCACCGGCGGGATCGGTGACGGTGACGGAGACCATCCGCCGCTCATGGTCGAAGGGCAGGAGGCCGGTCCGCTTCCAGCCGCTGAGCACCGGGCGCTGGGCGGCCGCCGCCGGGGAGTCCCACAGCGCGTCGTCGAGCGGGTTTCCGCCCACCGGCCGGCCTTGGCCGTCCACGTCCGATTCGGTGCACAGCAGTCCCCGGTGCAGCACTTCCTCCGCCGAGGTGCCGGTGACGGGTACGGCCCGCATGAAGTCGATGCGGCCCTGGGTGAGCGTTCCGGTCTTGTCGGTGAACAGCACATCGACGTCACCGAGGTCCTCGATGCACACCAGCCGCTTGACCAGCACCTTGCGTCGGCTCATCCGCCGGGAGCCCGCGGCCAGGCTGGTGGAGACGACCGCGGGCAGCAGTTGCGGGGTGATGCCGACCGCGATCGCGAGGGAGAACAGCAGGGCGTCGATCAGCGGCTTGTGCAGTGCGACGTTGATGATGAAGATCGACGTGGTCAGTGCCCCGGCGACGTAGACCAAGAGCATGGAGAAGCGGCGCAGGCCCACCTGGAACTCGGTCTCCAGCTGGTGTCCGCTCAGGCCGGCGGCGATCTTCCCGAACTCGGCTTCGGCACCGGTGGCGACCACGACCCCGCGGCCGCTTCCAGCGTGCACCACCGTGCCCATCAGGGCGCAGCCGGACAGGTCCGCCAGCGCCGTGCCGGCCGGCACGGCAGCGGTGTCCTTCGCGACCGGCAACGACTCGCCGGTCAGCACCGACTCGCTGCACTCGAGCCCGGCTGCCTGAAGCAGCCGTAGGTCCGCGGGCACGATGTCGCCGAGCCGCAGCTCGACCACATCACCCGGCACCAGGGTGGTGACCTCCACCTCCTGTGGTCGCCCGTCGCGCAGTACGACCGCGCGGTGCCGGATCTTCGCGTGCAGCGACTGGGCGGTCTTCTCCGCCCGGAACTCGTTGACGAAACCCAGGCCGACGGAGAGCGCGACGATCACCGCGATGATCATGGCGTCGCTGCGCTCCCCGACGAAGTACGACACGACGGCCGCGGCCAGCAGCAGGCCGAGCAGTGGGGACCGCAGCTGATGCCACAGCACCAGCCACGCCCGAGCTCGGTGGGAGTGGACGGCGTTCGGGCCCCAGCGCTTCAGCCGTCTTGCCGCCTCCTCCGACGACAGGCCGCCTTCCGGCACCTGGAGATCACGGAGCACCTGCGCGGTGGGCAGGGCGGCCGCCGAGACGGCAGGCCCCCCGGCCACCGGCCTCGCCCCGACGGTGGTCACCATCAGCGCCCACCGCCCGGGCGCGTGCCCTCCCGCACAGGGAAACACGCATGGCTGAATGAACGTTTGACAGTGCTGAGCGGACGGGAGAACGGGCCCGCGCACGGATCATCTGGCAGTAGCCTCACCATCCCACCCTCCACCCTTCACCGGTCACACCCCCATGGGCCGTCGGGCCCTGTCTCCGGGACCTGCTGCCCACCATGCAGCGCGCTCCGGTCAGTCGGTGTGACGGCCATGAGACCGCCCGACGAGTGCGGCCGCCCGCTGGACGACGGCCCATCCCGGCGGCCGCCATCCGGTGGGCGCGACGCCCGGCCGATGGCGGGGAACCCATACCCGAAGCGTCCGGGGACTGATCCGGCACCGCACGGGAGTGCGCAGGGTGACGGCTTCGCCGTCCAGCCCGACGGGGACGACCGAGGGGTCGGCGTGGATGACGACGTCGTCGGGCGTCGCCAGACGGGTCAGTCCGTGCAACTGCCCGCTTCGCAGCCTGGCGGCCGTTTCGGCGGGCGTCTCCGCCCTGGGGGCCAGTACTCCCAGGAGTCCGGAGTCGAGCTGCGCACGCCTGTCGAGCCCGGCCGGGTCGTCGATCTGGTAGGGGTTGTTGCTCACCAGTACGGCGTCCGGCCGGTCCACGGTGAGCAGCCCGGTGCGTACCACCAGCTCCGGGCCCTGGTGGCGGGCCAGGAATTCCGGGAGGATCCGTACCATGGTGCAGCCCGCGGGGAACGTCGGTGAGCCGCTGGAGACTCGCGGATCATGCTTTGCCAGGTTAGGCCGAACGTTGCTATGGATCCTCCAACCATGTCCCGAAGCAACGTGAGTGGATGTTCCACCGTCATCCACTGCCGTACCACCTCACAGCTACGGACAAGCTCCCATCAGCACGAGCGGTCAATGGGCTGCTCGGCCCAGATCGTCTTGCGGTTCTGACCATGGCGGCAGCCCCACCGTCCGGCGAGTTGCGCGACGAGGAACAGGCCCCGCCCTCCTTCGTCTGTGGTGTGGGCTCGGCGCAGGCGAGGCTGGGTGCTGCTGGAGTCGGTGACCTCGCAGACGAGAACGTTGTGGCGGATCAGCCGCAATTCGGCAGGTGCACGGCCGTAGCGAATCGCATTGGTGACCAGTTCGCTGACGATGAGTTCGGTGTCAAAGAGGAGGTCTTTCAGGCCCCATCTCTTCAGTTGGCGGGCTGTCCATTCGCGAGCACGGGATACTGCGGCAGGATCGGCGGGGATTTCCCAGTGAGCGGTGTTCTCCGCCGGTACGGCACGCGTGCGTGCCAACAGCAGGGTCGCGTCGTCGCGCGGCTCGGCGTCCACCAGGTCGGCGAGGAGCGCCCGGCCGGTTTCCTCGAGAGCGCGGTCCGGGCGGCATGTGGCGGCCAGCATTTCCGTCAGGCGCCGGAGCCCATCGGCGCTGCCATTCTCGCGCTGTTCGACCAGGCCGTCGGTGTAGAGCGCAAGGACACTGTCCGGTTCCAGGTCGATGACGGTGGTTTCGTACGGCATGCCGCTGAGGGCGAGCGGTGGCCCCGGTGAGATCCCGACGGGCTCGGTGGTCCCGTCGGGACGGACCAGTACGGGCGGCGGGTGCCCGGCACTGGCCATGGCACAGCGGCGGGTGACGGGATCGTAGACCGCGTACAGGCAGGTGGCGCCAACGATGTCGTTGTCGTCGGGTGGGGCCTCGGCCGCAAGTCGCTGGACCAGATCTGCGACTCGGGTGAGCAGCTCGTCCGGTTCGAGTTCCAGGTCCGCAAGCGTCTGAATGGCGGCGCGCAGTCGGCCCATGGTGGCGCTGGCGGCCATGCCGTGGCCGACCACATCCCCGGCGACAAGGGCGAGTCGCAGGGAGGGCAGAGCGATGGCGTCGTACCAGTCGCCGCTGATTTCCGCTCCCCCGGCTGCGGGCCGGTAGAAGCCGGCGGTCTGGGCGGCAGGGGTTTCGGTCGTGGCCGGAGGAAGAAGTCGCTGCTGCAGTGCCACTGCCGCCCGGTGCTCGCGCGTGTAACGGCGGGCGTTGTCGATGGCGAGAGCGCCCCTCGAGGCGATCTGCGTCATGAGATCCACTTCGTCCTCGTCGAATGGAGCGGATCGGCCGCAGCGCCATACCGCTAGGGCGCCGAGCGTGAGGCCGCGGGCGCGCAACGGTGCCACCATGACCGAATGACAGCCGGGGGGGACGTGGAAGTCGGTCAGCCGTGGATCTCCGAGCACGTCCGCGTAGCCCTGCGCGCTGATGACGAATGTTTTGCCGTGCTGGAAGCTGCGCAGGAACGGGTTGTCCGGGAAGGGCGGGATGCGGCTGCCGCGCTGGTTGCGTGCGGGCCATCCCGCGTTGACCGGCGCCAGGGCCGCGCTGTGTAGATGAAGGTCCCCGCCGCCCAGGCGCTTCGGAGGTTCCTCGCCGTCGAACACGGACTGCGCTAGGTCGACTGTGGCGAGATCCCCGAAGTCGGGCACGAGAACGTCCGCAAGATCCTGTGCGGTACGCACGACGTCCAGGGAGCCTCCGACACGCTCGGCCACATCACGGGTAAGTTCGAGATGCCGACGGGCCCGGACACGGTCGGTGTCCTCGATGTACAGGGCTGCCACGCCAGTCGGGCATCCCAAGGCGTTTTCCAGGCGGAAGGCGGACAGCGACAGGGACCGTCGCCTTCCCGGATCGTGCCGCCAGCTCACTTGCTGGTTGATACGGGCCGCCGGGACGCCCGTCTCCAGCACCCGCCGCAGTACGGACTGGATGCTCTCGGCGTCCTCGACGCAGAGCACGTCACTCAGCCGCGTGTTAGGCCGGACCGCACAAGCGTTGATCGGGTCTGACGCTCCGTTCGTCTGCATGATGGTCAGGTCCATGCCGTGCAGCGCGATGGTGGTCCGGTCCTGTGAGGAGAGTGCGCGCAGGAGCGCTGCGCCATGCACGTGGTCCGCGACATGGTGGGCAGGCGCTGCTACGACGAGGAACTCGGCAGGGCCGTCCATCCTCGCGGTCTGAAAGGTGACCTCAACGGTGTCGCCACCCTTGTGGCAAAGCCACGCCCGGCCGGAGGCCGGCATCTCCGTCGCCCTGCGCAGTTCGTCCGGGACGTCGGCCACCAGTTCTAGCACCGGGCGGCCGCACACCTCCTCGGAGTTGAACCCGGTGAGGTCCTGAGCTGACGCGGTCCAGCGCACCACAGTGCCCCGATCGTCAAGTACCGCGGCAGCGAGGCAGTCGACGGCATGAGGCCCGCGAGAAATGCCGTCATGGCTCTCCATGCCGTCGTTCACCGAGGTGCACCGTAGCTGCTGCTCATGGACGGCGATGCCGTTCGTCATCGTGATTCCATTCCATTGATCGTGGAGGGCGGCGTCGGCGCTCTGCCCATTACTGATGATGTCATCAATTTAGATGGGAAGGTCGCCCGAATCGGTCATATTTGATTAAAGTATCAAATCGGCTGCCGTGTGATGGGTGCCTGTCGCTCTCCAGCGGCACCGTGGTGGCCAGCGTCAGCGATAGCTCCTCGGACGTGAACAGGGCGGCCCGGCCAAGCATCCGCACGGTGGGCGGGTGGGCGCCGTAGCCGAACCGGGGGGCCACCTGGGCTCGGAAGGGAATCCGTCCGCGGACGCACAGCACTCGCCTGATCAGCCTGTGACGGTCGGCATCGGCGGCGTCCCCCACCGGTATGAAGTCCTGGATCTCCCCGAGACCGTCCTCGGTGAAGAACCGGGCCACGCACCGGCCCCCGCCGATCCGCCCCTTTCTGTCACGCCCCCTCGCGCATCCGCGTGACATGGCTCTCCACGCCGACGATCGCCGCGGTCAGTGCACAGCCGAACATCGTGTCGATCATGTCCTTCGATGGCGGGGGCGGGTCTTCCCCGTCGGGGCCGGCCGGTGCCGGCGGCAAAGTGGACCACCGCTGCAGTGCTCCGGTCAGTTCGCTGACCAGCAGCCCCGTGAACACTGCGCACAGGGTCGCGGCCGTGCGCGGGATCTCCGACTCCGGCAGTTCCGCAGCGGACAGGATGTCGACGAGGCCCTGCCAGAACGGATCCTCCGGCTGAATGTCGAGCGCGGCCGCGAGTTTGCGCATGGTGAGTGCCTCCACCCCATCGGCGTCGATGAGCCGCAACGGCCCCACGGTCCCGGAACAGCTACGGCGTTTGCGGTTCGGCATGGCGGAACCCCGTTCCCGCACCAGGTCGCGCTATCGTCCGGGCGTTCGGCAGCGACCGGCTGCTGTACAGGAGCGACTACTGCTGGACCCCAGCCCCCGGGGCCGCCGCTCAGACCGCCTCAGTGGACGCCGCTGTGCCGCCAGGCGACACCACCTGGCGGCAAATCACCAATAAGAACGCCGCCAAGCTGCTTCCGGGAGTACGCCCGCGTATGACAAACAAGGGTTCCTGAAGACGTAGTGCCTGCTCAGCCGTCAGTCGAGGTCCGGCAGCGGGCGCCGGGTGACCTCACGGGCGTCGTCCGCGGGGACGCCGAGCATCCGCAGGACCATTTCGGCCAGGTCCGAGGCGGCCTCGTCGCCGTCGAGGTCGGGGCGGGCCAGCCGGAGCGCCACGAGGGACATGAGAGTGCCGCCCACGGCTGACAGTGCGGTGGTCGCGTTGGCGCAGTCGAAGCGGCCCGAGGCGATGCCGATCTCCAGGTCGCGCAGCGCTCGCGGCGCCAGACCGCGGTCGGAGTGGATGTATGCCAGACCACGGTCACGCAGGATACGTGTGAGCTCGGGGTGGGAGTCGGCCATCCTGGCGGTGAGCCGGAATCCGGCGGCGACCAGCTCGGCCGGATCGTCGATCCCTTCCACTCGCTCGTCGATGAGCTGTCCGAACTCCTCCAGGGCGTCCGTCACCGCGGCGTCGAACAGCTCCGTCTTGGACTCGAAGTGGTTGTAGAAGGAGCCGAAACCCACGTCCGCGCGCTCGGCGATGGCCTGGATGCTGGCGCTGGTGTCCCCGGTCTCCGCCAGGATTTGCCGCGCCGCCCGGACGAGCGCGTGACGGGTTTCGGCGCGGCGGCGCTCGAAGCGGTTCTTGGGCGGGGCTGACGTCGGCATACGGCGAGTGTAACAACCGTTGCGATGGGTGTGCCATTACTGATGAGATCCTCAATTCTTCGGCTTCAGCCTATTGACGATGAGGTTCGGCAAAGCTGATGATTTCCTCATTACAGCAGTGTTGCTTGGAGGACACCATGTCCCACACCTCCGTTAACAAGGCCGTTCCGCCGACACCTCACGAAGACCTCCACAGCGAGCAGGGGGCCCTTCGCGGCGAACATCCCGGCCGGTCCCAGAACCCCGTGATCAAGGTGACGGACCTGGCCTGGTTGGAGTTCGAGAAGCCGGACCTGGACCGGGCCGAGGTCTTCGCGCGCGACTTCGGGTTCGCGATCGCCGCACGCACCGAGGAGGCACTCTGGCTGCGCGGCACCTTCGCGGGCCCACCCTGCATGGTCATCCGGCGTGGGCATGCGTCCCGCTTCGTCGGGCCGGCGTTCCGCGCGGCCGAGCGCACCGACCTCGACCGGCTGGCCGCAGCCACCGGCAATACCGTTCGGGACATCAATGTCCCGGGCGGAGGGAAGTCGGTCTCCCTGCTCGACCCCTCTGGCCTCCCGGTCCGCGTCGTGCACTGCGGCGAGCAGCTGCCCGCGCTGCCCGAGCAGGAGCCGCTGATCCTGAACTTCGGCACGGACCACCGTCGTACGAACACCACCCAGCGGCCCCCGCGCGAGCCGTCGCGCATTCAACGCCTCGGTCATGTGGTGCTGGAGACAAGGTCGTTCATCCGCACCCTGGACTGGTACCTGGACACCCTCGGCATGATCGTGTCCGACTTCCTGTTCCTGGACGGGCAGCGCCAGCGCGGGCCGACCATGGCATTCATCCGCTGTGACCAGGGCAGCCTCGCGGTCGACCACCACACACTCGCCCTGCACCTGGGGCCCGGCACCGGATACGTCCACTCCGCCTACCAGGTCACCGACCTCGACTCGATCGCCGCCGGCGGCGAGTACCTCGCCGAGCGCGGCTACAAGCGCAGTTGGGGCATCGGTCGGCACATCCAGGGCAGCCAGCTCTTCGACTACTGGCGCGACCCCGACCACTTCATGCTGGAGCACTTCGCCGACGGCGACCTGTTCTCCTGCGACCTGGAACCCGGCTGGGCGCCGATGTCGGCGAGCGGCCTGGCCCAGTGGGGGCCGCCGGTCACGCGTGACTTCCTGGGCGCGAGCCCGTCCCCGGCCAAGTTGCGCCAGGTCATGAGGGCCCTGCGCGACGACAACGAACTCGACCCCGCACGCCTGCTGGGCCTGATGAAAGCGATGAGCTCATGAGCACCAACGTGCTGCGCACCCCCGACGGCTGGTGGGCCGTCCGAAACGAGCGCGCCGTCCGCATCGAGACCAAGGCCGTCACCACCGCGGAACTGCTCGCCGACCGGGACGCGGTCAGCGAAGCCGCCGCCTCCACCGACAGCGGCACACCCGTCGTCGACATGGTCGCGCTACCCCCGGTCACCACCCCCTGCCGGGTGGTCGCCCAGATGGTCAACTACCGCAGCCACGCCAAGGATTCCGGCTTCACCGGCGACATCCCGCCCACCTTCTTCCGCAAGGCGTCCGGCTCGGTCAGTGGTCCCCACGACACCATCGTCCGCCCGTCGCACGTGAAGTTCCTCGACTACGAGGTGGAACTCGGCCTCGTCATGGGCGCACCCCTGCCGGTGGGCACCGTCGTTGACGAGCAGGACCTCCCGCGCTACGTCGCCGGCCTGGTCCTGACCAACGACGTCAGCGCCCGCGACGTCCAGTTGACCAAGACCCAGTTCTACGAGAGCAAGTCGTACCCGACCTTCACGCCGACGGGCCCGTACCTGGCCCTGCTGGAGCCCGAGGATTTCGCCCATCTGCTGAACCTGCGGCTGCGGCTGAACGTCAACGGCGTACCGCGTCAGGACCGCACGCTCGCCGACATGATCGTGCGGCCCGCGCAGGCGCTCACCCTGCTCGCCCGATTCCAGACCCTCGACCCGGGCGACCTGCTGCTCACCGGCACCCCCGGCGGCACCGCTCTGAAGGCCCCGCCCGCGCCGGTCGCGAAGATCAGTGCGCTGCTGCCGCCCGCGGCGAGGTGGAAGGCGTTCTTCAAGGGCCAGGCCAAGAACCCGCGTTACCTGCGCGACGGTGACCTCATCACCGCCACGATCGCCACCCCGGACGGGCGGATCAACCTCGGTGAGCAGCGGACCGCTGTGGCGGACGCGAGGTGAGCGCAGCAACCCGGAGACCGGTGGTGATCATCGGCGCGGGACCGGTCGGGGTCACGGCCGCCCTGCTGCTCGCCCGGCACGGAGTGCACAGCCTGCTCCTCGAACGCCACCGGGACATCTACCCCCTGCCACGCGCCGTCGTCGCGGACGACGAGATCTGCCGGATCCTGCAGAGCGTCGGAATCCACGAGGAGTTCGCAGCCGTCTCGCGCCCGGCACCGGGCCTGCGGCTCCTGGATCCCCGGCGCCGCCTGATCACCGAGTTCCCGCGATCCCTGCAGGGCCACCACGGCTTCGCGCAGACCAACATGTTCGACCAGCCCGAACTGGAGCGCCTGCTCAGGGGCGCCCTGGCGCGCCGCCCCGAGTGCGAGCTGTGGGGCGGCGTGGAGGCTGTGTCCGTCACGCAGCCCGCCGATGGGACGGCTCCGGTGCGGGTGACCTTCCGCCGCGACGGCAGCGACGAGGAGGAGCACCTCTGGGCCGACGCCGTCCTCGGCTGCGACGGTGCGGGCAGCCTCACCCGGGAGGCCATCGGCGCCGTCTGGGAGGACCTGCACTTCGAGGAGAGCTGGCGGGTCATCGACGTGCGCACCAGCCGCCGGGTGAACAGCTGGGAGGGAGCCGAGCAGATCTGCTGCGCCACCCGCCCGGCCACCTACATGCGGGTCGGCGAGGACCGCTACCGCTGGGAGTTCCGGCTGGACGACGACGAGCGCCTGGACGGCGCGGAGGGCCGGGAGCGCCTGCGCGAGCTGGTCGCCCCCTGGGTGGATCTGCCGTCCGACGGCCCAGAGGGCGCGGACTTCGAGGTGATCCGGCAGGCGCAGTACACCTTCCGGGCCCGCCTCGCCGACCGCTGGCGCCAGGGCCGGGTGTTTCTGCTGGGCGACGCCGCTCACCTCACTCCTCCCTTCGTCGGGCAGGGCCTGTGCGCCGGCCTGCGCGATGCCTACAACCTCACCTGGAAACTCGCCCGCGTCCTGCGACAGGGCGCACACGACGGACTGCTGGACACCTATGAGCACGAACGCAAGCCGCACGCACGCCACCTGATCCGCGTCGCGGTCGCCGTGGGCTGGGCCATGACCGGTGGCCAGGGCCGCGGTGCGGCATTCCGTCGGGCCGTCGTGGGAACGGCCTGCCGCATCCCCGGCGTGACCGCGGCAGTGAGCCGTGACCTCAGCCCCGCCCTGACCGCCGGCCCACTCGTACGGCGCCGCCCCCGGCCGGCCGGCCGCGCACTGGCCGGAACCTTCTGCCCGCAGCCCTGGGTACGCCACGACGGCGGGCCGGTCCGCCTCGATGACGTCCTCGGGAACTCCTTCGCCGTCCTGACCGCTGTACCGCCCACAGCGCGGATGACGGCCGTGGCCACCGCCCTGGGCGCACCCCCGATCCACGTCGACGACCTGGGCGACGACGGCACGCTGTCCGCCTGGCTGGCAGGCGGCCGCTCGGACGCCGTCCTGCTGCGTCCGGATCGTGTCGTGATGGACACCGTCCCCGCCGGCACCGGCGACTTCACGGGCACCGCCGCCTGGGCTCCCCTGCTGTACACGGGCCGCCGTACGCCTGATGCCCGGGCCGTTCCCCCGCCGAGGAGCAGCACACCATGACCACCCCGCACCCCACGCCGTACCCGGCCCCCTTCTTCACTCCCGACCCGAAGGCGGCCGCCCGCAGCCGCATCGCGGACTTCGCCCGGTGGACCGCACGTCACCAGGGCGCAGAGGGAGTTGACGAACCCACCGACTACGAGGCTCTGCACCGCTGGTCCGTCACCGACCTCGAAGGGTTCTGGGAGGCGGTGTGGCAGTACTTCGACATCGACGCGACGACTCCGTACGAAAACGTGCTGGCCGAGGACACCATGCCCGGCGCACGCTGGTTCCCGGGCGCCACCCTCAACTACGCCCACCACGCGGTGCGCAAACTGCACCCGGACGCGCCCGCGATCACCGCGCTGGACGAGACCGGAGCCGGCTACGAGATCACGGGCCGGCAGCTGCGCGCCCAGGTCGCCTCGGTCGCCGCCACCCTGCGCGACCTGGGCGTCGGACAGGGCGACCGGGTGGTGGGCTACCTGCCCAACACGCCCCACGCCATCATCGCCTTCCTCGCCACGGCCAGCCTGGGCGCGGTGTGGTCGGTGTGCGGCCAGGACTACGCACCCAAGGCCGCAGCCGACCGCTTCGCCCAGCTCGAACCGGCCGTGCTCATCACCGCGGACGGCTACCTCTTCAACGGGACCACGCACGACCGCCGTACCGCCTCGCTCGAGCTGGCCGCCGCCCTGCCGACGCTGAAGGGCACGGTGCTCGTGGACCACGTGGGCCTCACCTGGCCCGAGGACGAACCCTCGGGGCTGGTGGTTGCCTGGGAGGAAGCGGCCACCCGCGTCGAACACCTCGCCATCACCCCGGTGCCGTTCGACCACCCGCTGTGGGTCGTGTTCTCCTCCGGCACCACCGGGCTGCCCAAAGGCATCGTCCACGGGCACGGCGGCGTCCTGCTGGAGCACCTCAAGACCCTCGGCCTGCACTGCGACCTGGGCGTCGGGGACCGGCTGCTGTGGTACACCACCACCCACTGGATGATGTGGAACCTGGTCGTCTCCACCCTGCTGACCGGAGCCACCACCTGCACCTACGACGGCAGCCCCGCACCGGTGGGACGCCCGGAGGCACTGTGGGAGCAGGCGGCCCGCCACAGGGTCACCGTCTTCGGCACCAGCCCCCAGTACCTGCTGGCCATGGCCAAACTGGGCATCGAACCCTCCGCGCACGACCTGTCCGCCGTCCGCGTCATGGGATGCACCGGCTCCGCCCTGCCCGCGTCCACCTACCCGTGGGTCCGCGACCACGTGGGCGAAGGCATCCAACTGGCGTCCACCAGCGGCGGCACGGACGTCGTCTCCGGCTTCGCCGGAAGCGCGCCCACGACCCCCGTCTGGGCAGGGGAGTTGTCCGCCCCCAACTTGGGCGTGGCACTGGCCGCCTACGACTCCGAGGGCACGCCGGTGCGCGACCAGGTCGGCGAACTCGTCGTCACCCGGCCCATGCCGTCGATGCCGCTGTACTTCTGGAACGACCCCGACGGCAGCCGCTACCGCGAGGCCTACTTCGGCGCCTACCCGGGCGTATGGCGGCACGGCGACTGGATCACCCACACCTCCCACGGCTCGGTCGTCGTCCACGGCCGCTCCGATGCCACCCTCAACCGGAACGGCGTGCGCCTGGGCAGCGCGGACATCCACGACATCGTCGAACGCCTCCCCGAGATCAGCGAGGCCCTCGTCATCGGTGCGGAGGAACCCGACGGCGGCTACTGGATGCCGCTTTTCGTGGTCCTCGCCGACGGGACCGTCCTGGACGATGCTCTGCGCGACAGGATCCGCGACGCGATCCGCACAGGCGCCTCACCCCGCCATGTTCCCGACGAGATCCTCGCCGTACCGGCCCTGCCCCACACGAGAACCGGCAAGAAGCTCGAGGTTCCCGTCAAGCGGCTCCTCCAAGGCGCTGCCGCCGAGCAGGTCCTCAACCCCGGAGCCGTCGACAACCCCGAACTGATCGCCTACTTCGCCCGTTTGGGCGCGGAGCGCAACAAGCGGTCGACAGACCACACATGACCGTCGGAGCGGAGACCCTGCCCCGACACCACACCATCCCCACACCGAAGCAAGAGAGAAACCGTGAGCATCACCGACCGCGAACAACAGCCCCTCGATGTCCTTGACGATGCCGGGCGGAAGATCCTCTTCACCGAAGCCCGCACCGCAAACACCTTCGCCGCTACAGCTGTCACCGACGACGAACTCGCCACGGTCTGGGAGCTCACCCGCTGGTCGCCGAGCGCAGCCAACGGCCAGCCTCTGCGTGTCCTCTTCGTGCGCACCCGTGAGGGCAAGGAGCGACTGGTCCGGCATCTCGACGAGGGCAACAGGGCCAAGACCCTCAGTGCGCCTGCCGTGGCGATCCTCGCGTACGACGTCGACTTCCACGACCTGATGCCGACCGTCTTCCCGGCCCGCGGCGAGATGCTGCGAGCGGCGTTCGCCGACCAGACCGAGAAGCGCAAGACCATCGCGTCCTACAACTCGGCGCTGCAGACCGGGGTCTTCCTGCTCGCGGTGCGCGCGGCGGGGCTGGCGGCCGGTCCCATGGCGGGGTTCGACACGGCCGGCGTGGACGAGGAGTTCTTCGCCGGTACCAGCTGGCGTTCGCATCTGGTGGTCAACATCGGTCACCCCGGAGCCGACCCGTGGTTCCCGCGACTGCCCCGCGTGCCCGCTGAGGACGCCGTCGCCTGGGCCTGACGGCACTGGCCGCATGGTCGCGCGGGATCGAAGTCCGAGCACCCGAGGGTGGTCGGCTCGGAAGTAGAGGTGCCATGCCGTGGGCGCCGGTGTTCTCGTGAGTGCCGGCGCCCAGGCGCGGCACGCCGCCGACAGCGTGGCAGCACTTCGACCGGGGAGGTCGCGAGGACAACCCCCTCACGCCGCGGCGGGGAGACCCCGAGGGCGCGGACGTCACGCTCGGTACCGGCGCTGGTCGGCGCTGCGTCGGCGAAGTCGGTCGGTGTGGCGGGCGACATCATTGACGCGCGCCGCGAGGTCAGGGTGGTCGGACGCAAGGTGTGCGTACGCAGCGGTGAGGGGGCCGACGAGGGCGGCCGCGTCGTTGTCGGCGAGGGCGGTGGTGAGGTCGGCGAGCGGGGTGCGGGCGGTGGCGGGGAGGTCGGTGAGCGCGGTGATCTGGCCGGAGAGTCGGCGTAGGTCCGCAGCATTAGCGCGGGCCCAGGCGGTGATGATGCGGTCGGAGGCGCGGCGGTCGCGGGTGGTCTGTATCCGCTGCTCGCCCGTGGACCCGGGCTGTCCGGGGCGTATGCGCAGGTAGCGGCGTTCGGCGGCCCGGCGGCTGGAGACGCCGAGGGGGTGGGCGAAGTCGGGCTGGCTGACGCCCGCGTGCCGAGCCGCTTCGATCAGGCCCGGTTCCCATCCGGCGAGTTGACCGCGTACCTCGCGGAGCAGCAGGAGCGCGGCGAGCGTCTCTGCTCCGAGCTGGTCCGGGCGGTGTGCAAGGCCTCGTGGATCGTGTTCAGTGCCGCGGCTGCGGCGGGGAAAGAGGCGGGGGTGGGGCCGCGGGCGCGGGGGATGGGCTGATCGTCCACGGACATGTGGCCTCCGACACGTGGTGTCGTCATCTCGACGACCGTCTGGGCATGTTCAGCTGTGCGACGGACGCCGCGATCGCCGGCGTGGAACACCACGTCGCACGGGTCCGCGACAGCAACCGACAGAGAGGAGCGGTTGCCACAGGCTCCGCTCGACGCACGGTTTCTCCGCCGCTTCGGTCATGGCTCGCTCAGGATCGCACCAGAGATCGCGGCACCTTGATGCTCCGTGAGCGCAGCCATTCGCCGAGCGCTTTGGCCTGCGCGTCCAGCCGCAGTGTCGAGGTCGCGCCGGTCCCGAGCAGTCCTCGAATGAGGAAGTTGACCGCGCCCAGGTGGGGGAGTTCGTAGCGTGAGATCTCCAGTTCGCGCGTTTCGGGAAGGAGGCGCCGCACCTCGTCGATGGTGAGGGCGGACTTGAGCCAGTCCCATGCCTCACGGTCGCGTACCCAGACGCCGAGGTTCGCGTCGCCGCCCTTGTCGCCGGAGCGGGCGTGCACGATCTCACCGAGTGGGGCGACGATGAGTTCGTCCGTCCGCGGTGCAGGCACCGATTGCGCGAGCGCCGGCTCGGCCCGCGGCGTCACCTCGCCACCGGTGTCGTCCGGGTTGCCGGGGGCGATGGTCTCCGTCGTGCCGTCGTGGTGATGGACCGTGTGATGGAGCGTCCGCTGGTCGAGCAGTGCGGGCCAGTAGGCACCGAACGCGGACCCCGGTTGCGGAGGGCCGAGGGCGTACAGCCCGGGGTAGCTGGACAGAGCCAGCTCCACCACGCGCGAGGAGAAGGCGCGCCCGGCGGCCTGCTGCGTCCCCTGCACGGTGATCCTGAGCAGCTCGGTTCCCGCGTTCTGGGTGTCGGGGTCGTGCTGGGCCTGCCCGATGCGCTCGACGGCGACCGCGTCGAGCCCACGGGCGGCCTCGGCGTAGCGCTGGACGAATCGCTCGACCAGGGCGGCCTTCGCGTCGAGGTCCGTGCCGGTGAGCGCGAGGATCGCGCTGTTCGTCCAGCCTCCCACCCCTGTGATCGCGACCTTGGTCGTCTCGGGTGGCGCCGAGCCCCGCACGCCACTGATCCGGACGCGGTCCTCTCCGAGGCCGGTCAGCGTGGCGGTGTCCAGGTGGGCGGTCACGTCCGGGTTGAGATAGGCGGGCTCACCGATCTCGTAGAGCAGTTGGGCGGTGACCGTGTCATGGGTGACCACACCGCCGGTGCCCGGGTTCTTGGTGATCACCGAGGAGCCGTCCGCGGCGATCTCGGCGATCGGGAACCCCGGCTCCACGAGGTCGGGCACGGTACGAAACCCGGAGAAGTTGCCGCCGGTCGCCTGTGGCCCGCATTCGATGATGTGTCCGGCGGCGACCGCGCCGGCCAGGGCGTCGTGGTCGTCAGGCGTCCATCCCCACCACCAGGCGGCCGGCCCGACGACCAACGAGGCGTCGGTGACGCGGCCGGTGACGACGATGTCGGCGCCGTTGCGGAGGGCGCGCGCGATGCCGAATCCGCCCAGGTAGGCGTTGGCCGTCAGCGGCTGGTGCGGCCAGTCCGACAGCGGCTGACCGGTCGTCAGGTGGGGCAGGATATGGCCCGCTTGCCGCAGACCGTCGAGGCTGCCGAAGACGTCGTCGCCCTCGATGTGGGAGACCCGCAGGTCGTGACCGTGGCGTGCGACCAGTTCACGGGTCGCGGCGGCCAGCCCGGCGGGGTTGAGTCCTCCGGCGTTGACCACGAGCCTGATCCCGTTCGCGACGAGGTGCTCGAGCGCCGCGTCGAGGTGCTGCAGGAAGGTGGTCGCGTAGCCCTTCGTGCTGTCCTTGGCGCGCGCCTTGCCGAGGATCAGCATCGTGACCTCGGCGAGGTAGTCACCGGTGAGTACGTCGATGCCGCCCGCTCGGGCCATGTCGGCCATGGCCGATGCGCGGTCGCCGTAGAACCCGGAGCAGTTTCCGACGCGGAGGGGACGCTGCCCCGGTACTGATGCTGACGTCATGCCGACTCTTTCGGTGTAGAGGTACCAAGACCGCCGGTGTTCTCGCCCCCGGTCCTGCTGACCCGTACCGTCCCTTCGAACCCCACCTCGCCGGAGGGGTGTTCCTCGACAAGCTCGAGGGTCATGCGGTCGCCCTCGACCTGCGTCACCCGGGCGGTGTAGACCAAGTTGGCCGGCGCATAGGCGGGCTTGCGCAGGCGGTAGGCGACCTTCGTCACGCGCCACTCCGGTCCGAGACCCTCGGTGACGCAGCGCAGGGCGAGCGCCGCCCGCAGGTGGGAGTGCAGCACGACAGAGCCGTGACCCTCCTCGCGTGCATAGCGGTCGTCGAAGTGGATGCGGTGCGGGTTCCAGGTGACCGCGCTGTAGCGGAACAGCTGAAAGGGTGTGGCCGTGTGCTTGAGCCGGGGGAGCATGTCCCCGGCCTGGAAGCTGATGGACATTACGACTCCTGCAAGGGGTTGCGCAGTACGACGGTGCGCCGGTTGCGATTGAGGACGGCACCCTCGGCGGACATGAACGTGTTGATGGTGGTGACGAACACGCCGGTGCCGGAGCGGGTCTGTTTGGGGGTGACCGCCTCCAGGGTGGCCTCGAGAACCACCTCCGTCCCCGCGGTCACGGGAGAGACCAGCTCCATCTCCTCGCCGGCGCCCATCACGCGCAGCCCCAGGTCGCCGTCACCGAGGGGTATGTCACCGCCGACGGGGGTTCCGTCGGGCTGGAGCTGGGCCTCCAGGGTGCCGATGCCCCACTCCACGATCGCGGCGAGCATGTTCGGTGGCGCCACGACATCCGCGTACCCGGCCGAGCGTGCGGCCGCCGCGTCGTAGTGGACCGGGTCCGTGGCGCCGATGGTCAGTGCGTAGCGGCCGATGGTCACTGCGTCCAGCGTGCCGAGGCTCCGGCGTGTGAGGACGGCTCCGGTCCGCGGCTGGTTCTGGGCGTAGTACTCCGCCAGCGGAGTGCCGGGTTCAGGTGTGAACATGCCTGGGCTCCTCACCGTTGATCTGGGTGCCGGCTTTGCCGGCCGCATTCGCGTGGCCGGGAAGCTCCGCGAGAACCTCCCGTGTCGACCGGCCCAGCGGCGGCGCGGCCCGCAGCGGGTCCACCGGTGAGTCGCTGAGCCTCAGAGGGCATCCTGGGACCGGCACCCGGCCCCGGGCCGGGTGCTCGACGTACTGGATCATGCCGCGCTGGATCAGGTGCTCGTCGGAGTCGACCTCGCGGATCGACTTCACCGGCGCGCAGGGCACCCCGGCGGCCTGCAGGTCCCGTACCAGCTCGGCACGCGTCCGGGTCCTGGTGCGGGAAGAGACCTCTTCGTCTACCGCGTCGATGTGGGCGACCCGGTCCTTCTGCGTGCGGAACCTGGGGTCGTCGATCAGCTCGGGCCGGCCGAGCGCGGTCGCCACGCCGCGCCAGTGCCGCTCGGCGATGCAGATGATCGCCAGCCATCCGTCGCTGGTCCGGTAGATGTTGTACGGCGCGACCGCCATACCCGTGTGCCGGTTCCCGGTGCGCTCGGGAAGCTGCCGGTCGGGGTGGTTGTGCAGGCCGCCGAGGCTGGATGCCAGCATCGGGTAGATGGTGTCGTGCATCGAGACCTCGACGATCTGCCCCCGTCCCGTGCGCTCGCGCTGGAACAGGGCCGCGCTGATCGCCCCGAACAGGTGGATGCCGCCGGAGAAGTCCACGAACGCGGCGCCGGCCTTGGTCGGCGGCCCGTCGGGCACTCCGGTGGCCGAGGCGCTTCCGGACATCGCCTGCACGGTGATGTCCATGGCCGACATGTGGGCGTACGGGCCCGTGGACCCGTAGCCCTTGCCGCAGGCCACGACCAGACGCGGGTTGTGTTCGAGGAGCCGCTCCGGGCTGAGCTGGAGGCGCTCCATCGTGCCCGGCGCGTAGTTCTCGATGAGCACGTCGGCGGTCCCGACCAGATCGAGGAGCGCCTGGCGACCGGCGTCGGTCTTCAAGTCGAGGACCACACTGCGCTTGTTGGAGTTGAGCATCACGAACTCGTGGGACTCGATGGGCTCGTGCGAGCGGAAGCGCAGTGGCTCACCGCCGGGTGGCTCGACCTTGATGACGTCGGCGCCCAGTTGTGCGAGCAGGAGCCCGCAGTAGGGGCCGTTGTAGATCTGACCCAGTTCCAGGACCCGGATGCCGTCGAACGCCGTTCGCATGGCTGCTCCCTTGCCGATCAGGACTTGTTCGGACCGGCAAAGCCGCCGTGGATGTAGCCGACCGGTCCCGTGCCCTGCGCCGCCGCCCCGGTCTCGGTCAGGTGCTGGAGGGTCACGGAGTCCATGACCGAGTGGAAGGTGCCGTCCTCGTTGAAGCTGACCTGCGCGCCCTCGATCCAGGCCAGGGCAACGGTGTCCTCGGTGTTGTCCTCGGGGCAGTAGAAGGTGTGCACCGAGCCGCCGGGCTCGTACAGGTAGGAGCCCGCGGTCTGCGGCTGGTCGGAGTACTCGTGGTACAGCCAGCGGCCCTGGATCGTCCACACCTGAGCCGGACCGGTGTGGTAGTGGAGCGGCAGCTTGCAACCGGGTGCCAAGGTGGCAAGGAACACCCACTCGCCGCGCTCGGGGTCCAGGCGCAGCGTCTGGATGTGAATGCCGGGGCCGACGAGATCCTTGAGCAGCGGGATCTGGTCGACGTTGACGGTCAGAAGCTCACCCTGCGGCAGAGCGACCAACGGCAGCGGGACGCCGCCGCGGGTGGTGGCCACGGTGGGAGAGACGGATGCGGTCATGTTTTCGAGCCTTTCCATGTGAGTGCATGCGGTATGGACGGTGCTGTCAGGTTTCGGCGGGAGCCGGACTACGGCCCCTCTACCGGAACCGGCGCAACGATCGGCTCGGTGCGCCGGGAGAACAGATAGGAGGCGAGGCCCGCCGGCACGAACATCAGGACTCCGTAGAGAGCCGCGGGGACGGCCATCACCTCGTCGCCGATCACCGAGAGGCTGACAATGACGGCCAGCGTGGAGTTGTGGAGGCCGATCTCCATCGCCGAGGCGATCGACTGGCGGCGGCCGACCCGGAAGAGACGAGTCACGACGTAGCCGATGGTCAGGCTCAGCGCGCAGAGCAACAGGTCGATTCCGCCGAGCCTGCCCATGTTCGCTGCGAAGACGTCGAAGGATTGCGTGAGGGCGCCGACCGTCGCCAGCGCCAGCACCAACGCCGAGGCAATCTTGACGGGTTGACGCATGGCATCTGCCCAGGCGCTGAACCGATGACGTGTCCAGACCCCGATGGCGACCGGGACCAGCACGATGGCCAGCACCTGGACGAACTTCCCGAACTGCAGACCGATCGAGGCCTCGTCTCCCAGGAATCTCCACGTGGCCAGCGCGACGACGACCGGCAGCGTGAACGCGGCCAGCAGGGAGTTGATGGCGGTCAGCGTGATGTTCAGCGCGACATCGCCACCGGCGAGATGGCTGAACAGGTTTGCCGTGATGCCGCCCGGGGAGGCCACCAGGAGCATCACGCCCACCGCCAGCGCGCCCTGCAGACGAAACGCGAGAACCATTCCGAGACAGACCGCGGGGAGCACGACGATCTGGCAGGTCAAGGCCACGGCCGCGGCCTTCGGGTACTTCAGCACCCGGGCGAAGTCGGCGACCGTCAATGTCAGACCCAGGCCGAACATCACCAGCCCGAGAGTGAGCGGCAGAAGCATTGTGAACATGAGCGACGCCATGGCTGACTCCTAGATTGGGACCGGCGAACTCGGGGGCGGTTCCGGCGGGACGGTCGGGTCACTCCAAGCAGACGTTCGGCCCAGCTCCAGGACCCGGACGCCGTCCAACGCCGGCCATCCCCCTTTGCGATCAGGAGTTGGTGACGCCGACGGCGCCGCCGCGGATGTAGGGGACCGGTCCGGTGCCCTGCGCCGCCGACACGGTCTCGGTCCGGTGCTGAGCGGAAACGGCGTCCATGATCGAGTGGAAGGTGCCGTCCTCGTTGAAGTTGACTGCCGCGCCCTCGATCCATGCCAGGGCAACGGTGTCCTCGGTGTTGTCCTCGGGGCAGTAGAAGGTGTGCACCGAGCCGCCGGGCTCGTACAGGTAGGAGCCCGCGGTCTGCGGCTGGTCGGGGTACTCGCTGTACAGCCAGCGGCCCTGGATCGTCCACACCTGAACCGGGCCGGTGTGGTAGTGCAGGGGCAGCCTGGCCCCGGGCGACAGGATGCCCAGGACGACCCACTCGCCGCGCTCGGGGTCCAGGCGCAGCGGCTGGATGTGAACGCCGGGGGCGATGGCGTCCTTGAGCAGCGGGATCTGGTCGATGTTGACGGTCAGGAGCTCACCCTGCGACAGGGCGACCACCGGCAGCGGGGCACCGCTGCCGGTGGCGGCTACGCCGGGAGAGACGGATGCGGTCATGTTTTGGGGCCTTCCGGTGCGATTGCTGATCTTCCGGGACATGCGATCGCCGAGGGCGTACGTATTTACGGATGCCGAGACGTATTTCCGGATGCAGGGAAGCTACGGTGATCCACGTCTCTCTGACAAGACGCCTGCACGGACCTTTTTCGGAGGGCGGTGCTAGCATCAGCGCATGCCCGTCCGCCCGCATCGCACGGTTGACCGAGTGATCGGGATCCTCGAAGCCGTGGCCCTGAGCCCGCGGGGCGTGACGCTGGCTGAGCTCGCAGCCACCCTGGACGCGGCGAAGAGCTCCGTTCAGGAGCTGACCAACGGCCTTCTCGCACGCGGCTATCTCATCGAGGACGACCGCCGGTTCCACCTCGGACCAGGGCCCTTCGTCCTCGCCGCACGCGCGAACAAGCTGGCCGCCCTTTCACTCGATCACAACTTCCTGGCCGAGTTGAGCAAGGTCCTCGGCTGCACCGTCCTCGCCGGGGTGCGCGTCGGGGACGCCCTCGTCTACACCGACCACGCCGGTCAGGAGTCACCGGGCCTGACCTTCGTCGCGCGCACCCACGCCCGCCGCCCCCTCTACACGACCGCTGCCGGCAAGACGCTGCTCGCCCATGTCCCCGACGAGGAGATGTACCGGCTCCTGGAGCTGGCCAGTGCCGAGCAGGCAGGAGAGGTCCGGCAGTTCCTCGCGGAGCTGCCCGAGATCCGCTCCCGCGGACTCGCCTTCAACCGCGGAGTCACGTTCAAGGACGCTTTTGCCGTGGCCACGCCCCTGTTGGCATCCGACGGCAGTCCGATAGCGGCGATCAGTGCAGCGATCGACCCCGCAGAAGCGGATCGTCTCGACGACGTCGGCGAAGAGCTCAAAAAGGCAGTCGCCGTTCTCGACCCCAAGTACGGGCCCAACCGCGCTTGATCCCCCTGCGCAGGTGCGCGGCCCGGCTGTCGCCCTCCGGCGAGGTCCAGCCGCCGCGGCAGCGCCGACGCGGGCCTCAGTAGATCTTCACCAACAGGAGGGCCGAGTCGTCGGCGCGGTCTCCTGATGGCTGGGCGTGGGCGAGACGTGTGTCGGCGACGTCGTCCAGCGGGCCGGTGGCTTTGGAGAGCGCTGCCGCGAGATCGGCGAGGGCGGTTTCGTGGTCGCTGCCGGGGATTTCGATGAGTCCGTCGGTGCAGAGGCCAGGAGGGTGCCGGGAGACAGAGGGACGTCGTGGTGGGGTACTCCGCGCCTTGGGGCCGACGCCCAGCACTGGGCCTGGCGCTACGAGACCTGGCGTTCCGCACCGGCGGCACGGCAGCCACGACACGCTGGGACACCGGTACCGGTACGCGTCGTGGCCCAGCTCGCCGGCGAGGAGTTCCTCAGCCGTATCCTCGCCCGACTCCCATCCACTGGGTGACACAGCTGTGCCGGCGGCCCCGTCCACTCTTCCGGCGAAACGGTTGGGGCTGCATCCGCCGGGCACACGTGTCAATTGCCGTCAGTCGCCCTGCTGCTCGGCCGGCCGCAGCCCAGCGCTCCACTTCTCCTCGATCCGCCCGAGCTTCCACACGGCCAGCGCAGTACCCCACGTGGCGAAGAAGAGGCCGACGATGACGAAGCCGATGATGTTGAGGTCCAGGCCGCCGACCCAGTCCCAGAACGCGCCGTGCAGGCCTGCCTTGTCGGCGAGCAGGCCCAGCAGCTCGGCAGTGCCGATGATCAGCGCGACGGCGACGGACAGGCCAGTGATGACGAGGTTGTAGTAGACCTTGCGGACTGGCTTGGAAAAGGCCCAGCCGTAGGCGAAGTTCATGAAACAACCATCGATGGTGTCCAGCAGGCTCATGCCGGCCGCGAAGAGTACCGGCAGGCAGAGTATGGCGTACCAGGGCAGCCCGGATGCCGCTCCAGAGCCTGCCAGCACCAGCAGTGCGACCTCGGTGGCGGTATCGAAGCCGAGACCGAACAGAAGGCCGAGTGGGTACATCTGCCAGGGCCTGGTGATCGACTTCATCACGCGTCCCAGCAGGCGGTTCATGAGGCCACGATTGTTGAGCTGCTGCTCCAGAGCGGCCTCGTCGAAGTGGCCCGAGCGCATCTGCCGGAACACTGCCCAGATACCCGCCAGGATGATGCTGTTGATGACGGCGATGATGTAGAGGAAAGTCCCGGAGGCGGTCGTACCGATCACCTGGGTTACGTGGTGCAACTCGGAGTTGTCGTCCCGTACCGGTCCGGCGAGGGCTTTGATACCTAGGGAGAGCAAGAGCGCCAGGAAGAACACGATGCTGGAGTGCCCCAGGGAGAACCAGAAGCCGGCCGACAAGGGACGTCGGCCCTCCTCCATCAGTTTCCGAGTGGTGTTGTCGATCGCCGCGATGTGGTCGGCGTCGAAGGCGTGCCGCATGCCGAGGGTGTAGGCGCTCACTCCAATGCCGATTCCGAAACCTTTGGTGCCCAGGCTGTAGTGCTCCGGCGCCACGATCGCGACCAGCGTGAACCACCCGATGACGTGGAGTCCGACGATGAAGACGCCCATTCCGGCGACGCGGCCCCACTCGGCGCGGCTCATCGAGCCGGATATGTGGCGCCAGCGGGAAGTGGATCTGCTGGTAGCCGTGCGTGCGGCTGTCATGCGTGGTCTTCCTTCGTTTCTACGGGACAGGCCGTGAGGCGCCCGGTGGGCGAGAAGGGGCCAATTGAGCCCGCTCCCGTCCACCGGGCGCCTCAAGCGCGTTCAAGCCACGGGCCCGGCTGAGCACGCGGCGCAAGCGGCGTCAGTGTCACCGGTTTCGGTTCCCGTCGTGGTCGTAGCGGTTCGAGCCGCCGTCGTACCGATAGGAGCCGTGGTCGTTCCGATACCAGTTGCGGTCGTACCGGTTCCAGTCGCGGTCGTACCGGTAGTTCCTGTCGTGCTTCCAGCCGCGGTACTCGTCATGCCAACTGCAGTGGTGAACGTGGCGGTCGTGCCGGCCCCAATTGGTGTGCCTGTCCCCGTCGTCGCGCTGTCGGCCGCGGTAGTCGTCCCGGCAGTGCTTGTACTCGTGGTCGTGCCGGTAGGAGACATCGCGGTGCCAGCGGTGGCCGTCGGTCTTGATACTCACGGCTGAGCGCTGGACATGCTCGGACGCAGGAGTCGCGGCCGAGGCGGTGCCACCGGCACCGAGAACGGCTCCACCCGCGACCGCGGCGGAGGCGGCAGCAAGAGCGAAGCGCTTCGTGAGCTTCCTCATGATTTTCCCTTCAGGTGGGCGCAATCCGCTCCCAGTGATTGCTGGTGCGAGTGATGGATGCGCCATTGGTGGTCGAGCGCGCGGCGGCGTGATTCACCCTTTTGAGGGCCGGCCGACGGCCAACGGTCGGCACAGGCCACAGAAACGGCGGCGCCGCGCAAGGTTCCATACAACGTATGGAAGCAAGACAATTCGTACCATACGATGTATGGAACTGTCGAGCGCCGGAGTCGGCGACCCCGAATGGGGAGGTCTCGATAGGGCGCTGGAAGAGCTTGTGACCCAGGTCACAGTGAGACAAGTTGACTCATAGATGGTCTGTGAGGCAATCTGTCTCACAGAGGGGGGTCGCGAAAGCGCAGAACTCGCGACTACCCGCAGATGCCGTAGATGCCACCGCATTCACGCATAAGTGCTATTGGAGGAAACCATGACCGC
>NZ_JBSFJZ010000076.1:0-31043 GCF_053598315.1 Streptomyces sp. NPDC001153
CCGAGGGGCGATGTTTCACGTGAAACATCGCCCCTCGGCGCGTTCAAGCGCTACTTCTTGTTGTCTCCCAGGCAGAGAACGAATGAGTCGCTGCCTTCTCGCCACGAGATGGCAGCGGTCGTTCCCTGGACCGACTGGCAGGCGAGCATGGCGAGGCTGGTGCTGCCGTCCTTCTTGAGCACCTTGTAGTCCGCCTTCGGATCGCTGCAGTCCAGCTGCTCGATGTTCGGGTCCTTGGCGGTTCCCTTGTTCGTCAGGCAGTCGCCGACGGCCAGCTTCTGGGTGTCGTCGCTGTGGCTGCCGAGGTAGCCGCCGGCCGCCGCGATAAGACCGACGACGATGATGGCTATGCGCACGTACAGCTTGACGTTGCGCTTCGGCCGCTGAGGAGGCACTGCTGCATACGGTGCCGTGCCCTGCTGGGGAAACCCAGGCTGGCCCGGCTGCTGCGGGTAGCCGCCCTGCGGAGGGTACGGAGCCTGGGGCTGGCCGTACGCCTGCTGGCCCTGTGCGAATGGATTCTGGCCCTGGGGCGGCGGAGTCGTCACTTGTGGGTCCCCCTAGGAGAGTTGGTGAGCAGCGCACATAAGCGGCGCGTAAGACGCACGTAAGTTACCGGGCTCCACTGACACTTCTGTAGCTCAGGGGGCCTCTGTGGCTTTGATGTGACACTCACCGGCGTTCAAAGCGGGCCATAGCCGCAGCAACCGCCCCGTAGATAACGGCGACTGTGACGACCAGCGTTGCCGAGCGTCCGTCCGGGGGCAGCATCAGGGCCGCCACTCCGGCCGCTCCCACGAAGGCCACGTTGAACAGCACGTCGTACACGGAGAAGATCCGGCCGCGGAAACCGTCGTCGACGCAGGCCTGGACGATCGTGTCCGTGGCGATCTTTGCGCCCTGGGTGATCAGCCCCAGGACGAAGGCCGCGACCAGGAGGGGCCCGGTGGCGAACGGGAGGCCGAGGGCGGGCTCCAGTACGGCGGCGGCGCCGGAACACACCATGATCCAGCGCCCGGGCCTGAGGCGTCCTGCCGCCCATGGCGTCACCGCGGCCGCCGCGAAGAATCCCGCACCCGACAGCGCCAGCGCGAGGCCGAGCAGCCGGAGCCCGCCCTCGGGACTCGCGGAGAGGGCGTACCGGCACAGCATCAGCAGAAGCACGAGGAGCGCGCCGTAGCAGAAGCGCATCAGCGTCATCGCGGCCAGCGCCCATGCGGCTTCCCTGCGCCTCGGCGCGGCCAGATGACGGACGGCTGCCCGCAGTTCGCGTGCCGTCGCGGCGAGGGCGGTGGCCATGTGCGGTCGTGTCGGCTGCCGGTCGGGACCGAGGAGCGCGGGAGGCATGGTCAGCGATGCCAGGCCGGCACACAGATAGAGGAAGGCACCGAGGAGTACCACCGCCGCGTCGGAGTCGGACGCCAGAAGCCGTACGGCGAAGGCGAGACCGCCGCCCGCGGTCGCGGCCAGTGTTCCGGCCGTCGGGGACAGGGAGTTGGCGAGCAGAAGACGCTCGGTGTCCACCACGCGGGGCAGGGACGCGGACAGCCCGGCGAGGACGAAGCGGTTGACGGCCGTGACGCACAGCGCCGAGACGTAGAAGAGCCAGTCCGGGACCTGGCTGACCATCAGCACGGCGGTGGCCGCGGCCAGCAGGGCGCGCAGCAGGTTGCCGTAGAGAAAGATCTGCCGGCGGCGCCAGCGGTCCAGCAGAACGCCCGCGAACGGGCCGACCAGCGAATAGGGGAGCAGCAGGACCGCCATGGCCGAGGCGATGGCGGTGGCCGAGGTCTGTTTCTCCGGGGAGAAGACGACGTACGCGGCGAGCGCGACCTGGTAGACGCCGTCGGCGCCCTGGGACAGGAGGCGGATGGAGAGCAGGCGTCGGAAGTACCGCAGGCGCAACAGGACGCGCAGGTCACGGACGACGGGCATGGGGCACAGCCTCACATATGCGGAAGGTCCCCGGGTCATGGGACCCGGGGACCTTCACAGCCCTGGCAGGAGCGTTCTGGTGCGAGTGATCGCCCTCAGGCGCCTTGGCGCTCCGCGGCCTTGTCGAGCTAGCGCTCGACCTCACCGCGGATGAACTTCTCGACGTTCTCGCGAGCCTCGTCGTCGAAGTACTGGACCGGCGGGGACTTCATGAAGTACGAGGACGCCGACAGGATCGGGCCGCCGATGCCGCGGTCCTTGGCGATCTTCGCGGCGCGCAGGGCGTCGATGATGACACCCGCGGAGTTCGGGGAGTCCCAGACCTCGAGCTTGTACTCCAGGTTCAGCGGGACGTCGCCGAAGGCGCGGCCCTCGAGGCGGACGTAGGCCCACTTGCGGTCGTCCAGCCAGGCCACGTAGTCGGACGGGCCGATGTGGACGTTCTTCTCGCCGAGGTCCCGGTCGGGGATCTGGGAGGTGACGGCCTGCGTCTTGGAGATCTTCTTGGACTCCAGGCGCTCGCGCTCGAGCATGTTCTTGAAGTCCATGTTGCCGCCGACGTTCAGCTGCATCGTGCGGTCGAGGATGACACCGCGGTCCTCGAACAGCTTCGCCATGACGCGGTGCGTGATGGTGGCGCCGACCTGGGACTTGATGTCGTCACCGACGATCGGCACACCGGCCTCGGTGAACTTGTCCGCCCACTCCTTGGTGCCGGCGATGAAGACCGGGAGGGCGTTGACGAAGGCGACCTTGGCGTCGATGGCGCACTGGGCGTAGAACTTCGCCGCGTCCTCGGAGCCGACCGGGAGGTAGCAGACCAGGACGTCGACCTGCTTGTCCTTCAGGATCTGGACGACGTCGACCGGCTCCTCCGCGGACTCCTCGATGGTGGCGCGATAGTACTTGCCGAGGCCGTCGAGGGTGTGGCCGCGCTGCACGGTGACACCGGTGCTGGGCACGTCGCAGATCTTGATGGTGTTGTTCTCGGAGGCGCCGATCGCGTCCGCGAGGTCGAGGCCGACCTTCTTGGCGTCGACGTCGAACGCGGCGACGAACTCGACGTCGCGCACGTGGTAGTCACCGAACTGCACGTGCATCAGGCCGGGGACCTTCGACGCCGGGTCGGCGTCCTTGTAGTACTCGACTCCCTGCACCAGCGAGGCGGCGCAGTTGCCCACGCCGACGATGGCTACGCGAACCGAACCCATTCCGGTTGCTCCCTGTGTGTACGAGTGAGGCCCTGAGTGGGTCTCACGTGGCGGTGTCGCCGGGCGTATCCGTGCGGGGGGTGTCCCCGCGACGGGGCAGGCCGCCCGTCGATCCAGTGGTGGTGTCCTGCTGAGCGGACCCCCCGGACGCGGAACCCTTCAGGTCCCGCCCGGCCCGCTCGCTCTCGATGAGCTCGTTCAGCCAGCGCACTTCGCGCTCCACGGACTCCATCCCGTGGCGCTGGAGCTCGAGTGTGTAGTCGTCGAGGCGCTCCCGCGTACGCGCCAGGGAGGCGCGCATCTTCTCCAGGCGCTCCTCCAGGCGGCTGCGCCGGCCCTCCAGTACGCGCATGCGAACATCCCGCGACGTCTGCCCGAAGAAGGCGAAGCGTGCGGCGAAATGTTCGTCCTCGTACGCGTCGGGGCCGGTCTGCGAGAGGAGCTGCTCGAAGTGCTCCTTACCTTCTGCCGTCAATCGGTACACGATCTTCGCTCGGCGTCCGGCGAGGGGAGCGGCGTCCTCGTGGGTGCTGCCCGGCTCCTCGATCAACCAGCCGTTGGCGACCAGCGTCTTGAGGCAGGGATACAGAGTTCCGTAGCTGAACGCTCGGAACACGCCCAGGGACGTGTTGAGTCGTTTGCGCAGCTCATAGCCGTGCATCGGGGACTCGCGCAGCAGGCCGAGTACGGCGAACTCGAGGATGCCGGAACGCCGGCTCATCGTCGCCTCCTCTCGGTCCCGCTGATCGCTCACGCGGGTCTCGCAGTGCCTTCAGCGTCTTTATCTCGCGCTGATGTATCGACTCGATACATCATGACGATAGAACGGCCTTGCGCGAGCGACAAGAGGGGCGGTGGTGAACGGGGTCACATCACCGATTCGTACGGTGCGGGTTGCCTGTTTTGGGGTGAACTTCGGGGCTCGGCGGGTTTTGGCGGTGCGTAGTCTGTGCGGCATGCAGTCCACCGGGAACCAAGTGACGCCCGGGGAGCGTCGTCGTCCCCGGTGCGGTACGGGTGAATGCAGAACCGACCACATCCGTACTTCGGGGGGACCGGAAACCAGCCGCCGTTCCAGGCGCGCACGGGTGCGCCTGCCCGAGGAGTAATCGTTCGATGAGCGAGCACCGTCGCAAACCGCCGCAGCCGCAGGGAGGCGGACGTGCCGCGGCCCGACGCGGCCAGCCCGGTTCGTCCTCCGGCCGCCGTGCGGCACCGCAAGGCGCCACCGGATCTCCAGCCGACTCCTATGGGTCGGGTTCCCGTGGCCCGGTAGGTGAGGAGCGTCCCTACGGCAGCCGGGCCGAGGCCCGCCGGGCGGCGCAGAGAGGCAACCGCCGCAGAGGTGCCGACAATGCGGGCCCGGGTGGCCGGCGTGGTGCTCCCGGCGGTCCGACCGGTCCCGGGCGTGGCAGAGGCCGTGCGTCGACCGCTCCCGGCAAGAAGCGGATCATCGACTATCCCCGAGCCGGGAAGTACGGCTGGCGCCGCTGGATCCCCTCCTGGAAGCTCGTCTCCGGGCTGTTCATCGGCTTCGTCGGCAGCCTGGTGGTGCTCGTCGGCGTCAGCTACGCGATGGTCTCGATCCCCAACGAGAACGACGCGGCCAAGTCCCAGAACAACGTCTACTACTGGGCCGACGGCAAGCAGATGGTGGCCACGGGCACGGGCATCAACCGGCAGAACATCGACATCTCCCAGATTCCCGACGCCATGCAGTGGGCCGTGATCTCGGCCGAGAACAAGAGCTTCTACCAGGACTCGGGCGTCGACCCCATGGGCATCCTGCGCGCCGTGGTCAACATGGCGCGGGGCGGCCAGACCCAGGGTGGTTCGACCATCACCCAGCAGTACGTGAAGAACACGTACCTGAGCCAGCAGCAGACCATCACCCGTAAGTTCAAGGAGATGTTCATCTCCATCAAGGTGGGGACGAAGCTCAACAAGAAGCAGATCCTCCAGGGCTACCTGAACACCTCCTACTTCGGCCGGGGCGCGTACGGCATCCAGGCGGCCGCGCAGACGTACTACGGCAAGAACGCCGTGGACCTCACGCCGGGCCAGTGCGCCGTGCTCGCGGCGCTGCTCAAGGGCCCGACGTACTTCGACCCGGCGGGCAACGCGGATCTCGACCCGTCGGCGACACAGCAGGCCAACACGCAGCGCTCGCAGGCCCGCTGGGCGTGGATCCTCGAGCAGATGCACAACGATCACCATTTGACCGACGCCCAGTATCAGGAAGCCAAAGCGCATTACCCCATGCCCGACGGCCGTAAGGCGACCAGGGGCATGACCGGCCAGATCAGTTACCTGGTGGACACGGCGAAGAAGTACGTTCTCGCGCACTCCGACATCACGGAGGCCCAGTTCGACCAGGGCGGCTACCAGATCAAGACGACCTTCCGGAAGGACAAGGTCAACGAGCTGGCCGCGGCCGTGAAGAAGGTCCAGAAGGACCGCATCGATCCAAAGCGCCGGGACCTGGACAAGTACGTCCAGTTCGGCGCGGCGTCGGTGGTGCCCAAGGACGGGGCGATCGTGGCCCTCTACGGCGGTGACGGCTACGAGAACGGCCACTTCACGAACAACGCCGACACCTCCGGTGTCCCGGTCGGTTCGACGTGGAAGCCGTTCGTGCTCGCCGCGGCCATGGAGTACGGGACCTACAGGTCCGGCGGGCAGGGCGTCTCCCCGCTGAGCAAGTACAACGGCGACGACCATCTCAAGGTGCTCAATCAGGACGGCAGCCCGGTTCTGAAGAAGGACGGCTCGGTCTTCTACCAGCGCAACGAGAGCGACCACAAGTGGGGCTACATCACGCTGCGCAAGGCGATGGAGCAGTCCATCAACACACCGTTCGTCCAGCTCGGCATGGATGTGGGGATGTCGAAGGTCCGGGACGTCGCCCAGTCGTCCGGCATCCTCAAGGACAGCTTCTCCACGCTCAATCCGTCCTTCGCCATCGGCACCTCGACCCCGAGTGCGATCCGTATGGCTGACGCGTACGCGACCTTCGCCGCGTCCGGTCAGCACGCGGACCCGTATTCGGTGACCGAGGTGAAGAAGAACGGCGAGCAGCTGCCGGGCTTCACCAAGCCGCAGGTCACCCCGGCGATGCCGGACAACGTGGCGAACAACGTGACGGACGTCCTGCAGAACGTGATCCAGAACGGTACGGGTCAGAACGCCAAGGCCCTGGGCCGTACGGCGGCCGGCAAGACAGGTACCACGGACAGCAACAAGTCGGCCTGGTTCGTCGGCTACACCCAGCAGCTGTCCACCTCGGTGGCGATGTTCCGTGAGAACCCGAAGGACCACGAGCTGCTGTCCATGAACGGCACGGCCGGTGTCCCCTCCATCCACGGTGGTGACATCCCGACATCGGTGTGGACCGAATACATGCAGGCCGCGCTCAAGGGAGACAACGACCTCGGCTTCCCGGCCGCCACCGCGATCGGCAACGTCCAGGACGAGGCCGGTGCCCCGACCCCGACCCCGACCGTCAGCATCACGCCGAGCCAGACGCCGAGCAACTCGCCGAGCCCGTCGCCCAGTGACACGCTCACGTCGCCCTCGCCGTCGGCGAGCCAGACGTGCAACGGCTGGAGCTGGAAGTGCGGCACCACTGGAGGCACCGACACGGGCGGCACCACCGGAGGCACCTCGCCGTCGCCCTCCGTCACGGATACGTCCGGGCCCGGAGGCAACAACCGGGGTAACGGCAACGGAGGCATCTTCGCCGGTCCCACTGGTTAGCCATCGGGTCTGACCGGTTGGCGGCCATATGGCGCGCGCAGGGTGTTTCACGTGAAACATGGGCCGCCGCACCCACCAGGTGCGGCGGTCCTCGGCGTTTTCCTGGACAGGTACGGCAGGATGTGCCTCATGCCCAGTGCAGAGATGATGCCCGCGAGCATGCACGAGCCCGAGCCCCTACGGCCCGCCACGGCAGAGCCGGTGCGGCCGACCAGTGAGGACGAGATCGCCCGGGCCGGCAGTGAGCTGATCGGCGGGCCCCTGGGACGACGCGCCCTGCTCGGGACCTCGTGGTGGACCCCCGTTCGGGTTGTCGCGCTCGTGGCGATCGGCATGTTCGCCCTCGGCCTGGTCCAGAAGGCGCCCTGCTACCACAGCGCCTGGTTCTTCGGCGCGAGCAGCCAGTACACAAAGGCCTGCTACTCGGACATCCCGCACCTCTACCAGGGCCGCGGGTTCGCCGACCATCTCGTGCCGTACTTCGACAGACTCCCGGACGACATGTCCGGCGGCATGGGTTACCTCGAATACCCGGTGCTGACCGGTGTGTTCATGGAGGTGGCGTCCTGGCTGACCCCGCACAGCGGCAGCATCCAGCACCAAGAGCAGTGGTACTGGTTCGTCAACGCCGGGATGCTGATGGTGTGCGCCGCCGTTATCGCCGTCTGTGTGGCCCGCACCCACCGTCGGCGCCCCTGGGACGGTCTGCTGGTCGCCCTGGCGCCCGCCTTCGTGCTCACCGCGACCGTCAACTGGGACCTGCTGGCGGTGGCGCTCACGGCCGCCGCGATGCTGATGTGGTCCCGGAGCCGTCCCGTTGCCTTCGGTGTCCTCCTGGGTCTCGCCACGGCCGCCAAGCTCTACCCCGTGTTCCTGCTGGGCCCGCTGCTCGTACTGTGCTGGCGGGCCGGTAAGTGGCGGGAGTACGCCCAGGCCGTGGGCGGCGCGGTGATCGCCTGGCTCGTGGTGAACCTGCCGGTGATGCTCTTCGCCTTCCAGGGCTGGTCGAAGTTCTACACGTTCAGCCAGGAACGCGGCGTCGACTTCGGGTCGTTCTGGCTGATCTGGGCGCAGAACTCCAGCAACCCGCCGGGCACGGGCTTTGTGAACGCCGCCGCGATGGTGCTGGTGGTGCTGTGCTTCCTGGGCATCGTCGCGCTGGCGTTCACCGCGCCGCGCCGGCCGCGCTTCGCCCAGCTGGCCTTTCTGATGGTGGCGGCCTTCATCCTCACCAACAAGGTCTACTCCCCGCAGTACGTCCTGTGGCTGGTGCCGCTGGCGGTCCTCGCCCGGCCCAAGTGGCGCGACTTCCTGATCTGGCAGGCCGGCGAGGTGGCGTACTTCCTGGGTATCTGGATGTACCTCGCCTACACGACCAGTGGCGACGCCCACAAGGGCCTGCCGACGCTCGGATACCACTGGTCGATCGTGCTGCACCTGGCGGGCACGCTCTACCTGTGCGCGGTCGTCGTACGGGACGTCCTCATGCCGGAGCGGGACGTGGTGCGCCGGTCGGGCGACGACGATCCCTCGGGCGGGGTGCTCGACGGCGCGCAGGACGTCTTCGTGCTCGGCGCGGCAGCCCATCCGCCGCGGCACGCCGCCCACTTCGAGGGGCCTCAGGTGGACTGGGGAAGGGCGGAGACGCCGTCCACCGAGGGCCGTTCGCTTTGAGTGAACGCGCCGTCGGAAGGCCATGAAGAAGCACGAAGAAGGCCGTACACGCGGGGCGCGTGTACGGCCTTCTCGCTGTCCTGGCCCGGGCTCAGTGGTCCACGAGCCGGTCGAACTGCGTGGTGGTGTGCCGCAGATGGGCCACCAGCTCGTCGCCGACCTTCGGCTCCGGGGCGTCCGCGGGGACGAACAGGATCGACACCTGCATGTGCGGCGGCTCGGCGAACCAGCGCTGCTTGCCGCCCCAGACGAACGGAGAAAGGTTCCGGTTGACCGTGGCGAGGCCGGCCCGTGCGACGCCCTTGGCGCGCGGCATGACGCCGTGGAGGGCCTTCGGGGCCTCCAGGCCCACCCCGTGCGACGTACCGCCCGCCACGACCACCAGGAAGCCGTCTGAAGCCGCCTTCTGCTGCCGGTAGCCGAACCGGTCGCCCTTGGACACGCGCGTGACGTCCAGGACGGCACCGCGGTACTCGGTGGCCTCGTGGTCCCCCAGCCACAGCCGCGTGCCGATGCGGGCACGGAACCGGGTCTGCGGGAACTGCTGCTGGAGCCGGATGAGGTCATCGGCCTTGAGGTGGCTGACGAACATCGTGTGCAGCGGCAGCCGGGCCGCACGCAGCCGGTCCATCCAGCCGATGACCTCCTCGACGGCGTCCGAGCCGTCGGTGCGGTCGAGCGGCAGATGAAGGGCGAAGCCCTCCAGCCGGACGTTCTCTATGGCCTGGTGCAGCTGGGGCAGATCCTGCTCGCTGATGCCGTGCCGCTTCATCGAGGACATCACCTCGATGACGACACGGGCGCCGACAAGGCCGTACACCCCGTCGATGGACGACACCGAGCGCACCACCCGGTCGGGCAGCGGCACGGGCTCCTCTCCGCGCCGGTACGGCGTCAGCACCAGCAGGTCACCGCCGAAGAAGTCCTTGATGCGCGCGGCCTCGTAGGTCGTGCCGACGGCGAGCAGGTCCGCACCGAGCCGCGTGGCCTCCTCGGCCAACCGCTCGTGCCCGAAGCCGTAGCCGTTGCCCTTGCAGACCGGGACGAGTCCCGGGAACTGCTCCTGCACGTGCTTGTGGTGCGCCCGCCAGCGCGCGGTGTCGACGTAGAGCGTGAGCGCCATGGCCGGACCCGGAACCTTTCTCGTGGCAGCGGTCTGTCAGAGGTGTGAGAGCTGTGAAGCCTATGGAATCAAACGCCCGGGGTTCAGCGGCGCGACATGTAGATGTCGAGTGCCTTGTGGAGCAGCTTGTTCAGCGGGAAGTCCCACTCGCCGAGGTACTCGGCGGCCTGACCGCCGGTGCCGACCTTGAACTGGATCAGGCCGAACAGGTGGTCCGTCTCGTCCAGCGAGTCGGAGATGCCGCGCAGGTCGTAGACGGTGGCGCCGAGCGCGTAGGCGTCGCGCAGCATCCGCCACTGCATCGCGTTCGAAGGCCGGACCTCACGGCCGATGTTGTCGGAGGCGCCGTAGGAGTACCAGACGTGTCCGCCGACGATCAGCATCGTCGCCGCGGACAGGTTCACGCCGTTGTGCCGCGCGAAGTACAGCCGCATCCGGTTGGGGTCCTCGGTGTTGAGGGCCGTCCACATGCGCTGGAAGTACGACAGCGGGCGCGGCCGGAAGTGGTCGCGCACAGCGGTGATCTCGTACAGCCGCTGCCACTCGGCCAGGTCCTGGTAGCCGCCCTGGACGACCTCGACGCCGGCCTTCTCGGCCTTCTTGATGTTGCGGCGCCACAGCTGGTTGAGGTTCTTGTGGACCTCTTCCAGGGAACGGTTCGCCAGCGGCACCTGGAAGACATAGCGGGGCTGCACGTCGCCGAACCCGGCGCCGCCGTCCTCTCCCTGCTGCCAGCCCATGCGGCGCAGCTTGTCCGCCACCTCGAAGGCGCGCGGCTCGATGAAGTCCGCCTCCAGGTCCCGCAGACGCTTGACGTCCTGGTCCTGGATGCCCTTCTTGATCGTCTCGGCGTTCCAGCGCCGGATGATCACCGGCGGGCCCATCTTCACGGAGAAGGCGCCCTGCTGCTTCAGGTGCGCCAGCATCGGCTGGATCCAGTCGTCCAGGTTCGGCGCGAACCAGTTGATGACCGGGCCCTCGGGCAGATAGGCGAGGTAGCGCTTGATCTTGGGCAGCTGGCGGTAGAGGACCAGGCCCACGCCGACCAGCTCGCCGGTGCGGTCGTCGAACCAGCCGAGGTTCTCCGAGCGCCACTCCGCCTTCACATCGGCCCAGGCCGGAACCTGCATGTGGCTCGCCGCCGGCAGGCTCTGGATGTACGCCAGATGTTGCTCGCGGCTGATGGTCCTCAGGGTCAGGCTCATGTCGGGGCGCTCCTCGGGCTGGTGTGTCCCCATGGGTACAGGGGCTCCGGCTCTCGCGCCGAAGCCTACTGCGCCGTGCGAGCGCCCCGACTGGCCGTACTGCTTAGAACCCGACTGGGCGTCTTGCTAGAAGAGGCCGCCGAACAATCCGCCGTTCGCCATGCTGATCAGGAAACCGACTCCCGAGGCGCCCATACCCACTACGAGCCCGAAGCGCTCCCGCGTGGTCACCGAGATCCATTGTCCGTAGACCCCGACGAGCAGCCCCACCAGCCCCGTCCACGAGGACAGCAGGTGCAGGCCGGAGAAGAAGGACGTGATGAAGGACAGCACGCCGAGGGCGAGCGTGGCCGCCGTCAGCGCGTCCTGGAGCGGACGGCGCTTGCCGTCCGTGGCGAAGAGGGAACCGGCGACGTTGGGATGCAATGCCTGTGCCATGGGCACCTCCTGCGGAAGACGGCGCACAGTAGCGCCGTACACACCCGACGTGTACAGGGTGACGGCCTTCCCGGGCGGATTTCAACCGGAAGCGGGTGTGCGGGTAGTCTGTAGCGTCTGCACTGGTGTCTGCCCATGCCTGCCCAGGTAACACTGCGGGATCCCTCAGAGGCCCCCGATTGTCAGTGGCGGCCGATACCGTTGCGTACGCATCACGACCCTCCTGCCACGGAACGACCGTGGCCGCTGAGTCCAAAGGAGGTGGGTTCCACATGCGTCACTACGAGGTGATGGTCATCCTCGACCCCGATCTCGAGGAGCGTGCTGTCTCCCCGCTGATCGAGAACTTCCTGTCCGTCGTCCGTGACGGTGGCGGCAAGGTTGAGAAGATCGACACCTGGGGCCGTCGTCGTCTCGCCTACGAGATCAAGAAGAAGCCCGAGGGCATCTACTCGGTCATCGACCTGCAGGCCGAGCCTGCGGTCGTCAAGGAGCTCGACCGCCAGATGAACCTGAACGAGTCGGTCCTCCGGACCAAGGTCCTCCGCCCCGAGATGCACTGAGCCCTCGCGCTCAGCTGATCTCGGGATTCGAGTAGCAGCACCAAGCAGCCAGCAGCAAACCCGCCGAGAGGTTCCCCCATGGCAGGCGAGACCGTCATCACGGTCATCGGCAATCTTGTCGACGACCCCGAGCTGCGCTTCACCCCGTCCGGTGCGGCGGTCGCGAAGTTCCGCGTCGCGTCCACTCCCCGCACCTTCGACCGTCAGACGAACGAGTGGAAGGACGGCGAGAGCCTGTTCCTGACCTGCTCGGTCTGGCGTCAGGCGGCGGAGAACGTCGCCGAGTCGCTTCAGCGAGGCATGCGCGTCATCGTGCAGGGCCGGCTGAAGCAGCGGTCCTACGAGGACCGTGAGGGCGTCAAGCGCACGGTCTACGAGCTGGACGTCGAGGAAGTCGGCCCCAGCCTGCGCAACGCCACGGCCAAGGTCACCAAGACCGCCGGTGGCGCTCGCGGTGGCCAGGGCGGTTACGGCGGCGGTGGCGGCCAGGGTGGCGGCGGCTGGGGCGGAGGCCCCGGTGGCGGCCAGCAGGGCGGCGGTGCTCCGGCCGACGACCCATGGGCGACCGGCGCTCCTGCCGGTGGCAACCAGGGCGGCGGCCAGGCCGGCGGTGGCTGGGGCGGAGGCTCCGGCGGCGGTGGCGGCTACTCGGACGAGCCCCCCTTCTAGGTCCTCGGACCAGGGGCGGGCCGTACCCCAAACTTCTTGATCACACAGGAGAAACACCATGGCGAAGCCGCCTGTGCGCAAGCCGAAGAAGAAGGTCTGCGCTTTCTGCAAGGACAAGGTCACGTACGTGGACTACAAGGACACGAACATGCTGCGGAAGTTCATTTCCGACCGCGGCAAGATCCGTGCCCGCCGCGTGACCGGCAACTGCACGCAGCACCAGCGTGACGTCGCCACGGCCGTCAAGAACAGCCGTGAGATGGCGCTGCTGCCCTACACGTCCACCGCGCGCTAAGGGAAGGGTGACCGACTCATGAAGATCATCCTCACCCACGAGGTCTCCGGCCTCGGTGCCGCTGGCGACGTCGTTGACGTCAAGGACGGTTACGCTCGCAACTACCTGATCCCGCGGAAGTTTGCCATCCGCTGGACCAAGGGTGGCGAGAAGGACGTCGAGCAGATCCGCCGCGCTCGCAAGATCCACGAGATCCAGACCATCGAGCAGGCCAACCAGGTCAAGGCTCAGCTCGAGGGCGTCAAGGTCCGCCTGGCGGTCCGCTCCGGCGAGTCCGGCCGTCTCTTCGGTTCCGTCACCCCGGCCGACATCGCGTCCGCGATCAAGGCGTCCGGTGGCCCCGAGGTCGACAAGCGCCGCATCGAGCTGTCCGCCCCGATCAAGACCCTGGGCGCCCACGAGACGTCCGTGCGTCTGCACCCCGAGGTTGCCGCCAAGGTCAACATCGAGGTCATCGCGGCCTGACGCTGCGCTCGGCTCGAGCCGCTGAGAGGGGCCGCCCCGCAGGGGGCGGCCCCTCTTCGTGTGCGGTGCCGGAATTCTCCGCGGTCAGGTGCGGCATGTTTCACGTGAAACCGGGACGGTGTGACGGCCCCGCCGATCCGGTCAGCGGATGGCGCCGGTGACGATCCAGCGACCTGAGCGCGCGCGTAGCCACAGGGTCAGCATGCGGATGGTCATCATCAGCGTCATCGCCGCCCACAGCGCGGTGAGCCCTCCGCCCAGGGTGGGGATGAGCAGGGCGACCGGAGCGAACACCGCGAGCGTGACGACCATGGCCCCGGCCAGGTACGGGCCGTCGCCCGCGCCCATCAGGACGCCGTCCAGCACGAAGACGATCCCGCAGATGGGTTGTGAGAGCGCCACCATCAGCAGCGCGGGCAGGGCCGCGTCCTTGACCACGATGTCATTGGTGAACAGTGGCAGGAACAGCGGGCGGGCGGCCACCACGAGCAGACCGAGGACCACACCGGTCGCGACGCCCCACTGGACCATGCGACGGCAGGCCTCACGCGCTCCTTGCGCGTCGTTCGCACCGAGATGGCGTCCGATGATGGCCTGTCCCGCGATCGCTATCGCATCGAGAGCGAAGGCAAGCAGGCTCCACAGGGACAGGATGATCTGGTGGGCGGCGATGTCGGCGTCGCCCAGATGTGCCGCGACCGCGGTCGCGATCATCAGGATGGCCCGCAGTGACAGTGTGCGGACCAGGAGCGGAACGCCTGCCTGGGCCGAGGCCCGGATTCCGGCGGCGTCCGGACGCAGGGAAGCCCCGTGCCTACGGGCCCCGCGTACGACCACGGTCAGATAGACGGCCGCCATGCCACACTGGGCGATGACCGTGCCCCAGGCCGAACCGGCGATGCCGAGCCCGGCACCGTACACGAGTCCCGCATTCAGGGCGCCGTTGGCGACGAAGCCCGCGACGGCGACAAAGAGCGGGGTTCTGGTGTTCTGCAGTCCGCGGAGCACTCCTGTCGCGGCGAGGACGACCAGCATGGCCGGGATGCCCAGTGAAGAGATGCGCAGGTACGTCGTGGCGTAGGGAGCCGCGGTCGCGGAGGCGCCGAAGAGCTGCACGATGCCGGGGGCCAGCGGAAGGACGACAGCGATGACGGCGATGCCGAGCAGCAGTGCCAGCCAGATGCCGTCCATGCCCTGGCGGATCGCGGCCTGCAGATCGCCGGCACCGACGCGCCGGGCCACGGCGGCGGTGGTGGCGTAGGCGAGAAAGACGAAGACGCTCACCGCGGTGGTGAGCAGGGCTGAGGCAACACCGAGGCCGGCGAGTTGGGCGGTCCCGAGATGGCCGACGATGGCACTGTCCGCCATGACGAAGAGAGGCTCGGCGACGAGTGCACCGAAGGCCGGTACGGCCAGTGCGACGATCTCTCTGTCGTGCCGCCGTCGGGAAGCCTCGGGTATCGCGGGAGCCTGTGTCATGTGCACTAATCTAATCGTCCACAGGTAAGTGATGCAATGCCTGAATGACCCTTACCCCTGCTCTCTGGGCGTGTCCTTTCGCGCACCGTTCGAAGCGATCTCGGCCCGACTGGGGAAGTTTTTCTTCTGCACAGCCGGTGGATGGTAAAGGTGCAGGTCAGAGCGATCTTGTGCGGGGGAGGGAGGGCTTGTTCACAGGCCCGTCCACCGGGTCGTGCACAGGTTTCGGCGAGTTCTCCACAGCATCCGGGCCGTCGTCCACATGGCCTGTGGATAACCAGATTGGCTGACGGTGCCGACAGGCCTACCGTTGTCCGGCGCCCTCTCCTTTCCTCGGCTCGGAAAGCGTCGTTTCCTCGGCCTGGGAATCGTCACAAATCCGACGCGTCGGAACCGGAGTTGGGCCTCTCATTTGTCAGTGTCGTGCCGTACAAAAGAGGACACGGCGAGGTCCGCCGTGCGGACGGGAGGAGGTGGCTCGGTGAGCATTTCCGAGCCCTTGGACGATCCGTGGGCCGATGCCGGGCCCAGTGATCGTCTGCCGGCCTCCCGCCGGTCCGGTGGCGGCGGCCGGGGCCGTGACGAACAGCACGACCGGGGCCGGGAAAACGCTTCCTGGGACGAGGGGGGCCACTCCTTCGAGCGGGTACCCCCGCAGGACCTGGACGCCGAACAGTCGGTGCTGGGCGGCATGCTGCTGTCCAAGGACGCCATCGCCGACGTCGTCGAGATCCTCAAAGGCCACGACTTCTACAAGCCCGCGCACGAGACGATCTACCAGGCGATCCTGGATGTCTATGCCAAGGGTGAGCCGGCCGACCCGATCACCATCGCCGCCGAACTCACCAAGCGCGGCGAGATCAACAAGGTCGGCGGGGCCGCGTATCTGCACAGCCTCGTCCAGACGGTGCCGACGGCGGCCAACGCCGAGTACTACGCGGAGATCGTCCACGAGCGGGCGGTGCTGCGCCGCCTGGTCGAAGCCGGCACGCGCATCACGCAGATGGGATACGCGGCCGACGGCGACGTGGACGAGATCGTCAACAGCGCCCAGGCCGAGATCTATGCCGTCACCGAGCAGCGCACCAGTGAGGACTATCTGCCGCTCGGCGACATCATGGAAGGCGCTCTCGACGAGATCGAGGCGATCGGCTCGCGCAGCGGTGAGATGACCGGTGTGCCGACCGGCTTCACCGACTTCGACTCGCTGACCAACGGTCTGCACCCGGGCCAGATGATCGTCATCGCCGCCCGACCCGCCATGGGTAAGTCGACGCTCGCGCTGGACTTCGCGCGGGCCGCCTCGATCAAGCACAACCTGCCGAGCGTCATCTTCTCGCTCGAGATGGGCCGCAACGAGATCGCGATGCGTCTGCTGTCCGCCGAGGCCCGGGTCGCCCTGCACCACATGCGGTCCGGCACGATGACCGACGAGGACTGGACCAGGCTCGCCCGCCGTATGCCGGACGTCTCGGCCGCGCCGCTCTACATCGACGACTCCCCCAACCTGTCGATGATGGAGATCCGCGCCAAGTGCCGGCGCCTGAAGCAGCGCAACGACCTGAAGCTGGTCGTCATCGACTACCTCCAGCTGATGCAGTCCGGCGGCTCCAAGCGCGCCGAGAGCCGTCAGCAGGAGGTCTCGGACATGTCCCGTAACCTCAAGCTGCTCGCCAAGGAGCTGGAGATCCCGGTTATCGCGCTCTCCCAGCTCAACCGTGGCCCCGAGCAGCGCACGGACAAGAAGCCGATGGTCTCCGACCTGCGTGAGTCCGGCTCCATCGAGCAGGACGCCGACATGGTCATCCTGCTGCACCGCGAGGACGCCTACGAGAAGGAGTCCCCGCGCGCGGGCGAGGCCGACCTGATCGTGGCCAAGCACCGTAACGGCCCCACGGCCACCATCACGGTCGCCTTCCAGGGCCACTACTCCCGCTTCGTGGACATGGCCCAGACCTGATCCGGAAGCCGGCCCGGGAGGACTGCGTCCGCTCGGGCAAATGGACTCGACGTCCGCCGCCCGAGCAGCTGAACTGGGCCCATGACGTCATCTCAGGAAGAGCTGCTCCCCGGAACGCGCCGCGCCCTGCTGCACCGGATCGCCGTCGCCCAGGCCGAAGGGCGGGCGCCGTCGCTGGTCGCGGCTGTGGTGCGGGGCGGACAGGCGGTGTGGCACGGGGCGCGGACCTCGGTGGACGGGCACGGGCCGGACGAGAACGTGCAGTACAGGATCGGGTCCATCACCAAGACCTTCACCGCCGTCCTGGTGATGCGGCTGCGCGACGAGGGCTTGCTCGACCTCGGTGACCCGCTGGAGAAGCACCTGCCCGGCACCGGCGCGGGCGAGGCGACGATTGCCGAACTGCTCGCGCACACAGCGGGGTTGGCGGCCGAGTCGCCCGGGCCCTGGTGGGAGCGGACCCCGGGCACCCTGCGCCCGGAGCTGAGCGATGTGCTCGGCGAGCAGCCCCTGCTGCACCCCGTCGGCCGGCGGCACCACTACTCCAACCCCGGCTACACGGTGCTCGGCGCCTTGGTGGAGGAGCTGCGAGGCGCTCCCTGGGAGGAGGTGCTGCGCAGCGAGATTCTCGAGCCGCTCGGACTGCATCGTACGAGCGCGCAGCCGCAGGCTCCGCATGCCGGCGGATGGGCCGTGCATCCGTGGGCGGACGCGATGCTGCCGGAGCCACTGGAGGACCTGGGCAGGATGGCGCCGGCCGGCCAACTGTGGTCGACCACGGGGGACCTGGCGCGGTTCGCCGCGTTTCTGGCCGCGGGTGACGACCGGGTGCTGAGCGCGGAGTCGGTGCGGGAGATGCGCACGCCTGCGGCACCCACCGAGGCGGCGGACCTGCTGGACGGGGCCACGTACGGACTCGGTCTGCAGATCCAGCGCCGTGACGGCCGGCTCCTGGTCGGCCACTCCGGTTCACTGCCGGGCTTCCTCGCGAACCTCACCCTCAGTGTGGAGGACGACGTGGCTGCGGTGGTGCTCGCCAACTGCACCAGTGGACCGCTGCTGGGAGCGGTGGGTGCCGACCTGGTGCGGATCGTCGCCGAGGCGGAGCCGCGGATCCCGGAGCCCTGGCGGCTGCTGAGCGAGGTCGACCCTGCGGTCCTGGACCTGGTGGGGCAGTGGTACTGGGGGACCAACGCCTTCGGTCTTCGGGTGAGCGCCGATGGCCTTCTCGCGCTCGGTCCGCTGACCGGCAGCGGCCGGCGCTCCCGCTTCCGCTCCAACGGTGACGGCACCTGGACGGGGCTGGAGGGCTATTTCGCCGGAGAGCTGTTGCGGCCGGTACGGCGCGCGGACGGGTCTCTGAGCCATCTCGACCTCGGCTCGTTCGTGTTCACCCGGCAGCCGTACGCCCCCGAGGCGCCGGTTCCCGGCGGCGTGGATCCGGAGGGGTGGCGGGGCATCGGCTAGCCGTCCTCGGTGTAGGGGGTGTGTTTCACGTGAAACACACCCCCTACGGTGTTCCTGGTCCGGCGGCGCTGTCAGAGCGGCAGTTTGAAGCCCTCGTGGGTGGCGCTGAAACCGAGCCGTTCATAGAAACGGTGGGCGTCGGTGCGCGTTTTGTCGGACGTGAGCTGCACCATCCGGCACTCCAGCCGGCGGGCGGTGTCGATCGCCCACTCGATCAGCAGGCTGCCCAGCCCGCTGCCCCGCTCATCCGCGTGGATGCGGACGGCCTCGATGAGCGCGCGGGTCGCCCCCTTGTGGGAGAGCCCCGGAATGATCGTGAGCTGGAGCGTCCCGACCACGCGGCCGTCGCGTACGGCCACGACGAGGTGCTGGTTCGGGTCGGCCTCCAGGTGTCCCAGCGCGACCTGGTACGGGGTCATGTTGTCGGGGGACTCGCGCTGGGCACCGAGTGGATCGTCGGCGAGCATTGCGACGATCGCCGGAAGGTCATCGGCGGTCGCACGTCGTATTTCAAGATCTCCCATGCGTGCACCTTATGCAGGCACGTTCAGGGACTCCACGACCCGTACGAGCGGGGCCAGTTCGGGATTCCTGGAAGCCTCGTCCAGGGCCTCGCGCAGGGCGGCGTCATTGGTGGGGCGTGCCTCCTCCAGCAGTCGCAGGCCCGCGTCGGTGACGTTGGTGTAGATGCCGCGCCGGTCGGTGGGGCACAGGTAGCGCTCCAGCAGGCCGCGGTCCTCCAGCCGGGTCACCAGGCGCGTGGTGGCGCTCTGGCTGAGGACGACCGCGTCGGCGACCTGCTTCATCTGCAGATGGCCGCCCTCGCCGTCGTGCTGGCGGCTCAGCACGTCGAGCAGTGAGTACTCGCGCACGCTCAGGTCGTGCTTCGCCTGCAGGGCGCGCTCGATATGCGCCTCGATCCTTCCGTGCAGGGCGGAGAGGGCGCACCAGCCCTGTGCGAGGGCAGTGAGTGCGGGGTCCGTCGCTGTCATGGGCGTTCTCCTCCGTCCCGGAACGGCTGCATCCAGGGTAGAGCAAGTCCGCAATAGAGCGCGATTGCATGTAGCCCGCGTCTGCAAGTATTGTTGGACGCAGGCAAAGCGCATCTGCAATCAATTGGGAAGGTACCCCCATGCCTCTCGCGCTCCTGGCCCTCGCGATCGGGGCTTTCGGAATCGGAACGACGGAATTCGTGATCATGGGCTTGCTGCCCGAGGTCGCGGGTGACTTCGGGGTCTCCATCCCCACGGCGGGCCTGCTCGTGACGGGCTACGCCCTCGGTGTGGTCATCGGCGCCCCGCTGATGACCGTGCTCGGCACCAAGGTCTCGCGCAAGCGCATGCTGATGCTGCTGATGGGCCTCTTCATCGCCGGAAACCTTCTCTCCGCGGTCGCCCCTGCCTTCGCGATCATGCTGATCGGGCGCGTGGTCGCCTCGCTCGCTCACGGTGCCTTCTTCGGTATCGGCTCCGTCGTGGCGGCCGAGTTGGTGGCGCCCCACAAGAAGGCCGGCGCCATCGCCATGATGTTCACCGGCCTGACCGTCGCCAATGTCATCGGCGTCCCGCTGGGCACGCTCATCGGCCAGCATGTCGGCTGGCGCGTCACCTTCGCCGTCGTCGCCGCGCTCGGGGTCGTCGGCCTCGTCGGCATCGCCAAGCTGGTACCCGAGATGCCGAGGCCCGAGGGTGCGCACCTGCGGCACGAACTGGCCGCCTTCAAGAACGTCCAGGTCCTGCTGGCCATGGCGATGACCGTCCTCGGCTTCGGCGGCGTCTTCGCGGCCATCACCTACATCGCGCCGATGATGACCCACGTCGCGGGCTTCGCCGACGGCTCGGTGATCTGGCTGCTGGTCCTGTTCGGCCTCGGCATGGTCGGCGGCAACCTCATCGGCGGCAAGTTCGCCGACCGCGCCCTGATGCCGATGCTGTACGTGTCGCTGGGCGCCCTCGCCCTCGTCCTGGCGCTCTTCACGCTCACCGCGCACAACAAGATCGCGGCGGCCGTGACCATCGCCCTGATCGGCGCTCTGGGCTTCGCGACCGTACCGCCACTGCAGAAGCGCGTGCTCGACCAGGCGCACGGCGCCCCCACGCTGGCGTCGGCCGTGAACATCGGCGCCTTCAACCTGGGCAACGCACTGTCCGCCTGGCTCGGCGGCACCGTGATCGCGGCCGGCTTCGGCTACACGGCCCCCAACTGGGTCGGCGCTGCCCTCGCCGCGGCCGCCCTGGTCCTCGCCGTCCTGTCGGCGGCGCTGGAGCGCCGTGACGGCGCCCGCAGCACCGTGGTCGCCTCCGGGACGGCCGCCGCCCGGCAGACGCCGGTCCACCACTGAGTCCCCTCGCACCACAGGGGCCTCCCCCCGGTATCCCAAGACCTCCGTGCCGCGGCTCTCGTTCCCGGCACGGCAAGCATCCCCTCTCAGCAACACCCGAGGAGAGAACCTCCATGAGCACCACCGCCGTCGCCCCGCTGTCCATCGAGGACGCCGAACTGCTCGTCGCCGCGGCCCGCCGTGCGGCCGAGGAAGCCGGGGTCACCGTCAGCGTCACCGTCCTGGACGCGGGCGGCCACCTGCTCGCCTTCCGCCGGGACGACCGGGCCGTACTGATCTCCGGCGAGACCAGCACCCGCAAGGCGTACACAGCACTGCAGCTGAACACCCCCACCGCCGACCTGGTCGACGCCGTGCAGCCGGGCGGCGTCTTCCACACCCTGCCCACGGCTCTTGACCGGCCCCTGCTGTTCATCGCCGGGGGAGTGCCCATCCACCGGGACGGACGGCTGATCGGCGCGATCGGCGTCGGCGGTGGTGCGCCCGATCAGGACCACGGCTTCGCCACCGCGGCCGTACGGGCACTCGCCTGAGCCACGAGCCCACAGTGACAACGCCGGTCCCGCCGCACGACGCGGCGGGACCGGCGTTCGTCGCACAAAGACTCAGCCCGCGGCGACAGTCAGCGGTGCGAACCTGCGGGTCCAGTCGCCCGGGAGGTCAGCGATGCCGTACGTCATCACGGCGTTGAAGGCCACGGAGGCGAGCCCTCGTGCCTTCGCCCATGTCAGCAGTTCCTCATGCCGTACATCGATGTCGGTGCGCAGGGGACGGTCCGTGTGGGCCGCCAGCGAGCTGATCAGGGCCATGGCGGTCTCCGTGTCCCGGGCCACCAGGGGACCGACAACATGGGTGTCCATGTTGGGCCACGCGGCCGTGTAGCCGATGATCCGGCCGTCCTGCTCGGCCACCCGCAACTGGTCGGCGAAGGCCGGCAGGCGGGTGATCAGGGGAGTGCGGTCGGCGCCGAACACCTCTTCGTCGAGACGCAGGATCGCGGGCAGATCCTCCGCGGCGGCGGCACGCGTGAACACGTGGGTCTCCGGCCCGCCGGGAGTGAAGCGGCCCCTCAGCATCTCCGCCCGGCCCGCCACCTTGAAGCCCAGCTCCTCGTACAGGGGACGGCCGTTGGGTGTGGCGTGCAGGGTGAGCGGTGCGGTCCCCATGGTCGACACGACATGGCGCATCAGGCGGCGCCCGACGCCCTGGCGGGCATGGCGTTCGGCCACCAGGACCATGCCGATGGCGCCGAGATCGGGGCGCCCCCATGGGCCGTACTCCGTAACGACGCATGCGGCGACGAGACCACCCTGAGGGTCGTCGATGCCGAAGCCCTTTCCGGCGGTGAGGAGGAATCCCCACTTGTGTTCCTCGCGTGGCCACCCCCGGTCCTCGGACAAGTCGGCGCAGGCGGTGAGATCGCGAAGCGTCAGACGGCGGATGGGCAGAGCGGCGAGGGAAGGAGTCGACACGCAGGTCAGGCTGTCCGACCGGCACCTTCGACGTCCACCCGTTTCCCTGCAGACACACGTGCTTTTGGTCATGTCGTGGCCCTGTGCACAGCCGGTGGACAGGCGGGAGTGTTTCACGTGAAACCTCGGCGGCCGGTTAGCCTCGGGCGCCATGGCGAGACTTCATCTCTTCGATCTTGACGGCACATTGCTGCACGGCAGTACGGCTCCGGTGGAGATTTCCCGCCAGTTGGGGCTGGTAGAGGAGACCGTGGCGCTGGACCTGGCGATCGCGGAGGGGCGGATCGGCCCGCCGGAGTATGCGGCGCGGGTGTACGACCTGTGGTCCGGTCTGACCGAGGCGCATGTGAGCGCGGCATTCGAGGCGGCTCCCTGGCTGGACCGCATCCGTGAGGTCTGGGCAGAGATCAGAGACGCCGGCGAATACTGCGCGGTGGTGTCGCTCTCGCCGTCCTTCTTCGTGGAGCGACTTCTTGACTGGGGCGCTCATGCGGCTCATGGATCCCGTTTCCCGGCCGTCCCGTTCACCGAGCCCGTGGATCCGTCCGGGGTGCTCAGTGCCGCGGCCAAGGTGACCATTGCCGACCGGCTCTGCGAGGAGTTCGGCGTGGCACGGGCGGACTGTGTGGCGTACGGCGACTCGATGTCGGACAAGGACCTGTTTGCTGTCGTACCGGTTTCCGTGGCGGTCAATGGGGACGCCCACCTGGCAGAACTCGCTACGTACTGGTACACGGGGCGGGATCTGTGGGATGCCTATGAATTGGTTCGTCCTGCCCCCTAGTTGTCGGACTTCATGGTTCGCACCCTTGCCCGATTCGTGAGGAAGGAAGGGGGGACTTGTGTGCACGGCGACGGCCGGTAGGGTCGACTCCGGTTCACGTCCGGGATGGGGTCCACAGTCCCGTGCGGGCCGAGAGCAGGGCAAGCAGCCTAATGGGACGGAAAGCGCGAGACCCGCGTTTCCGGGTATGCGACCGCGGCATCCGATCGGGATGTAACGCTGCGGGGTGCTACGGCAGGCCGCCCGCCGGGGGAAAGCATGCACCTCCTTCGAGGAGGGAGGTGCGCAGACCGACCGCTAGACGTTCGAGGCGAGGCAACCATGGATGCTCCGACCACCACGTCGGGGGAGAACGGAATGTCGGGCGGGTCCGGCTGGTTCACTCCGCGCACGGAACCGTCGGCTCCACTGCCGCCGGACAGCCCAGAGCGCGTGCCGGCTCAGCGACCGGCGTCTGTCGTCGAGGAGGGGTCTGCGGACGCCATCCTCATACGCCGCACGTTGGCCGAGATAGCCCCGATCGCCGACAAGGTCACCTCTTACTTCTACGCGCTGCTCTTCGTCCGCCATCCCGAGCTGCGGGCACTGTTCCCAGCCGCGATGGACGGCCAGCGGGAGCGTCTGCTGAAGGCGCTGCTCACCGCGGCCGAGCACCTGGACAACACCTCGGTGCTCGTCGACTACCTGCAGGGCCTGGGCCGTGGACACCGCAAGTACGGGACGCGCGCCGAGCACTATCCGGCCGTCGGGGAATGCCTGATCGGCGCGTTGAGCAACTACGCCGCCACCGTCTGGAGCCCGGAGGTCGAGGCGGCCTGGGTGCGGGCATACACGACGATCTCCCAGGTCATGATCGACGCTGCGGCGGCGGACGAACTGCGGTCTCCGGCCTGGTGGCAGGCCGAGATCGTCACCCACGATCTCAGAACTCCCGACGTCGCGATCCTCACCGTCCGCCCCGGCCAGCCCTATCCCTTCCTTGCAGGCCAGTACACGAGCGTGGAGACGCCGTGGTGGCCACGGGTGTGGCGGCACTACTCGTTCGCGTCCGCGCCCCGCTCGGACGGTCTGCTGACGTTCCATGTGAAGGCCGTACCGGCCGGCTGGGTCTCCAATGCGCTGGTGCACCGGGCGCGGCCCGGAGACGTCGTACGCCTCGGGCCGCCGACCGGCTCCATGACCGTTGACCATACGACCGACAGCGGACTGCTCTGTCTGGGCGGCGGCACCGGCATAGCGCCCATCAAGGCTCTGGTCGAGGACGTCGCCGAGCGTGGAGAGCGTCGGCCTGTCGATGTGTTCTACGGTGCCCGCACCGACCACGACCTCTACGACATCGACACCATGCTCCGGCTCCAGCAGAGCCACCCCTGGCTGTCCGTCCGGGCGGTCATCGACCAGCAGGCCCATGTCCAGCTCCCCGACGCCCTGCGCGACTACGGCCCCTGGTACGAGTACGACGCCTATCTCTCGGGCCCGCCCGGAATGATCCGTAGCGGCATCGACACGCTCCGGGACATCGGCATCCCGTCGAACCGCATACGGCATGACTCGGTGGAGGAACTGCTCGTCGTCGGGAACTGAGTGCGCTACCCGAGGTCGGGAGCGTGCATGGCGCGCACCCCCTCGATATTGCCGTCCAGATAGTGGCGCAATGACAGCGGCACCAGGTGGACGGAAGCGATGCCGACCCGAGTGAAGGGGACGCGGACGATCTCGTACTCACCGGCCGGCTCGTCCACTTCAGGGCCGTGCCGCCGGGTAGGGTCCATGGACTCCAGTCGGCAGACGAAGAAGTGCTGCACCTTCACGCCGGTCGCGCCGCCGTCCTCGCCGATGTGCTCGACGGTGTCCACGAAGCACGGCACCACATCGGTGATCTTGGCTCCGAGTTCCTCGGACACCTCCCGGTGCAGGGCATCCACGACGGTCGGGTCCTCGGGTTCGACCCCGCCACCGGGAGTGACCCAGTAGGGATCGACACCGGGCTTGGTGCGCTTGATTAGGATCAGGTCGTCACCGTCGAGGAGAATGGCACGGGCGGTGCGCTTGACCACGGGTCGGACGGTCATGGGAGAAATGTGGCCCGGCTGGTTCCACGTGAAACATCGCAAGGAGTCACCTTGTGATCGCCTTCCGTGGACGCTGTGACGGGAGGTCTCAGCACCAGGCCGTGGCCGCCCGCTGAAGCCACTCATGGGCCCGTGCAACGTGAGGCATGGCGAGGGTGCCGGTGCGCACCACCAGGAAGTAGGTGCGCAGCGGCGGCACGGCCGGATCGTGCAGTGTCGCGATCGTGCCGTCTTCGAGGGCGGAGGCACACAGATAGCGGGGCAGCACCGCAAGTCCGGCACCCGCGATCGCGCAGGCGAGCACCGCGCGTAGATCCGGAACGATGACCGTGCCCGAGGCGGCTGGGCGTGAGTCGAAGACGGAGGCCCAGTAGCGCGAGACGAAAGGCAGCGACTCGTGGACCTCGACGACGGGCAGATCCTCCAGTGCGGGCGCCCCCTTCAGGCGCAGTGCCTCCGCACCGATCCGCTCCACCCAGCGAGGGGCGGCGACCAGCACGTGTTCCTCGTCGCAGAGCGGAGTCGCGGTCAGCAGAGCGCCGCGCGGACGGGCCGTACTGATGGCCAGATCATGATGTCCGGCGGCCAGTCCCTCCAGCGTTTCCTCCGCCGTGCCGAAGGAGGCGCGGAGCGCGAATCCCTGGCCGTCGTCGCCGGTCAGCTCGGTCAGGGCGGGCAGGGCGCGTTCGGCGGTGAACTCGGGCGGGCCGGCGAGGTGGAGGGTTCTGAGCGAGGACTCGTCGTCCAGGCCGCTCTCGGCTATCTCGACCAGGGCGTCGAGATGGGGAGCGGCCTTGTGTGCGAGCTCGTCGCCGATGGTCGTCGGGGTCACCCCGCGCGCCTGACGGAGGAAGAGAGGCTTGCCGAGCTGTCGTTCCAGTGTGCGAATCTGCGAGGTGACGGCGGGCTGGGAGAGACCGAGCAGGGCGGCGGCGCGGGTGAACGAACCAGCCCGGTGCACAGTGACGAAAGTGCGCAGCAAGGCCAGGTCCATGGCGTGCCCTCCCTTTGTCTCTGCCCTCCTCCGGCCCCCAGGCAGGACCCAACTATAAATAAGTCGATAGGTCTTTGTCGCTAGCGTGATTGGACACTGACGGAGAGTCAACTAGCCTTGTTCGCACGGTTCTTCGCGCGCAGGAACCGAAGACGGTCCGAGCCACGAGGGGGGAGGCTCGGACCGTCGTGCGCCGTCGGCCGGACGGCCATGGCTCACTCGGCGGACTCGGCCGACTCGTCCAGGGCCCGCAGCACGTCGGCGATCAGATCCTCGGGATCCTCGGCGCCGACGGACATACGGATGAAGCCTTCCGGGACCGCGTCCCCGCCCCAGCGGCGGCGCCGCTCGGCCGTGGAACGCACACCGCCGAAGCTTGTGGCGTCCTCCACCAGGCGCAGGGCCTCGAGGAATCGTTCGGCACGCGCGCGTGTCGGCAGCGTGAAGGAGACCACGCAGCCGTAGCGGCGCATCTGCTGCGAGGCAGTCTTGTGCGAGGGGTCGTCGGGCAACCCGGGGTAGCGCAGGCCGGACACCTCGGGCCGCTGCTTCAGCGCCTCGGCGACCACGAGGGCGGTGGCGTTCTGCCGGTCGACGCGCAGTTGGAGCGTGGCGATGGACCGGTGCGCGAGCCAGGCCTCCATCGGCCCGGAGATCGCGCCGACGATCTTGCGCCAGCGTCGTACGGCGGCCATCGCCTCGGTGTCGCGGCCGGCGACATAGCCCAGCAGCACGTCACCGTGGCCGGTGAGCTGCTTGGTGCCGCTGGCCACGGAGAAGTCGGCGCCCAGCTCCAGCGGACGCTGCCCGAGCGGGGTGGCGAGGGTGTTGTCGACGGCCACCAGGGCGCCCTGCGCGTGGGCCGCCTGCACCAGCCGCCGGATGTCGCACACGTCGAGCCCCGGGTTCGACGGGGACTCGATCCACAGCAGCCGGGCGCCGTCGAGAACTCCCAGCTGGGCCTCGCCGCCGGTGGGGGCGGTGCGCACCTCGACGCCGTACGCCTCCAGCTGGGCGCGGACCAGCGGCAGCACCTGATAGCCGTCGGAGGGCAGCACGACGGCGTCCCCGGCGCGCAGCTGGGAGAACAGCACGGAGGAGATCGCCGCCATGCCGGAGGCGAAGACCAGCGTCTCGACATCGTCCCGCCCGGGCGCCTCCAGCTCGCCGATGGCCCGTTCCAGCAGCGTCCAGGTCGGGTTGTCGTCACGGCCGTACGAGTACGGGCCCGTCACCTCGCCGGGCAGATGGAAGTGCGCCGCGAACACCGGTCCGGGCAGGGTCGGCTCGTGCTTGACCGGTTCGGGCAGTCCGGCGCGTACCGCGCGCGTACCGTCGCCGGTACCGCCCTGGTCCCCGGGGGTGTCGCTCATGCGGCCCGTCCTTCCAACTGCTCGCGTACGGCGGCGAGCAGACCGACGCTCGCCGCCTCGATCATCCCAAGGCATTCCTCGAAGCCGTCCCGGGGTCCGTAGTACGGATCCGGCACGTCGAGGTCGTCCCCGGCGGAGGGATCGTACGAGCGCAGCAGGCGGACCTTGCGCGCGTCCTCCTCGGTGGGCGCGAGGCGGCGCAGGGCCTTGAGATGGCCGGCGTCGAGGGCGATCACCAGGTCGAGGCGGGAGAACCACGACGGCTGGAACTGGCGGGCGATGTGATCGCTGTCGTAGGCGTGCTCCTCGAGGACCGAGACGGTCCGCGGGTCGCCGGGCTCGCCCTCGTGCCAGCCGCCGGTGCCGGCGCTGTCGACCTCCACCCGGTCCTCGAGGCCGGCCTCCGCCACGCGCGCGCGGAAGACGGATGCGGCCATCGGGGAGCGGCAGATGTTGCCGGTGCACACGAAGCAGACGCGGTAGGCCATCGTGTGCTCAGTCCTCGTCGGGCAGGACGACGTGCAGCGCCCAGGAGACGACGGAGACGATCAGGCCGCCGACGACGGCCGTCCAGAACCCCTGCACGTGGAAGCTCAGGTCGAGCTTGCCGCAGACCCAGGAGGTCAGCAGTAGCATCAGCGCGTTCACGACCAGGGTGATCAGGCCCAGGGTCAGGATGAACAGCGGGAAGGTGAGGACCTTCACGATCGGCTTGACCAGCCAGTTCACCAGGCCGAAGATCAGCGCGACGACGATCAGCGTGCCGGCCTTCTTGGCCGTGCTGTCACCCGTCAGAGTGATCTTGTCCAACAGCCATACGGCAACCGCAAGGGCGCCCGCGTTGGCGATCGTCTTGACTACGAAATTCTTCATGTGTCTGATCGTGGCAGACCGGATCGGAACAGTGCAGAGGCGAGGGCGACAGAGGCGATGAAGGCATTCCGGCTGGACGAACTGGAGACGGAGCGAGCCGCCAACGAGGGGGCGTACCTTCAGTTCCTGCGGGAGCGGAACATGTCCGTCGGCCTCTACGCCCTCAACGCGGGCGAGCACGACCCGCAGAAGCCGCACAACCAGGACGAGGTGTACTTCGTCGTCAGCGGCAGGGCGTCGATCACGGTGGGACTGGAGACGACCGAGGTGGCGCGGGGCAGCGTGGTGTACGTGCCGGCCGGGGTTGCCCACAAGTTCCACCACATCAGCGAGGACCTGAGGGTTCTCGTCGTCTTCTCTCCGCCCGAGGCGTGAGCCGGGGCCCCGGGTTCCCTAGGGGACGGGTCAGGGGAGGACAAGGGGCGCGAGGCCCCCGCGGGACCCCTCGTCGGCCCTAGCATCGAGTGCAGAACATCAAGGCCGTACGTGAAAAGGCGTACGAGCACTCAGACGTACGAGACGCAAAGGACGAGGGCGATGCGAGAGATCTTCGCGGGACTGCCGTGGTGGGTGAAGTGGGTCGCGGTGCCGGTCATCGCCCTGGTCGTGTTCGGCGGCCTGATAGCAACCGTGGTCGGGTTCGTGATCGGTCTGCTGTTCAAGGCGTTGATCTTCGTCGCTCTGGTCGGCGGACTCATCTACATCGTGCGCAAGTTCATGTCGAGCTCCTCGTCGCGCAGTGACTGGTGACAGCCCCGGGGACTGGTGACCGGTGACGGCATCACCGGTTCCCGGCAAGGCGATCACCGGTTTCCCTCGGGCGAGGGAAGTTTCCCCGTGTGGCCGTCTGCGTGCGGCGGCGGACGATTAGAGTCCGGAACTCCCGCGGGGTCCGGCCCCGCGGGCGGCGCAGATCCCCACCGTGCTCTTCCCCTGCACGGGCTGCCCCTCGCGCTCCGGGAGTGACCCTTGGCCACGGTTGAAACCGCACCGGCAGATCCGCACGCACCCCCCACCCCACCGCGCTCCTGCGCGCCGCCGGCCCAGCGGCCACCCTCCGTCGTGGTCCCGGGACAACCACACCCCAACGCCGCCTCCGGTCCACCGCACACCATCGACATCCCCGGAGCACCCCACCCAGCGGACACCTCCGGACCGCAGCACACCACCGACGCCCCCGGCCCGCCGGCGGCCGCGACACTCATCGGATCCGTCCAGCGCGCCATGCGCCTTCTCGAGGCCGTCGCCGCACATGCGTACGGCGCCCCCGCCAAACAACTCGCGCGCGAGACCGGCCTCGCCCTCCCGACGACGTACCACCTGCTGCGCACCCTGGTGCACGAGGGCTATCTGCGGCGCGAGAAGGGGCTGTTCTTCCTCGGCGAGGCAGTCGAACGACTGGGCAGCAGCGGAGCACAGCAGAAACGTCGCAGCGCGGTGGCGGACACGCTCGCGCACTGGCGCGATTCCATCGGAGTGCCGGTGTACTACGCGATGTACCGGGACGGCGAGATCGAGGTCATGTGCGTCTCCGAGTCCCCCGAGGCGCCGGCGGTCGAGGAGTGGGCCGACTTCCGCGAGACCGGCCACGCGCACGCCATCGGGCAGTGTCTGCTCTCCCAGCTGGACGAGGACGCCCGCCGCGACCATCTCGCGCGCTACCCCGTGCAGTCCATCACTCCGTACACGGTGCGTGACAACAACGCCCTGTTGCGACGACTGGCCCGGATGCCACGCATGGAGCCGGTGGTGGAGCGTCAGGAGTACGCCCTCGGGACGGTCTGCGCGGCGGTCCCGATCACGGTCGGCACCACGGTGGCCACGATGGCCATGTCGCTGCCCGCCCACCAGGCCGACCGGCTGCTGCCCGCGGCGCGCCAACTGCAGGCGGAGATCGGGCGGCATCTGGGGGCGCTGACCTTCCCTATCAGTATCTGAAAACTTACTCCTTGTGATCTGCCGTGTACGTTCAGCAAGATTTGACCACGGTTAGAGGGATCAGGCCCGGCCAGTCGACGTCCATACGACGGGGTAGACGATGCGCGAGTCCGTACAGGCAGAAGTCATGATGAGCTTTCTCGTGTCGGAGGAGCTCTCCTTCCGCATCCCGGTGGAGTTGCGCTACGAGACCAGTGATCCCTATGCCGTCCGGCTCACCTTCCATCTGCCCGGTGACGCACCGGTGACCTGGGCGTTCGGGCGTGAGCTGCTGATCGACGGCGTCGGCCGGCCGTGTGGGGAAGGGGATGTGCACATCGCGCCCGCCGATTGCGAGGTGCTGGGCGAGGTGCTGATCAGGCTTCAGGTGGGCAGCGACCAGGCCCTGTTCCGGTCCTCCGCGCCGCCGCTGGTGGCCTTCCTGGACCGCACGGACAAGCTGGTGCCGCTCGGTCAGGAGGGCGCGCTGGCCGATTTCGACGCCCATCTGGAAGAGGCCCTGGACCGCATCCTGGCCGAGGAGCAGAGCGCCGGCTGAAGCGTTACGGCACGGGCGCCGGGTGCTCCGCCGTGCCGCCTGGAATCGTGCAGGAACGCTTCTGCAATGGGGAGCTGAGGTTCGGTCGGCTACCTCGGCGCGCATCGGCCGCGCCGGCACCGGCTCACTGCTTGCGTGAGTCGGCTATAGACGGGCCTGCTGCTGCTTGAGTCCGCCCCAGACGGGCTGGCTCACTGCCGCTCGCGTCGGCTTGCTCGCCTTACCGCTTCCGGCGTCGCCCCCGGCCCCCGCGTGCCGGGACGGGCTGTGCCCCGGCCGGTGCCGGGGTGCTCGGACCGGTGCGGTCGGCCGAGACCACCAGGGCGGCGAGCAGTGTGGTGACCGGGACCGAGGCGACCAGGCCGATCGAGCCGACCAGGGTGCGCACGATCTCTTCGGCGACCAGCTCGCTGTTGGC
>NZ_JBSFJZ010000077.1:0-27823 GCF_053598315.1 Streptomyces sp. NPDC001153
GAGCGGGAGGAACGCCGCCGCATACGGCGGCGCCGCAAGGCCCGGCTCCGTGCAGCCAAGCTCGGGCGGTCGCGTGGCGGACTGACCACCAAGACATCTCATGTCGTTGGCGGGCCAAGTTGAGTCCTCGGAATTGGGAGGCTGCGTCTCCTGTGGCTCGCCGCACGGCTGAGGAAGGCGGTAGCGTCCTCGGCGTGCTGGACGGTCCTGATGTGGCGGTGACTCTGCGAGGCGGAGTGCGTACTCGCTCCCATGCCTGGGAGTTCGTGCGCTGGTTCGCCGACGCATGGATGGGCCGTCCGGTGAAACCGGAAGATGGCTGCACCGCTGACGAGTTGACGGCAGCGGAGGACGATCTGGGCTTCGAGCTGCCTGCCGCTTTGAGTGAGGGGTATGCGCTCTTCGGCCGCCGGGACGACCTGACCCGGCAGCAGGACCCCCTGGTCGGGCCATCTGGCCTTTATGTCGATGACGCCTTGGGCGGCGTCCTGGTCTTCCGTCGCGAGAACCAGGACTGCGCCTGCTGGGGAATCCCCCTGAGCCAAATCGAGCAGGACGATCCACCGGTGGTGGTGGAGTCACTTCAGGGCTGGATTCCCTTTCTCGACCGGATGTCCCTGGCGTGGGTCGAGTTGGTGCTGAGCGAGTCGCTCTTCGCGGCGGACCACCTCTATGACGCCTGCGAGCTGCCCGACGCGCTGATGCCGGATCTCCACGCCCGGTATGCCCGGGTCGGCCTGCCCGACCATCCAATGTGGGCGAGCGACAACGACTCGCCGGTCCGCTGGTACGCGGCTTCCCAGCCGATTGGTTCGGCGGGATGGCCTTCAGGACCAGTCCTGGATCCACGCGCGCGGACGCACCATTTCCGATCTTGAGACCATCCGTGAAGAGCTCCCAGGTCCCTGGGTCGGCTGAGGTCACTCCCATCCTCAGTTATAGGGACCGAGCAGACGATCACGCAGCGAGCGCGACGGCGTGAGGGAAAGCGAGTGCGGGATCGTAGAGGGTGCGCGCTTGCAGGCAGTGGTAGAGGCAACCGAAGAGCTTGTTGAACAGGTTTCGCAGGGCAGCGGTGTGCCAAGCATCGCCACCAGTCCGGCCGTGTCCGTCTGCCCGCTGGTCGCCATGCCCGGCTCCCCTCTCCCAGTAGCGCGTGGAGCCGAACCAGGCGCATCGTCACGGCCCGTGCTCCCGAGCAGGCTACGCCGCACGCCACAGCGTCGGCACATACCGACAATCAACGAAGGTGACCTACATGCGCTGCAGATGACAAGAACTGATCAGCCAACCCGAAACCCGATAAACCCCCCAGCTCATGGCGCCGACCACACAGAGGAACACGCCCTCTCCCCCGACCATGCCCCCCAGACCACGAGCAGCACCAACCTGATCAACGCAGGCCAGCCCCCAACCACTGATCAGAAAAACCGCCATCGGACATCGACGCGCTCCGGGAGCTGGGCATGGAGTGGGCATGAAGGCGAACCGCCCGATTTCTCACGAGAGTACTTCGGACCAGTGCTCCATGGCATATTCGGCGAGGAAACGGACGAGCCGGAGGTCAGCGGAGAGATCCCGCGCTTCCCGACTGTACGGGGCCAGGAGTCGCTCGCCCTTGCGGCCGCCTCCTTCCTTCATGTGCACGATTCTGTTCCTGATGCCATAAACGCGCGTGGAAACGTCCATTCGATAGTCGTGTCCAACTCGCGGGCCACCGGACGAGTCGGGCTGGAGGACCTGGACATCCTGGATGACCTGCGGATTGCTCAGTGTTGCGAACAAGTCGCTGTCGCGCAGGAGACCCGCCAACTGCGCCGTAGTCACAGCGGTGCCTATAACGGCGTCGAGCGCGTTCTGCTCGCTGGCCAGTCGATTGGCTGTTTGGGGACGCGGAAACGGTGACGTCGCCTGTCCTGGCCTGGCAACGCCTTGCGCAGCAACTGCCAAGGCGACGGCCTTCGGCGTGTAGAACTCCAGCACCTGGTAGTACTTCAGATATCGCTCGACGGGGTCACGCGCCTCTGAGTTCCCCGCACCGTACAACTCTGCAGGGCGCGGGTCGTACCGCCGCCGGGGAAACCTGGCCTTCCCCGAGTATGCCTGGCCCTTGCGGCTGCCCAGCCGGTACTCGGAATTCCACAGCCACAGCGACGCTCCTGTCGCCTTTCCCAGACCGAAGAGATACGAAGTGCCGTAGTCGACCAGCTCCCGTTCCGCCTCGGCTGCGTCGCGGGCGGAAACCCCTGTGAAGTCGAGAGCCAGCGAGAGGAAGCCTCCCCTACGAGGACCGTAGAGCAGGCGCAGGTCCTGGGATGCAGCCAACAGTCGCATGGTGCGGGCGGGCTCGCCCGCCGAAACAGTCGCCTCGCTCACGGGGAAGGCTCCAACCTCGGACAGCAGCCCGGCCACGTCGCGGCCAAGGGGGCTGTCCGGGTCGACGGCCTTTTTCTGCCGAGGGACCAACGTCCGTGCCAGTGCGCCGTAGAACTGGTCGTAATCACCGACGAGACGAGCCCTGATCACGCCCTCCTGCGGGTACCACACCGCGTGATGGCTAGGCAGGAGAGTCCCCGAGCGGAGGACGCGAGTGAAGTCGTCGAGCTGTGCGGCCGACCGCAGCCGCACACGAAGTCCGCCAGCTCCAGTGAAGACGACGCGCGCATCGTGCTGCGGCCCCCGCTGCCCGTTCCAGTCGATGTACACGTCGGTGCTTCCGCGCACGAGGTTCTGCAGGCTTTCGACTGCTTCCCGGTAGGTAACTGGGGGTTCCGTGAACCACTCCTCGTCAAGGTCGTCCTCCCAAACGTCTTCCTCGTACGGCGAGATGTCTTCCACCCAGGACCCCTCTGTTCAGGACGTTGCAAACCGGTGGATGTGGGCGAGGGGATCGTAAGGCCGGACACGCGCCGGTCGTTGCCCCAGCCGGACGCCCTACGGCCTTGAGTGCCGCGATCAGCTGCAGGTCCCAGCGGCTACGCGAGTCCTCTGTTGACGGCGGCGAAAAGCTTCTGCCAGGCAGTCTGCTCGTCAGCTGTCAGGTCGCTCCAGCCGTGGTCGGTCAACCACTGCAGGAATGCCTTGGCGAGCTTCCACTTAGAGAAGCCTGAGATCTCGGCCTTGAAGATGTCAGCGATGTGGCGCTTCTGCTGGTTGGCCTCCGTCGCGCGGACGTCCCAGCCGAGCTCGTCGAGGGCGACCTTTACCAGAGTGGCACGTAGAAGGTCCTCGATCTCCGGGCCAGGAACGGAGCCGGTGTAGTAGTCCTTGGCGCGCAGGATCTGGTTGTTCTTCAGCAGACGGACCAGGTCGTCTTGGGTGGCTGCGTTCTCGCCGGCTGTGTCGGAGTCAAGGAGAGCACTGACTTTCAGTTTCTGGCTGTGTAGGAGGGTGCAGTAGTAGATGACCTTGCTGGAACTACCGGCGGGCACGATGGCGATGTTGTCGAGCATGGTGGGCAAGCCTGCCTCCCGCATGGCTTCGGCAAGGCCCTCGAGGAACCACATGTCGGTCAGGCCTTCGGTGACAAGGTTGCGGCGCTGGCTGAACATGCTTTGTGCGAGGTCGTAGCCGAGTGCGGCCTGCAGCGGGAAGACCGAGCGGGGGTCATCGGATACGAGCTGAGTGTGGATCTTGGTTCCCTTGGTCCTGTCGACCATCTCGACCAGGCGTACTCGGTGGAGTTCCTCCGGGCCGACCATGAAGGGCGAGTGGGTGGTGTACAGGATCTGGTTGTCCTCGGCCAGCATCTCCACCGTCTTGCGGAACTCACGCTGCTTGAGCGCATGCAGGTGCAGTCCGGGCTCGTCTAGGAGCAGGATCGCGTTGTTCAGCTGGTCCTTCGCCTGGGCGCGGAAGACCACGAAGAAGCTGACCAGCCATCGGAACCCTTCGCTGCGCTGATCGAGTTCGACCTCGACTCCGAGATCGTCGACGACGACCACTTTGAGGTACTGCCCGTCCACGACCAGGCGGAGCTGCAGGTTGTCGTCGCCCCAGACGTTGCTGATCAACTGGGTGATCAAGACGCTCGCTGCGTTCAGTTTGTACTGGCGTGCGTCGTGCTGGGCCTGCCACGCCTTTTCTGCTTCTTGGTAGGCCGCCATCGCATTCTGGTCCTGCAGGTTCGACGGGAGCTGAGGGGCTGGCTGGCTGTCCATCTGCGAGAGCTCAGCAGCGGTGAAACCGAGGAGATCGAGCAGGCATAGATTGCCGAAGTCGTACTCCTGGTCCAGGTCGTCGGCGGCCTGTCGCTGTGCGAGGTTCGCCAGATGGATCCGGGGGCGCACGGTGAAGTACTGGGAGTAGTAGACGAATACCGGGATCCGTGGTCCAAGGGCGTCCCAGGCCTGCTTGTAGATGGTGTAGCGGCGGGCCGCCGCACGCAGCCGGTCGAACTGAGCATCGGCCTGCTTGTTTTCCTCATCAATGTGAGGCAGAGCCCGTTCGAGCCAGTCGTCCAGCTTGTTGGCCGTGGCACCGACCAGCCGCGTGGTGTCGCGCACGCCCGCCAGGGCCTGATCGAGCTCATCGGCCAACTGCTGGCCTTCTTCCCCACGCCCCTTGACGTGGGCTTTGAGGCGGGAAGCATCCTTGCTGACGTCCTTCCACTGCACGCTCCGGCTGACGCCTGGCAGGTCCCAGTTGCGGTGGTTGTCGAGGTACCGCGTCAGTACGAACGTCTTGGCATCGGCGAACACGTCGGCGTCGACGTCGTGGAGTGCCGCGATGTCGTCCTCGTCCAGGGCGAACGTCGCCCGCGCGACCGGAACATCGCCGACTTCCTTATCGCCCGTGTCGAGCTCGGTGTATCGCGACCGCGGGTAGTCCCGCAGGGCGTCCAGGCCATCCCGTTGGTCTGCCGGCGGATTCACCTGCTGCAGCGCCCGAAGGACGGCGGTTTTCCCGGCCTCGTTGGCCCCCACCACGATCGTCTTGTCCGGTTCCACCTCGAACTCGGTCGAATCGATGACCGAGCGGTAGTTCGTCACGTGTGCCGCGCTGAGCCTCATTCGTCCCTCCTGCGCGCTCACGGTACGCCCTGGTCACACAGCCTGCCTCGGACTTTCCAGACATCGGTGAGTCAGAGGTCGAACTGCTCGATGTCGGTGAAGCGGACCTCCTCCAGCTGGCCGGTGCAGCGGCCGTTGTCCTGGAAGTACACCTCCTTGAGTGCTTCTGCGGCTATCTGTTGGAGCTGCTGGTCGCTGGCGCCTGCTCCTGGGCGTCGAAGAGGCGGGCTGCGTAGCGGGGCGGCAGAGCGACGGTCAGGTGCCGGAGGCGGTCTTCGTCCGTCGTACCGATCGGCGCGGTGTAGCCGATGCGGGCGCGGGTGTCGATGACGATGCCGCCGGTGGTCGCCCCCTTCTGTCGCGCCTGGGCGCGGATCTGTGGCTGCCAGCGCTTCTTCACCTCGTTCGCCAGGCGGGCGGCGAGGTCCGGGCGGGCTTTCCGATCTGGTCTTTGACGTACCGTTCGACGGTGCGCTGGGAGATGCGCAGCATCTGGGCGACCGCCTTGGTGCTCTTGAGCTGCTTGACAAGGTAGCGCATCTGCGCGGGCGCGCTCTTGGACGCCGGGCGGGTGAACGCCTTCTGCACCGCGGCGTCCAGGCCGTCCCCGAACACACTCATCGCCTGCTACTCCCCGGTGTCGGGGCGGCGTCCTACGCCGAGCCGAGTGGCCCGGGGGGGATACACCGGCGCGGGAGACAGCGGTGTGAGGCGCCGCGGCCGGATGCGCGCGAGGACCGGCCCCGTGGTCGGGGCCGGCCCTCGTGTCCGCGGGCACGCGTCACCGTGACGTGCGGAGGGTGTGTCCCTGTCGCTTCGGTTTGCGGCCAGTAGCGGGTCAGGGAACCCGGGGGTCGGTGCTGCGTCGGGGCCCGGACCGGCTGGTCCGGGCCCCGACGCCGCGCCGGCGATCGGGCTGTGACGCAGCATCAACGCGCTGAGGGCTGCGGACAAGGCAGGCTGGAACGCCCGCGGACTGGGGCCGTCGACTCGTGGCGGACAAAGTGCTGGTCGCGGCGGGCGGGGACGCGAGGCATCCGGGGGCGGCGGCCGGAGGCGTACCTGGAGCACCTGCGGACCGGGAAACAGACATCACGCATGTATGGAGTTTTCCGGGCGAGCGGTGCGGGGGCGGGGCATGCCATTCTCTTCCGCACCGGAGGACGGCAGCCGTCAACTGCCGCCCGCCACACCGGTTTTTGCGGCCAGTAGCACCTCATCGCCCAGCCGCCGGATCCCGTTCGCAGGGCCGGCGGCCCGGGCGGCACCCGTCAGGGAGGATCCCCGTCGTGTCCATGCACCACCCCGGCGCGAGCGCGCCCCAGCCGTCGCGCGCCGTAGCCCGTCCGCTCACCGGTCTGCCGACCTGGCCAGTTCGTCTCCACCGATGACGTGCTGATCGGCTGGGACGAGGACGGCACCCCCGTCGTGCTCAACCTCGCCTACTCCGCCCACGCCCTCATCGCTGGCGCCACCCGCTCCGGCAAGTCGATCACCGTCAACACCCTGCTCGCCTACGCCTCGCTCATGCGGGACGTGCGCCTGATTGTGATCGACCCCAACCTCTGCGCGGTCGCGCCGTGGTGGCGTACCGCGTACAAGGTCTCCGACGCCATCCACCCCGACGAGCCGACCGAGATCCTGTGCTGGGTGCGCGAGGAGATGCAGCGCCGTGAGCGGTTGTTCTGGTCCGGCCGCACCGACCGCATCACCGACTTCAGCGCGGAACTGCCGCTGCTGCTCGTGGTGATCGACGAGGTGGCGAACTACACCCGCCACCCCGACCGCAAGGCCCGCGAACGCTTCGAGGCCGAACTGCTCGCCATCGCCAGCCAGGGCGCCAAGTTCGGCGTCCGACTGTGGCTGCTCACCCAGAAACCCTCCGCCGACGTGCTCACCACCGCCGTGCGTACCAACCTGTCCGCCCGGATCTGCCACCGCGTCGACACCGTCGAGGACTTCCTGCACCTCTTCCCCGATGGCCGGGAACTGGACATCACCGCCGCCGACCGCACCATGCCCCAGGGCGTCTCCATCGCCTCTGTCGGCGACATGCGCACCCCCGTCCGGCTGCGCTCGGTTTACCTGCCCACCGAAGCCTGCTGGCAGATCAACGACCTCATGTGCGGCAACGGGCTGAAGGTCCGCGAGCTACCCGCTTCCATCGACTTGGGCAAGGCCGCGTGACCCGCTTCGGCCAGCCGCCCGAGCGGGCCGGCCCCGCTTCGGACCGAGTCCGTAACGCAGTGATCCCCGGCAAGGGCGTGTAGTCGCCAAACCCTCGCCCCTGCCGGGGCCTCCCTCCCTTACCCGTCCGCGGCACACGCATGTGCCGCAGTGCAGAGAGGTACCGTCAGCATGCCATCGCACGACCCGACCGCCGCAATCCCCCGCCCCGAACCGGCCGCAGCCGCGCTGCCCGCGTTCACCTCCTACCGGAACCTAGTCGGCCTGATACGGCAGCTGTCCTCGCTCGGCGGGTGCGCATGGCCCATCCGGCTCGAAGGCCACCGAACCGAGATCGACGCCTTCACCGGCGAGATCCTGCGCGAACTGAAGTCCAAAGAGCTGCCCGCCGGACACCTCCTGGTCCGCTGCGGCAACCGCCGCACCACCCGCTGCCCCTCCTGCGCCGAGCTCTACCGTCAGGACACCTACCACCTCATCGCCGCCGGTCTACGCGGCGGCAAGAACATCCCCGACCAAGTCGCCACCCACCCCCGCGTCTTCGCCACCCTCACCGCACCCTCGTACGGACCGGTCCACGACCGACGCGTCAACGGCTCCGCCCGCTGCCGATGCGGACGCACCCACACCAAAGGCGACCCGCTCCTCGGCACACCGCTCGACCCCGAACGGTACGACTACAGGGGCGCCGTGCTGTGGAACGCCCACGCCCCCGCCCTGTGGGCGCGCTTCATGCTCCACCTGCGCCGCACCATCGCCGCCGCAGCCGGAATCCCCCAGCGCCTCCTCCACAAGGTCGCCCGCGTCTCGTACGCCAAGGTCGCCGAGTACCAGCGGCGCGGACTGATCCACTTCCACGCCGTGATCCGCCTCGACGGCCCCGGAGGCAGCCACACCCCACCACCCGCATGGGCCACCCCCGAGATGTTGACCGATGGCGTCCACGCTGCCGCCGCCCGCGCCCACGTCGACGGGCCGGAAATCGACGGTCGGACCTACCCCTTCGGCTTCGGCAAGGAACTGGACGTCAAGGTCATCCAGTCCGCCGCCTTCCAGGCCGGGACCACGATCACCGAGGGCAAGGTCGCCGGGTACGTCGCCAAGTACGCCACCAAGGGCGCCGAAAGCGCGGCCGGCACCCTCGACCGCCGACTAAAGCTGATCGCCGAACTCGCCCAGGAGACCATTCCCGAGCACGCCGCCCGCATGATCCGGACCGCCTGGGCCCTCGGCGCCCGCCGCGACCTCGCCCACCTGAAACTGCGGGCCTGGGCCCACATGCTCGGCTTCCGCGGCCACTTCTCCACCAAGACCCGCGCCTACTCCACCACCCTCGGCGCCCTCCGGGCCGCCCGCGCGGCCTGGCACCGCCGCCACACCCCTCCGCCGTCACCGACGACCCTCGTCCTCGCCCACTGGGCCTACGACGGCACCGGCCTGCCCCCCGGCCTCGAACGCCTCGCCGCACTCATCGGCGGTGGCCCGACGCGCGAACAGGCGGTGGCGACTCGTGCGTGACGACGAACTCCTCACCGTCTCCGAAGCCATGGCCCGTCTCGAGATCGGCCGTTCCGCCCTCTACGACCTCCTGCGCACCCACCGCCTGGCCTCGCTGAGCATCGGCCGCGCCCGCCGCATCCCTGCCCACGCCCTCGCTGACTACGTCCGGCGTCACCTGGAAGAGGCCGCCCGTTGACCGCGCCCAAGCGCAAGAAGACCCGCGCCAACGAGGACGGAACCGTCTACCAGCGCAAGGACGGCCGCTGGGAAGCCGCCGCATACGTCCTCGCCCCCGGAAACACCCGCAAACGCGTCCGCGTCTACGGCAGCACGCGCACTGAGGCGCTGGCCAAGCTGACCGAGAAGGTCGCCGCCAGCAACCGCGGCGTCCCCACCGTCACCGCCCAGGGCAGCCTCGCGGCGTACCTGACGTACTGGCTGGAGAACGTCGCCGTCCACCAGCTCCGCGAGACCACCCACACTCGCTACGCTGCCGTCGTCGAGCAGTACCTCATCCCCGGCCTCGGCCGGAAGAAGCTCGCCAAGCTCACCGCCAAGGACGTCCGCACCTGGCTGAACGCCCTGCGGACCGTCTGCCAGTGCTGCGCACGCGGCATCGACGCCCGCCGCAAGCCCGACGCCCAGACGGGCCGCCGCCCGCGCTGCTGCGCGCTCGGCCAGTGCTGCCGCAAGCGCCTTTCCCCGGTCACGCTCGCCTACATCCACTCCGTACTCAAATCCGCCCTGGAACACGCCGTGCGCGAGGAGGAGATTCCCCGCAACGTCGCCCGCAATGTCCGCACCGGCACTCCTCGCCCCCGCCGCTTCAACCCCCTCACCACCGACGAAGCCCGAGGCTTCCTCACCGCCGCCCAGGGCCACCGGCACGCCGCCCTGTTCGAACTCGCCCTGCGCACCGGTCTACGCAAGGGCGAACTCCTCGGCCTGCGCTGGGAAGACCTCAACCTCGACGCCGGCACCGCCACCATCCGCCGCACCCTCCAACGCACCCGTACCGGCGGTCTGACCACCCTGCCGACCAAAACCATCAGCTCCGAGCGGCGCATCGCACTGCCAGTCTCCTGCGTCGTCTCCCTGCGGGCGCACCGCGAGCATCAGGCACAGGAAAAGCAGAAGGCGGGTTTCGACTGGGTTGGCAGCGACCACGTCTTCACGCGGCCCGACGGGCACCCAATCGAACCCGCCACGCTGACCCGCCACTTCAACGCCCTGCTTCGCAACGCCCGCCTACGGCCGATCCGGTTCCACGACCTCCGCCACTCACCCGCGACGCTCCTCCTGGAGCAAGGCGTCGAACTCGTCGTCATCAAGGAACTCCTGGGGCACGCCCACATCGGCGTCACCGCCACCGTGTACGCGCATGTCCGGCTCCGCCTCCAACGCGACGCCATCGACCTCCTTGGCCGCGCCCTGCGCAACCCCTCAGAGGCCACCACCGGGCCTGACGACGGCGACGACCCACCGCTTTGTGCAGCCCCCGTCCGCTGACGTTGCCGTCAACCACTGCCGTCAGAGCCTCCAGGAACACCATAGCGGCCCCACCGGTAACAAATCCGGTGGGGCCGCTCGAAATCTAGACTCGATTACGGCTTAAGGGCCTTAGAAACCAAGAACTCCAGGAATCCTTGATCCTCAGGCACCACTTCCGCGGTTTCATGATCAAGGAAGATCACCCGATCCAGGCAGACGCCATCCTCAACCATGAATCCCCAAAGATCCCCAGTGCCGACTGGAGAAAATGCCACGAAATTAGCATCCCACCAGCGTTCACCGTTGACAGACTGGAAATCTTCTACACTTCCCTGGCGCGGACCCAGCGGGAAGATGTCGAGGAATCCGAATCCACCGCCACCCACGGTTGCCATGAAGCGCCTATAGGCGACAGGCAGGACTACTCGGAAGTTGGCCTCAATCTCGGCGATTTCCTCTTCGGAGGCCCGCCACCCTTCAAAGTTCTCAAACCAGAATGGGTGAGTCGATCTGACCTGTTCAAGCAAGGTCTCAAACTCCGAGTACTCCACTTCACTCCAGCCCTTCTAGCCGCCGTCAGGGGCCTCCTAGATCCTCTGCTGGCCAGTTATCGAACCATGCCTCCGGACCGTAGGCGCTTCCCCAGCCTTGCTCCATCGAACGATACCACCAGTGCATCTGCGTATCTTGGCGACGCATCAGGCTATCCACGCCCTGGTTAAAAGGATTGCGGTGAATATCTGCATTGAGGTGGAAATCTTGATCCAGCTCATGGATCGGCGAGCCGGGCATCTGGTCAGCATGGTGAAGCTGAATACGATCACCAAGCTGATTCGGGCGAAGTCCACGCGTTCCGCGCCCAATATCGTTCTTCGTCCAAGGCCCGCTCACGCGCGTGGCATCATCCGCCGGACCATAACCGGTACCTTCTGCACCGTCATAATTCCCCAGCTTGGGGCAGACATTGTGCACAAGAATTGGCGTGGCCCCTGCCAGCACATAGTACGTGTGGAGTTGTTGGACGGTGAGGTTCCAGCGGTTTGCGGTGCCAGGTGTGACGCGGGTGGTGGCGACGTAGACGTGGCCGTTGGTGGCGGTGTTGAGGGCGTCTCCGTGGTGCAGCTTGCCGGCGGGGACCCAGCTGTGGGTGGTGTTGTCCCAGAAGGGGTGGTTGGCGGTGGTGTGAAGGGTGGCGGTCTGGCCGCCCTTGGCACGGATCGTGACGTCGAGCAGGTCGTGGTCGTGGTTGATCCACACGTGCTGGACGGTGCGGGGGCCTTTGTGTTTGCCGGTGTGGGGGTCGGCGGCCTCTACCTTGTCGCCGGGTTTAACCGCGGCGATCGCCTTGGTTTTGCCGTGCGCCAGCAACACGCGGGTCGAAGGGCTGAAGCTGCAGCCGCCTTCGCCGCTGCCGGAGGCTCCCGTGTCGGGCCGACTGGGAGTTGCGGCGGTTGCCGTTGCTTCTTCAGTGGTCTCGCTGACGACGTTCTTGACTTCGGCCGCGGCCGCGAGGCCGTCTTGGGCATCGCTGGCATCGGCCACGGCCGCGGCGGCTGCCTCGGGGGCATCGCCGCCGTCGGTGACTGCCACCGACGCGAGCACTACCGCTGCTTTGCCGCCCTTGTACGCGTCCGTGTTGGGATTCGCGTGCAGGACGTGCACCATCACGTGGCGCGGCTGTACAACCGTCGGACCCCCGCTGCCCGGGGCCATGCCATTCCCCACATCATGGGGGACATTGGCTATCGCCCAGCCAGGGTTGTACTTCTCCATCAGGTTGATGACCTCATCGAGCGCACCGGCTAGGGCGTCGCGGAGGGTTCCCGACGTCGGCGGCCCGTACGTGCCCATCTGCTGGGCCTCGCAGACATCGCCGCCGAACTTCGACGCAACGTTGCACGCTGGTGCGCTGGACGGAGCCGCTGTGGTGCCTCCGCTGGAAGTGGTGGTGCCACCGCCACCACCGCCACCACCACCGCCTCCTCCGCTGCTGGGAGGTGAGGACTGGTGCGTGCCAGTGCCTGTGGGGCAGTCGGGGTTGTAACCGTCGCCGCAGATGAGGCGCAGGCCGTTGGGGTCGCTGCCGGTGCTGGGGTTGTCGCCGGCGTAGGAGTAGCCGCTCATCTGGTTCGGGTCGCCGGCCTCCATCAGGGGGTCGGCGGTCAGGAAGCGGCCCTGGAGGGGGTCGTAGTTGCGGGCGCCGAGCAGGTCGAGGCCGGTGGTGGGGTCGGCGGGTTTGCCGAGGTAGCCGTGGTTGTCGGCCCAGGTGGCCGGCTGCGGGCCGCGGAGGTTGCCGTAGGGGTCGAAGTAGCGGCGGGTGACCGCCAGGTTCGAGGCGGCAAGGTCTTCCGTCGCGGTGCCCTGGGCGTTGGAGACCTCGTAGGTCAGCGTGCCGGTGGAGGAGCGGACCTCGGTGATGCCGTCCGGTCCGGGGTAGTAGCGCTGGCCCGTGACCGTTCCCACGCCGGTGCTGAGGGTGAGCTGTTCGGCGCCGCCGAAGAGGTAGAGGATCTTGCTGGTCGGTGTGGTCTGCAGCAGCAAACTGCCGCCGGCGTCGTAGAGATAGCCGGTGGTCTGGTCCTTGCCGCCGGAGGGCGTGGTCACCGAGGCCGTCCGGCCCTCGGCGTCATAGCCGAAGGACTGGGTGGCGCCGGGCAGGACGCTGCCCATCGTCGCGTTCGTCCAGCGCTGCGCCGAACTCGCGTTGCACGTCCAGATCTGCAGCTGGGTTCCATTGGTGGTCGACGAGGACGGATCGTCCAGGCACTTGCCGGAGACGGGGTTGACCAGTGAGCCGTTCGCGCCGGCCTTCCACTGCTGACCGGCGCCGCCGTTGCAGGTGTAGAGATCGATCTTGGTGCCGTTGGTTGTTCCGCCACCCGACACATCGAGGCACTTGCCGAGCACGCGCACTGTGCCGTCGGTGCCGATCGTCCACTGCTGGGCGCTGGAGCCGTTGCAGGTCCACAGGTCGATCTTGTTGCCGTCGGTGGTGGCGGAGGAGGAGTCGTCGACGCACAGTTTGGTGCCCGAGCGGGTCATGCCGGAGACGAGCGGGCCCGTCGTAGTGACGGTCCGGCTGTTCGTGTCGCCAGCACTGTTGTAGGCCGGGGTCATCGTGGCCGTGCCGCCCGGCCCGGTGGTGGTGATTTTGGTGGCGGCGTTGGCCAGGGTGGCGGGGGAGGTTCCGCTGCCGGGGTAGGTCGCCGTCTGGGTGACGTCGTTCGCGGTGGTGCCGGAGGTGTCGTGCTGCACCTGCTGGGTGCGGTCACCGAGTGCGTTGTAGGTGTACGACTGCCAGTACGGGGCCGGGCCGCCGAGGGTGGAGGCCGCGGGGGTGCTGGTCGCGCATGCACCGGTGCTGCCGACGCCGGCCGTGGTCAGGCCTGCGGTGTCGGTCCAGGCCGTCGTCAGCCGGTTCAGGTGGTCGTAGGTGAAGCACTGGGTGTCCGTGGTGCCGGCGGACTGCGTGTCGGAGACTGCGGTGATGTCCCCTGCCTGGTTGTAGCGGTAGCTGGTGACGTCGAGTGCGGAGGTGGAGCTGGTCTGCAGCTGCACGCTGGACTGGGTGACGCGGCCGGTGGCGTCGTCGTAGGAGAAGGTCGGCTCGACCTGTTCTCCGTACAGTCCCCACCGGGTGTCGGTCACCTGGCCGAGGGGGGTGTAGTTGGTGGTGTCGAGGTAGGTGCCGTTGCCGCCGAATCCGTCGAGCAAGCCCTGCAGGTCGTAGCCGTAGCCGACAGTCTCGGAGGGAAGGCCGCCGTCCGCGCCGTAGTCGGCCTCGGAGAGCAGCCCCATGACGGGGGTGTGACTGTACTTGACCGTGTAGGTGTTGGAGTTGCTGCCGGTGCCGTTGCTGGGGAAGCCGGTCGATGTCGGGATGGTGGTGGAGGCACCGGTGGGCTGGTAGTCGGTGGTGTAGCCGGTGACGGCCTGGGTGTAGGCGTCTCCGCCCGCGCCGCCCACGTAGCGGGTCGAGGAGGTGGGGTGGCCCTTGGCCAGGGTGTCGTAGCTGAAGGACGCGAGTTCCTTGCTCGGGTCCGGGGTCGCGGACCAGGCGCCTGAGTACTCGGCGGTCTTACGGTCCAGGTCGTCGTAGGCGTAGGAGAGGATCTGGCCGCGCGCGTCGGTGGTCTGCTGCAGGTTGCCGAGATCGTCGTACTTGTCGAATGTGATGGTGCCGGTGTCGGGGTCGGTCTGCTTTGTCTCCTGGCCCAGCAGGTCGTAGCTGTAGGTCCATTTGTTGCCCGCGTTGTCGCTCATCGTGGCGACCTGGCCGGCAGGGGTGTAGGTGTAGGTGGTGACGACCGCGTCGGATGCCTTGCCGGTCGGCGTGGCCGTGTCGTTGTACGCCCAGGTCGCGGTGGTCTGGCCGAGGGCGTTGGTGAAGGACGAGGTCGCCGTGCCACCGGCGGCGGGGGTGGTGTCGGTGCGGTCCACGCCCGGGTAGGCGGTGGTGGACTGCCACTGCGGTGTTCCCTTGGTCCACAGCTGGGTGGTGGTCGTGCGTCCCTGCCCGTCGTGGACGATTGTCTGCTGGGAGGGCACCTGGTTGTCGTCGGCGACCCACATGGTGGTCGTCGGGGAGGTGCTGCTCTCGTAGTAGGTGCTGTTGGTCTTCCGTGCCCATCCGTGGCTGTCGTAGAAGGCGTCGGAGATCAGCCGTCCGGCCTGGTTGTTGGCGGTGGTGGACTGCGTCTGGCGCAGCTGCAGCATGCCGTCGTAGATGTTGATGGCGGTGCTGTAGTTGCTGTCGTCGCGCAGGGTGTTGGTGGTGACGGTGTTGGGGGCTGTGCCGTTGACGGCATAGGTGAAGGTTCGGCTGGCGCTTTGTGAGGTGGGGCGTCCCGGCAGCCACATCGCGGTGCGGCGTCCGAGGGCGTCGTAGTCGATGGTGGTGGTGCGGCCGTTGGGGTCGGTGCTGGTCATGGTCAGGCCGCGCAGCGGGTCCATGACGGAGGTGGTGGTCCAGTTTCGTGGGTTGGTGGTGACGAGCTGGGTCGGCAGCTGTCCGGTGGTGGGGGTGAAGGTGGTCTTGGTGGTGTTGCCGGCCGCGTCCTGGACCTGGACGGCGCGCCCGTAGGAGTCGTAGTGGGTCGCCTGGGTCGTGCGGTAGGCGGGGGCTCCCCCGCTGTAGCCCGTGATGATCTGGGTGGCTGTCAGGTCGCCGGTGGTGCCCAGGTGGCCGAACGTGCCTGGGTTGGCGACGGTGCCGTCGCCGTCGTAGAACATCCGCTTGTCGGAGATGGTGGTGCTGGTGCCCGGTGTGGTGTTGCAGGGGCCGGCGACGGTGAGGATCTCGTCCGGGTAGGAGAGCATCATCGGGTTGCCGCTGGGCGGGGTGGCATAGGTGGTGGTGGCGCACTTCTCCTGGGAGGCCACGCTGACGTCGCCCTTGGCGTCGATGGTGGTGGGCAGGGCATCGCCGTTGTAGGACGTGTCGGTCTCGGCCTCTCGCCAGCTGCCGTCCGCGAGCAGCCCGTAGGTCCGCTGCTGGCTGGTCTTGGTCATGCGGGCGACGATGGCGGGCAGCGAGGAGCCGCTGCTGTGGGTCGCCGTGGTGGTGAAGGCTTGCGGGAGGTCGATCTGTTTGGCGTCGATACTGCCGCCGGCAGCGGTGTAGGTGTCGGCCTCCAGCGGGGTCCCGCTCAGCCAGTCGCTGTCGGTGACGGTGTCGCCGACGCTGTCTGTGACGCTGACCGAGCGCTTGGATCCGTCCGCGCGGAGATCACCGTCCATGCCCTGCAGGTACGTGGTGGTCTTCTGGGTGATCGGATCGGAGCCTGCACCGGTGGTGACGGTGACGGTGCGGTAGCCGCGGAACTGGTCCCACGTGCGGTAGGTGTCGTCGGTCAGTTCGGAGTCGTCGCGATGCCAGGCGGCCCCGGAGTACGTGTAGTTCGAGACCTGCGTGGGCGAGCCAGTGCCGGTCAGGTCGGAGACGTCGACCGTCTTGACCCGGGTCTTGTTGAACCAGTCGGAGACCGGTGTGACCCCGCCGGGGACGGTCCAGTACACGTTGTAGCAGGACATGGTGTCGGCATCGGGTGACGACGGCATCGTGTGGTTCAGCCGGGAGCAGTCCGGGTCGCTGTAGGTGACGGCGATGGACTCTCCGGTCTCCGTGGCGATGGAGGAGATCCGCGGGTGGAACAGCGACGGTTCGTTGCCGCCGTCGACCCGGTTGTCGATCTCGGTGCCGAGGAAGCTGACCTTCGGCTGCGTGATCGAACTACTGCTGCCGCCGCCGGTGGTGTCGTTGCCGGTGTGCTGGATGGAGCTGAGCCACATCACGGACTGCAGCTCGCCTGCGTCGGCCGCGTCCTGGCCGGTCTGGCCGGTGACCGGGTCGACGGTGCCGCCTGCGTCGGAGTACGTCTGGGTCAGCTGATAGCTGTCGACATCTGTCAGGGTGCCGCCGACGTTGACCTGGGTGACGACCGAGTCCAGCCGATCGGTGGACCAGAACGACGGAGCCGTGGTCAGGCAGACGTTCGATCCGGTACCGGAAGTGGTGTCGGTCGATGCGCAGTTCAGGTCGTAGGGGGTGTCCGGCCAGTTGGTGGCTGTCTTGTCATTCAGGTTCGAGTACGAGCAGTCGGTGAAGGTCGACGAGGTCTGGCAGCGCTGGGCGGTTTTGAACAGCACGCGTGCGCCGGGCTTGCTTCCGCCCGTCTCGTCCGCCAGCTGGTAGCCGTAGTCGATCTCGGTCAGGTAGCCGCCGCGGACGTACTTGGTCAGCGTTCCGGAACCGCCGGTGGCGGCCACCTGGCCGCCACCGCGGTCGTAGTAGTTGGTCTCGTCGGCGTAGGTGTAGCGCTGGACGTTGGTGTGCGGGTCGACGACGAAGTCGAGGTTGAACCGGTAGCCCATCGTGCACTGGGAGTCCTTGCCCTGCCCGGAGTCGTAGCAGGGATCTGTCGACTTGGGGCTGTAGACCGGTTCGCCCCAGGCGCTGTTGGTGGCCGCGTCCGAGGTGGTGCCGGGGGCGTGGTTGCGCCCGAAGTAGTAGGCGGTGCCGTCGGTCGTGGTGACCTTGAAGTACTCGCCGTTCCACAGGCCGTTGTCCGCGCCGCCGAGTTCCTCGATCTTGGTTCCGTCGTCGCCCTGCAGGTGCCAGGTCTGGGTCGCCGTGGGCGTGGCGGAGTTGCTGGAGTCGTCGCGGACCAGGGTGCCGGAGTGGCCGCCCAGGGAGAGGGTGGCGAGCCAGCCGCCCCAGCACAGGTCGGCGGAGTCGCTGATGCCGTCCTGCTTGCACGGTTTGTAGGAGCGCTCGATGTAGCCGGGTGAGTACGACCAGCCGTCACCGATCCAGGACGACTGGGAGTTGCGGGCGGAGGTCTCGCCGTCCTCGGACTGGGAGTCGTAGGAGAAGGCGACGGAAGGGGCCGGGCCGCCGAGCGAGCGCGGTACGGAGATCGGGTAGGAGTAGGTGAACGCGCCGGTCCCGTTGGTGTTCCAGCTGCCCGAGGGGTTCAGGCTGGTGGCCGTGTAGTCGCCCTGTGAGCCGGAGGTTCCGGAGATCGCCTCGACGGCGGTCATCGGTGCCATCGCGGCGGAGCCGGCCGTGGCGTCGGCGTGGATGGCTGTGCCGGCCGTGCCAGACGTCGTGGCGCGGGGCAGGTCGAGGGTGGCCGTGAGTTTCTTGGCGACCGGGTTGTTGGTCGAGGCGAGCCGGGTGCGTACCCGGCAGGCGGGTTTCTGGGGGGTCGTCAGGATGCAGCCGGGGACGGTCACCAGGTGCAGGCGGGAGGCGAACCCGCCGCCGTATGCCTTGTCCAGGGCGGAGTAGTCGAGGGTGATCGCCGCCCGGCCCGAGGACTGGACGCCGTCGCTGCGTGCGAAGCCGACCAGCATGCCGTCCACTCCAGCGGCCTGGGCCTGGGAGTGGCTCGCGAGCTGTACGCGCACCGCGGTTGGTGCGCTCGGAGCCGCACCGTGCTTCTTCGCCACCGCCTGCTTGGCCGGAGCTACCCACACCGGGAGGTTGCCGGCCCGCCCGGAGGAGGAAGCGGTGGGCTCACTGCCGCTCTTGGGTTTTGCGGTTGACGTGGTGGCAGAGGACTGGGTCGTCCGCGTGAGCACGACGGTGCTGCTGCCAGCGTTCGGCCACGTTGGGCGGGACGGCCGGTAGGTCGGCAACGGCTTGTTCGGCTTCAGTGACTTGACGGTGTGTCTTGTCAGGGGATGTCCGCCGACGCTGGGCGTCTTGTAGGTCGGCCCGGCGCTCCACAGCTTGCCGTCGTAGTGATACTCCGGCAGCCCTTGGGCGACGGCCGCCGACACGACCAGCGTGGAAGCGGCGACGGTCGCTGTCGCCACCGTGAGCCCACGCCCCCATATCCGTCTGCGCACGGTCGCGAACCAGCGCACGCCAGAACCCACCTCGAAGCCCCCCTTTTACCGAGCGCCCCAAGGTGAAGAAACGGTAAGGACCCCGTAATGGCGCAGTGATGGTGGAAACGGTGGAACCTTATTGATCAGACATCAGTTCGGCAATACCCTGTGCCGGCGGTCCCACCAGGACCTGCGGCCGCTGCTGTCACTCAACTCGCCCATCAGTGCCCGGCGACGACACATGGGGCACGTCCCGTTCAACCGCGTACGCGTACGCCACTGATGCCTCGTCGGGTCGGGCACCTGTCCTGATCCACACCTCGAAGGGATTCCCATGGGGGGAAGAACGCACCTGCACCGCAGGCGATGGTCCACCGCGCCGCACCACCTGGCCGTCATGGCGGTCCTGGGGGCGCTGGTCTTCGGGGCAGCCCCGACCGCCGCCGCGGACAGCAGCGACCCTACCCCGGGCAATCCGACCCAAAGCGCTCTCCTGCAGGCCCAGTCCACCGGTAAGTCTGTCCCGGTCGACTCGCTGACCAGCGAGACGTCGACCACCACGGCCAACCCGGACGGATCGCTCACGACGACCGAGTACGTGCAGCCGGTGCGCGTGAGGAAGAACGACGCCTGGACTCCGGTGGACGCATCGCTGGTGAAGAACCCGGACGGTTCGTTCAGCACGGCGGCGACACCCAACGGCGTCACCCTCTCGGGCGGCGGCAGCGGTCCCCTCGTCAGCCTCACCGACCAGGCCGGCCGCAACCTCTCGCTCTCCGTGCCGTTCACCTTGCCGGCCCCCGCGGTCAGCGGGGACACCGCGCTGTACTCTTCGGTCCTGCCCGGCGTCGATCTCCAGGCCACCATCAGTGAACAGGGCGGCTTCAGCGACGTGCTCGTCGTGCACGACGCCGCGGCCGCCGCCAACCCCGAGCTGCGCCGGCTGACCCTGGCAGCCACCACCCAGGGACTCACCCTTGCCGGTACGGCTGACGGCGGAATGACCGCGAAGGCGGCGGACGGCACCACCGCCTACACCGCCAGCGCCCCGGTGATGTGGGATTCCACCACCACAACGGCCAGTCCTCAGACGGCGTCCATGCGCCTGGACGACACCACATCCACCGCCTCGCCCGCCGACGGGCCGGCGCCGGGTGCCGACGTCGCGCCGGTAGCCATGACGACCACCAGCAGCGGCCTCACCCTCACCCCCGACTCATCCATGCTCACCGCCACCAGCACCACCTGGCCGGTGTACATCGACCCGGGCGTCGCCACGAGCGAGACCACCAGCCACTACTTCGAGGCCCAGCAGGGCTGCGACTCCTCCTCCGCCAGCTCCCACGAGTACGACTACCCGCAACGCTACGGCGAAGGAGTCGGCTACCAGCGCTACTCCTCGTCCAACGGGGACTGCATCGGCGCCCAGCGCACCTTCTACGAGCTGGACACCCGCAATCTCAACAGCAGCATGGACATCATCAAGGCAGAGCTGCATCTGACGGAAACCTACGCCGAGGCCCACGGCTGCACACACACCGCACCCCTCACCCTCAAGTGGACCGGAGGCATCTCCTCCGGCATGTACTGGGACACCCAGCCGAAGGCACTCTCGACCATCGACACCAAGAACCCGACCAGCGCCTACAACGGCGCCTACGTCAGCGATCCCACACCGTGCGGCGACCAGGACGTGACATTCACGGTGACCGACAAGATCGCATCCGTCGCCGCAGCCAACGACGACACCTGGACGGTCGGCCTGTACGGCGACGAGGACTCCTCCACCAGCGACATCGACTTCATGCGGTACTCCACCAACCCCTACATCCAAACCACCTACGACATCCCGCCCGACACCCCGACCGATGAGTCCACCGCACCCGACGCACAGAACCCCTCCGGCGCCAACTGCGGCAGCAGCACACGCGGCTGGATCGGTCTGACGGCGCTGAACGGGAACACCAGCGACATCACGCTCAACGCCAAGCTGAAATCCAACGTCAGCGGCGAGAACGTCAAGGCCGACTACACCGTCTGGGACGACCAGACCGCCAACAGCAGCGGAAACCCGGCCACCGTCGCGACACCGAGCAGCGGCTACGTCGCCTCCCTCACGACGGTGAACATCAACATCGGCACCACGGTCCAGGACGGCCACCAGTACGGATGGCAGGTCCGCGCCTACGACGGAGTCAAATACTCCTCCTGGAACAGTCCGTGCGGCTTCAAGGTCGACCTGACCCCGCCGTCCCAGCCCTCGGTGACCGCACCGAGTGCAATGTTCCCGCCCTCCGGAAGCGGCCAGGCACCCACCGGGTACGCCGGCCAGACCAGCAGCATCACCGTCACCAGCAGCGACCCCACCCCGACCGGCTGCAGCCGCGGCACCTGCCTGTCCAGCGACGTCTGGCGCTTTTGCTACGCACTCGACGTACAGCCGACCGTCAACTGCCCCGACTACGTCACCGCGACCACCAACTCCAGTGGCACACCCAGCGCATCCATCCCGCTCAACCCGACGACATGGGGCACCCACACCCTCTACGTCGAAGCCCAGGACCACGCCGGCAACACCCAGGCACTGCCCACCACATACACCTTCTACGCCCCCTGGAACCCGGCCACCAAGGTCGCCGCAGGCGACCTCAACGCAGACGGCATCCCCGATCTGCTCGGCACCACCAAGAGCGGCGACCTCACGCTCCTGCCGGGCAACACCGACCCCGGCAACTCCCCCACCCTCGCCTCCACCGCATCCCAGAGCCCCGACGGCAAGAGCCGCTGGAACGACTACCTGATCACCCACCGCGGCAGCCTCAAACAGGACGGCCTGGACGACCTGTTCGCATACAACAAAAACAGCGACAAGCTGTACATCTACAAAAACGACGGCGCCATCTCTTCAGGCACCGCCGGCCACTTCACCAACACCGCGGACGTCTACGGCCCGCTCGACAGACCCCAGTGCCTGCCCACGGCAGACAACGCCCACAATTGCGACACGTACAACGCGGCCGACTGGTCCTCGGTGACCCAGATGATCGCCCCCGGCGACGTCTACGGAACCGGCTACCCCGACCTGATCACGATCGAGAACAAGCAACTCTGGCTCTACAAGGGCTCCGCGCAGGACAGCAGCTACCTCGGCCCCGCCACCGGCGGCACCACCAGCACGACACCCGTGCTGCTCGGCACCGGCGACTGGTCCCACTTCACCCTCATCGCACCCGGAACCGTCGGCACCACCCCCGCCCTCTGGGCCCGGGACAACAACACCGGAACCCTCTACACCTTCCCCCTAACCGCCGACAGCAACGGTCTTCCCCCGCTGCTGACCGCACCCAGCTCCTTTCCGCTGACCTCCGCCCTCACCGCCTCCGACGGTTCCAGCCTGTGCGCGGACGACTCCCACTCCGCCACCCAGAACGGCAACAAGATCCAGATCTGGGGCTGCAACAACACCCTCGCCCAGTCCTGGACCCCCGCCGCAGACGGCACGATCCGCGTGCTCGGCAAGTGCCTGGACGTCACCCACAGCGGCACCACCGACGGCACCCCGATCGACCTGTGGACCTGCAACGGCACCGGAGCCCAGCAGTGGACACCCGGCTCCAACCACTCCCTGGTCAACCCCGAATCAGGCAAGTGCCTGGACGACCCCAGCTCCTCCACCACCCCTGGGACACAGCTGCAGCTCCACACCTGCAACGCCACCAACGCCCAGAACTGGACCTCCAGCGCACCGGCCAACTGGAACAGCAACGGCCCCACCACCCTGCCCGTCACTCTCGCGACCAGTGACTACCCGACCATCGCCTCGCCCGGAAACCTCAACGGAACCACCGCCAGCTACCCCGACCTCTACACGACCACACCCGCCGGCGAACTCATCGAATACCCCGGCGCCGCCCCCGACACCAACCACGTGGCCACCTTCGGCTCACCCGTGACGGTCGGCTACTACAACACCGCGAGCGCCGCCTGGCCCCTGAACGACGCCACCGGCACCACCGCAACCGACTCCGTCGGCACCAACAACGCCACCCTCAACGGCGCCGCCACCTGGACCAACGACGCCAGCCGCGGAACCGTCCTCGCCCTGGACGGCACCACCGGCTACGCCGCAAGCACCTCCACCGCCCTTGCCACCGGCACCCACACCGACCCCGCCGACGGCACCACCACCGACAACAACAGCTTCAGCGTCTCCGCCTGGGTCAAGCTCAACAGCCTGACCAACAACTCCACCTTCGTCTCCCAGTCCGACACCGCAGGCAACGCCAACGCCTACCAGCTGTACTACTCCTCCGGCTCCCAGAAATGGGCCTTCAGCCGCCACAACGACGACACCACAGGCACCGACTTCACCGCCGTCTACGGCACCAAAGCCACCACCGGCACATGGACCCACCTCGTCGGCGTCTACGACGGCCCCACCAACACCCTCAACCTCTACGTCAACGGAACCCTCACCGCGACCAAAACCTTCGCCGGCACCCCCTGGCCCGCCACCGGCCCCGTCCAGATCGGCCGCCGCCTCTACCAAGGCACCTACGGCGAATACGCCAACGCCGACATCAGCAACGTCCAGCTCTACACCACCGCCCTCCCCCCATCCGAGGTCAGCGCACTCGACTACGACCAGACCCCCTACACACAACTCAGCTAAACACCCACACCGTTGCGGGCCCCGGCTCACCCAGAGCCGGGGCCCGCATGCCGACACCCGCTCGCCGACCAGCAGCGGTACCACCAGCCCTTGTGCCAGAAACGATGCCGCTACGGAGGTTGGAGCAAGTGTTCATGATCTGCGCCTGCCAGCTGACCTGGGGGAGCCATGATGCGTAGAAGAACCAAAGGGTTTCTCATCGGCGTGGCGTTGGTGCCGCTTGCACTCGACGTGAGTGCGTGCTCATCCTCGTCGGCCCCCGAGACCACCGAGGCCCGCGCGCGGGCTTCCGCCCAGTCCGCAGACCCAGACCACGACGTGTGGACCGGGGAAGACCTGTCAACCCTGCTTCTATCGGTCCGCGACCTACCCAAAGGCAAAAGGTACAAGGTACAGAAAGGGTACCCAATCAACAGTGGTACGCATTTCGGCGGTCCAGTCACCAAGCCTGTCAAAGCACACTGCGAATGGCTCCTGAGCACTACGTGGTCTGAGGCCTCCAACGTCGGGCTCGCCTCCTACGCCAGCTCCTACTTCGCCAACGCCGCGCAAGCCGAGTACATCGAGGATATCGACTCCTACCGCGGCACCGATGCCTGGACCGCCATGGACCGCCTCAAGAAGTACGCGCGAAGCTGCTCCACCTTCAAGGACACCGATGGAGCACCGATCACCGTCACAGCAACGACGAAAACACTGTCAGGCCTGGGCGACGACAGCCTCGAAATCGACATGACCTCTAATGTCAACCCTGTCGCGGGGACCACCACAATCGTCTCCCGGATCGGGCACGACATCATCTTCTCCACCTCCACTGATACCCGCTCTCAAGCGATACATACGGCCGAGGAGAACGCACGCAAACTCGCAACCGCCGTGAAGGCCAAAACCGGGAACTGACGGGCCAACCTCGGACTCCACGTGTGCACCTGATGCGACAACTCCCCCGGTCCGCATCGGGACCTGCTGCTGCACGACCGTTCCTTTTCCCTTCACCGCGATCCAGCCACTTCTTTGCGATCTTGTTGCAAGTGCTTTCTTTGTACACGCGGCCACCTCATGGGAACCTCTGCATCGCTTGCACAGAACATGATCAGACTGCCCCTGAGCGGTGTACGAGCCGCGTCCTCCAGCAGTGGCGCTCCGGCCGTAACTGTCAAGCAATCGGACAACACCGCCTTCGGCCCCAACGCGAAGGTGATGACGGCCGGTTACCTCAAGGGCGACGGCAAGGCCACCTCACCCTCTGCTACAACCACACGGTCTCGACTCCGGCCGTGTGCACCCTCGCCACCGGAAACGGCGCTCTCGCCCCACCCGTCCGCCGCTACACCAACCAGTAACGCCACACCACGCCAAGCAACGATCGGACCGGGCCGCTGGACGGGGCCCGGTCCGGCTCACTCCCAAGGAGGAATGGGTGGCCCAGCACACCCTGAGGAGCGGATGCATCGCAGTCGCCGCGGCATGCGCCCTCGCTTCGGGGGCCCTGCCCCTGACCGCGGCCTCGGCCTCGGCCTCGGCCGACACGACCAGCGAGACGGTCATACCGGCCGCGCTGCTGTACAACTCGCCCAGCGAGGTCATCCTCTTCGCGGGTACCAATGGGTTCCTGCACCGGCCCGACAACCAGTCCGGCTACGTCTGGACGAAGTACGCGGGCGGAGCGGATATCCCCATGCCCGAGGTCACGCCCACCGCCCAGAACGCCCAGACACCTGGGTACTGGGGCGCCGGTTCCGATGTCGTGGCCACCGCGTCGGCCGACGGGTACCAGCTGTACGACATGGATTCCGGAACGACGACCACCATCACCCCCGGTGCCGGACAGAGTTACCTCGGAACGTTCGGCTCGCGCGTGCTGACGGTCACCAAAGCCGCGGACGGGACCGTGACTGGCTTTCATGTGCTCGGCGCGGCGGACGGGCAGCAGACCGACACACCGGTCACCGGCTGGCCCTCGGGTGCCGCACCGCAGGCCCAGGTGCTCGCGGGAGACGCCGACTCGGTCGTGATCCGCTACACCGACAGCAGCAGCGGCACCACGGAGAGCCGAATGGCGCTGGTGGACCTGGCGACGGGTGCGGTGACGCCCGTCAACTCAGGACCGCTCGCTTCCACTCACGTCATACTGACGGGCAAGTACATCGCCTGGTATTCGATGACGGCAGTCCCTGCGAGCGGGACGGCCGGGCAGGTGTCCTACATGGCGCGCTCCGCCCCCGACGGCACGGTGAGCACCGTGCAGGTCCCGCTGGCTCCGCTGGGCAGCGGATACAGCACCGTCCTGCGCTATATGGGCCTCGCCGGCGACTCCTTGTTGATCACCTACGGGGTGTCGCACACCGGACCGTCCGTCGCGGACGACACACTCGGCTACCCGCTCTACACGATGCCGCTGTCCGGCTCCGCCACCGTGACCCCGGTCCTGGACCACGCCAACATGAACATCCTCCGCCAGGCGCCGAACGGGGTCGTTGCCCTCGGTGGCCCGGCTGCCACCGACTGGGCGGCCCGCCTGTTCACCGCCGGCCCGGACGGCACCCCGACCGGGACGGCCGTCGACTCCGACCCCGACATGCCGGCACCCATCGACGGCCTGGCCCTCGGCAACGGGACGCTGTTCACAGTCGAGCGCGGGACAGGCGGTGGGGACTACGTCTACGACCGGAGCGTCCAGCCGGGCTCCCCACCCTCCTACGGCCCTCAGCAGGGCTTCAGCGATTCCCTCGCCCCCACCGACTGCGACAGCGCGGCCACCTGCAACCCGCCCATCGCCAACGGCGATGTCGACGGGAGCATCTCCCAACTGCGCCCGGGCGACAGCGCCCAAGGCGACGCCGTCGCCGTGAAGACTCCCGACCTGAACCCGATCCTGGTCACGCCGGGCGCCACCGGCGGCACCCTCATCGACGCCGAGGGCCCCTACGTGGTCTACGACGGCGGCTCCACGAAGAAGCAGTACATCGGCGACGCCGACGCGGCCGGCACCAGCCACGTGCTGTTCACCCGCCCGATATCCGCTGCCGCGCTGTCCGGCTCCACCGAGTGGGTCCCCGGATCCACGGGGGGCACACTGACCCAGATCGACCTCACCACCCGGCGCACCGTGCAGACCGTGACGACCGACGCCCCCTGCGTGCCCAGCGAGCTGCAGGCCGCCGCCCAGCACTGGGTGTACTGGTCCTGCGGACCCTCCGGCCCGGCCGGCGTGCACGACCTGGCCACCGGCAAGGACATCCCCGTACCCGCCCATCTCGCCCAGCTCGGCGACGGATTCGTCATCGAGCACGACAGGGCAGCGGGCAAACTGACCCTCACCGACCTACACACCGACACCGCCACCACCACCGACCTGGCCGACCTGCCCGCCGGCCCGGTCACCGACGACCGGCGGGTGACCTGGGCCGTCGACAAATACCAGGGCACCATCGCCTACCTGGACAGCGGCGAGAACGTCCACCTCGTCGACCCGCACATCCCCGCCTCCACCCCCGCACCCGCCGCCGGCTCCTTCATCTACCCCGGCCAGCACCTGCTCTCGGGGCACAGCCTCAACAGCTCCACCATGACGCTGACCATGCAGACCGACGGCAACCTCGTCGCCCGCCTGAACACCGGCAAAGGCGCCGGCCAGGTCGTCTGGTCCACCGGGACAAGCGGCAACCCGGGTGCGTACGCGGTGATGCAGACAGACGGAGAGCTCGTCGTCTACAAGAGCAGCGGCGGCCCCGGCAAGGGCGGTGCCCTGTGGTCCGGCCCCGCGGACGGCGCGCCGGGCGCGTACGCCACCGTGCAGGACGACGGCAACATCGTCGTCTACGAGAAAGCCAGCACCACACCGCTGTGGGCGAGCGGCACCAGCGCCCGCCGGCAGACCATCGTCTCCAACACCACCCTCAAGCCCGGCTGGTGGACCCAAGGCACCTACACCCGCCTGGTCATGCAGACGGACGGCAACCTCGTGATGTACCGCCGACGCGACGGCGCCGCCATCTGGTCCACCCACACCTCCAGCCACCCCGGCGCGTACGCCGTGATGCAGGCCGACGGCGACCTCGTCGTCTACAAGAGCACCGGGGGCCCGGGCAAGGGCGGGGCGTTGTGGGCCACCGGCACCAGCGGCCACTCCGGCGCCTACGCGCTCATGCAGAACGACGGCAACCTCGTCGTCTACAAGAACACCGGAGGCCCCGGCAAGGGCGGCGCCCTGTGGGCCACCAACACCAACACAACCGCACGATGACCAAGCCCTGAGGACCAGGGCGTGACGATGCCCGGCCGGTAGGACCGGCCGGGCACCTGCCACCTTCAAGGACCGGGCGCTTCCGCAGAGTTGGACACGCCAGCGCGATCAGTAGCGGGTGAGGTCCCGGCACAAGACCCCTGTATGGCCTCCGGCGCCTGGTCCGGGTCACGCCAGGTCGTTGGTGGTGTGCCTTCGGCAAGGGAGTCCGAAGGTCATCGGGCCGGTCGGTTCCCGTACGCAGTAAATTGTTGATCAAGAAATGCTGAGGCTTTCCCAGGCGGTGTTACTGACGTTGTTGCTGTGATGTCGTCAATGTGAGTCCGGTTTCGGCGAGACATCCGTCGATGAGGTTGCTGCGGTACTGGATCTGGCGGA
>NZ_JBSFJZ010000078.1:0-22984 GCF_053598315.1 Streptomyces sp. NPDC001153
AGCTACCTCGCCGGCCTCCACCTCCGTGCCTCGATGATCTGGATCAACGACCTCCTGAAGGCAACTACCTGATCACAACATCACACAGGCCCTAGAAGGCTCAGCAAGATCTTCACGGCCTGTCAGTGCCGAATACCTCAAGCGGCACCTGCTGCACCAGGGCGTCTACCTCGAACGCATCCGCGGCGACCGGGTACTGCACGAAGCACTGACCGTCGGCGCCGACCCGTTGCACCTCGCCCTGGTCTTCAACCTGTCCCACACCACCGCGAGGCGCTACGCGACCATCGCCCAGAACCTGCTCGACGACCAGACGGGAGTCCGCCGAGATGCGGTCGGAAGGGAGATCGGGCTCCCTTGACGGCTGCCCGTCAGGGGATCCCCGACCGAACGATGCTGGCGGAGCAGACAGAAAAGACCGGCACGGCCGCTGTCGAGGAGCTGCCGTTAAACCAGTGGCGTCCCCATCGACGAGCCTCATAGCTTGTGCGCTCGTGACAGATGATCCGAAGACGCGCCTGAATCGACGTGACCTCGGCCGGGTGTTCAACGCGGTGCCGGAACTCTACGACCGGGTCCGGCCGGGATACCCCGACGAACTGTTCGCGGACCTTGTCACCGTCACCGGCATGGACGAAAGGTCGTCGGTGCTGGAGGTGGGCTGCGGTACCGGCCAGGCAACGCGCTCGCTGGCAGCGCTCGGATGCTCAGTGACCGCTATCGAGCCGGGCGAAGAAATGGCCGCACTCGCTCGCCAGCGGATCGCCACCTTCGGCAACGTCGAACTCGAGACGTCGATGTTTGAGGAGTGGGACGACCGCGGTCGACGCTTCGATGTCCTCGTGGCTGCGTCGTCGTGGCACTGGGTCGACCCGTCGATCGGCTGGCAGCGAGCGCACGACGTCCTCTATCCCGCAGGCTGGATGGCACTGCTCGGCAACGTCGTTGTCCGTCGACCGGGAGAGCCAGAGGTGTACGCCGAAACCGCTGATCTCCATGAGCGGTTCTGCCCCGGGAACCCCGGATGGGGTCATCCTCCCCTGGAGGACGACGTGCGCACCACCGACGAGGGCTGGGGCCTGGTCGACGATCCCGGCGGATTGTTCGGCCCAACGATCGTGCGCTGGTACCCCACCGTTCAATGGTTCAACGGGGACGGCTTTGCCGATCACCTTCGCTCGTTGTCGCTGTACCGGAGGCTCGACCGCGACGTCCGTGAGCCCCTGCTCGACGCAATCGCCGAGCGTATCCGCACGCGAATGGGCGACCGAGCATCGCGCCGTTACCTGAGCGTCCTCCGTATCGGACAGCGCGCCGAGTGAGCCCAGTGGTGAAGGACCTGCCGATTCAGCGGCAACGGACCCACCCCACTTTCATGCCTGCCCGCCGAAGACACTGTGGGTTCCCAGTGAAAGCACCTCAGTCACGCTGAACCCACGGCCGACGTGCCGTTAACGGACGTGTCACCAGCCCGGGACGATCCCGCTGATCAGTCGATAAACCACTAGGGGTGAACAGCGGCGCCCCCCGCCGTCCCCCGCCAATAGGCCAGGTTGTTACGTGTGGTGCGGGTGTTGGGGTGTTCCGGTCCCAGGACTTGCTCCATGTCGTCCAGTAGCTCGGCGTAGGCCGTGACGGCGCCAGCAGCGTCCCCGCCTCACCCCGCGCAAGAGCGAGGTTGTTCCGCGTGTACAGGGTGTTGGGGTGGTCCTCGCCCAGCACTCGCACGCTGTCGTCCAGCGTGCGCTCGTACAGCGGGATCGCCCGATCGGCGTCCCCCGCCCTCGCGCTGGCGCTGGCGCTGGCGAGATTGTTCCGCGCGTACAGGGTTTCGGGGTGGTCCTCGTCCAGCACTCGCACGCTGTCGTCCAGCGTGCGCTCGTACAGCGGGATCGCCCGATCGAGGTCCCCTGCCGTCGCGTAGGCGCTGGCGAGGTTGTTCAGGGCCGAGGCGAGGTCGGGCTCGTAGGCGTCCGGGGCGTTCGTCGCCAGCCGACCCCGGATCTCCACCGACCCTGTCGCACGTCACGGTAGGTGAACCTATTGCGCCAGCTGGCCAGGTAGTCGGCGAGCAACTTCAGGTTGTGCCCACTGCCTGGAATCTCGTGGTCGAGGACTACGCAGTGCCGTCGTGCATCCGCATCGCGTTGTATTCCACACCGTCAGCGATGTCCGTGCCGTAGCGTGAATCGATCTCCTCGTACAGGTCGTCGCTGAGTTCACCCACGACGTCCAGACTCCCGTCGGCAGTACGTACCACGGGCTGCGCTTCGCCGACCGGCTGCTCGCGGTGCCCATCGTGCGTGCCGGGGAGAGCATGGAAAGCGAACTGCGCGCGGTGATCCCGGGGATCAGGATCGGCAAGATCCTCATTCAGCGGAACAGGACGACCAAGCGACCGCACCTGTACTACCAGGCGCTCCCCGACGACACCGCCGACCGCCACGTCCTCCTGCTCGACCCGATGCCGGCGACCGGCGGCACGGCGGTGGCCGCCATCGAGCTGCTGCTCGAACGGGGCGTGCCCGAGGAGCACATCGTCTTCGTCAACTTCAGCACACCGCCGGAAGGCATCACGGCGGTGTGCGAGCGCTTCCCCGGGGTGCGGATCGTGACCTCGGCGATCGAGGAGAGGCTCAACGAGAACGCCTACATGGTGCCCGGCATCGGCGACTTCGGAGACCGCTGCTTCGGAACGGACCGCTAGGTCGTTTCTCATGGCTCTTGCTGGGTGGGTGGATCAGTGCTTGGCCTGGGCAGGTGTGGCTCATGGTGCGGCGACATGAGCTCACGGACGCGCAGTGGGCGAAGATCGAGCCGTTGCTGCCCGCCAACGGCAAGCCTGGTGGGCAGTGGGCCGATCACCGCACCGTAATCAACGGTGTGTTGTACCGAGCCCGTACCGGGGTGCCCCGGCCGGACCTTCCCGAGCGGTACGGCCCTTGGCAGACCGTCTACGAGCGGCACCGCCACTGGTCGGCAGACGGCACCGGGCGACAGATCCTGGGCGAGTTGCAGATCGAGTCGGATGCCGCCGATCCCGACGGGGCCCTGGCCAAGGCGGTAGAGGCGGAGAGCGCGCAGCGCCAGCGCGAATGGGCCGTCAACATCGACTCCACGTCCTGCCGGGCACATCAGCATGCGGCCGGGGCCCGGCACCGACTGCCTCGCGACTACCCGCAAAGGGGGGGGCGGTGCGCGTGTGGAATGGGATGGGCGGGAGGCGCTGGGGCCTCACGGGGTGGGCTGACCAGCGAAATCCACCTGCTGGCCGACAACCGGGCCCGCCCGCTGACCTGGCAGACCTCGCCGGGTCAGGGAGGCGACAGCCCCATGCTGATCCCCGTACTGGACGGCTTACGGATCCGGCGGCGCGGACCGGGCCGGCCACGCAGCCGCCCTGACCGTGTCCGCGGCGACAAGGCCTACTCCAGCCGCGACAACCGGACCTACCTGCGACGACGGGGGATCAAGGCGACCATCGCCCAGCCTGATGACCAGCGGGCCGGCCGTCGGCGCAAGGGCCGGGCCGGAGGGCACCCACCGGCGTTCGACAAGGCCCAGTACCGCCGCCGCACTGCCGTCGAGCGGTGCGTCAGCAAGTGGAAGCAGTACCGGGCGGTGGCCAGTCGGTACGACAAGCGCGACTACATCTTCAACGGCACCCCCGCCGTTGCAGCGATCGTCATCTGGCTCCGAGACATCGTCCAAGAGCCATCAGAAACGACCTAGCGGTGGTCGTGTTCGACCACTTCATCCCGAGGCTAGGCGGCTGACTCAGGAGCGTGATGAGCGCGGCGGGGCCGACGCGTGGGTGTCACGTTGTCACGCGGAAACGGCCCTGGAGGGGCGTTCCGGGGGGGCCGACCTCAGAACCCGTTCAATCCGGACATTAGGGCGGGTGCTGTCACGCGGTCGGTGGCTGGCGTGACAGGCGGCGTGACAGGATGCGTGACACCCAGACTGTGACTCTCGGTGAGCGTGACACCAGTCGGGGCGGGTGTCCTCTGACATCGAAGTTGAATTGTTCGTTATCGAAGTTGGACCGGTTAGGACTACGGACGGAATCACGTGACCTGCGGCTTTGTAGTTCTTCGTGCGTGATGATCCCGTGAAGGTACGCCACAACGGAGGCAGGCTGGTCTGGAAGATCGACGGCCCATGCGCTGGGCGTAGGTCGTGATCTCCGAGCCATCTGCTGTCGACCACTCCTCTGCCGCGGCGGGGTGCTGTGCCGGTGCTCTCCGCAAGTGACTGCATCCTTTGGCCTATTGTGTTTTCGTCCCTGTGGAGGACGATCTTGCGGCACCGCGGCGAGAGGGTTGATCCGTGCGAACAACCATCGGATACACCGTCGAAAGCATCGGCTACGTCGTAGGAGCGCAGGGGCTCGTCAGCTTCGCTTCGCGGACCTTCTTCGGCACGGAGTGGGGCTGGATGCACAAGGTCGTCGACCTTCCGTCCGTCGCTTACCTCGGCATCGCCGTCGTGGGGCTGGCGCTCATCGTTGGCGGAGTGAAGACACGGAAGGCGCCCGAGCGTCAGGAGACCGCCTGACCGGCGGGCCTTTCAGCCCGCGGCTCCCACGTGGTCCCGAGCCGTCGTGCAGTAGTACCAGCCCGCGAAGCCGTCGATGTCCTTGGCCCAGCGGAAGTCACGGACCGGCGCCACGGTCTCAGACGTTCTGGCCTGCGGGCAGAGCCCTGACCTGCGGCGACCAGATCGGTTGAGACGCCTGGCCGCCGGGAATCCCAGTTGACGTGGTCTGGGGCGCTTGGGTGCCGATTGCTGTCTCAGTCGATCTGGTTCGGCCCTGCCGTTTCACCCTGGCAGGTCTCGTAGGATCTTCTGATCATGGATGTGGTTACAGGGAACGAGATGATCGCCATCCCGCCGGGGCAAGTGACGCTGTCGGACCGGCGAACGCAGCGCACCTGGTCGGTCGAGCTTGCGCCCTACCAGCTCGCGGCGTCCCCGGTCACCCAGGCGTTGTACGCAGAGATCACAGGCCAGCGCCCGAGTACAGCCCATGGCGACCAGCTGCCCGTCGAATGCGTCTCCTGGTGGGACGCGACGCGGTTCTGCAACGCACTGTCCCGGCGCCACGGGTTCACGCCCGCGTACCACTTCCATGCCGAAGGCGATGACGTCGAGTGGGACGCATCCGCCGACGGGTACCGACTGCCGACTGAAGCCGAGTGGGAGCACGCCTGCCGTGCCGGTACGCCAGGACCGCGTTACGGGGATCTCAACGCGATCGCCTGGTACCGCGGCAACTCGTACGAGCGCATCCACGACGTGGGCGGCAAACTCCCCAACCCGTGGGGGATTTACGACATGCTCGGCAACGTCTGGGACTGGTGCTGGGACATCTACGACGCCGAGGTGTACGGCACATACCGAGTGCTCCGTGGCGGTGGTTGGTTCGATGAGCACTGGAGTTGCCGGGCCTCCGCGCGGCGCCGCAGCCATCCCACCTTCCAGGTCGACGACGTCGGATTCCGTATCGCGCGTTCCCTCGTGTGACGACCGGTTTGCGTCCCTCCTCAGATGCAGCGGCCGCCGACCGAACGAACCGGGGACTCGATCATCTGAGACACCGAGCGAATCGGACCAGCTCACTTGAGACGCGGACCAGATCGTCAGCGACGGGATCAGTGCCAGAGGGCAACTCGCACACAGCGTGATCAACGCACGGGGGTGTCACGCTTGTCGCTGGCGGAGCGGTGGTCGGCCCCGGCGGCGAGCTGCCACCAGAACTGGGCGCTCTCGCGATGGTCGGTCAAGTAGAGGAGGCAGGCGAAGACGAGGGCGCCGTCGACGTCCAGGTGGCCGTCGTTCGTGGCCGTTTCGGGTTCTTGGGCGAGGCGGTCGACGTGGTCGGCGGCATCGGGCCGGTTCTGGAACCAGCGGCATACCACGGACAGCCGCTGCCCGGCCTGGGCTGCACGGACGGTGTCCGGGTGCGGCTTGGCCGTGGCGGCAGCCGCGTCGGCGGCGAGGCGGCGCAGGGCGGTGCCGACGTCGAAGCCGTCACGCGGGCCGGTGGGGATACGGGCGTCGGCGAGAAGTTCATCGATGGCGGTCACTGTCCTGCCCCCTTCTTGTTCTTGCCGGGCGCCGCGGGCAGGCCCAGCCGGATACGCAGGCGTTCCTTGCCCTTGCGGCCGTGGTGGTCGACGGTGCGGGTGTCCAGGCCCATGTAGCGGGCGATCCGCTTGGGGGGTTAGCCCAGCAGGTGGCGCAGGACGATCACGGTGAATGGGCGGGTGGGCAGCTCCAGGATCGCCTCGTACAGGCCGCCGGCACTGCTGTTGAGCTCCAGCTGGCTGCGGACGGCCTCGAGGTCTTGGCTATCGGGCCGTTGATGAGGAAGGCCGGCGGGCGTCCGTCCTCGTCGGGGCGGCGGGTGACGCCGCGGTGCAGCACCGCAAGGGTCTGCTGTTCGAGGTCGCCCTGCTGCAGCAGTTCGTCCCAGCCTCCGAGGATCTCCAGGAACACCTGGTGGACGACCTGTTCGGCAGCCCGCCGGCTGCCGAGGTGGATCTCCGCGAAGTCGTGGAAGAACTCCTGATGCCCGAGGTAAAAGCCCTCGAAGTCCAGGGGCAGTTCGGGAGGGGCCTGGACGGGCTGGCCGTGGCCGCCGTCCTGGGGCGATACGTCAGTGCTGACGTCGCCGTTGCCCATGCGGTCTTCCAGGAGGTGCGAGTGCCGGATCTCGTCATTGAGGCCGGCGGGTCCTGCGCGTCCAACTTGGCTGCGCGGGAGCCCAGTTGTGTTGGGCTCCTGGACGCCACCCTGTCGATTTCAGGGGCCTGAAACTCATGTGGCCCTCGAAAATTGTGACTTTGCGATCTTCTCCATAAACGGAACGTGTCTTCGTTGCTGGGTCAACTGTTTGAAGGTTCGCCGTGAGCTGCAGCGATGCGGTGACGTGCGCAAGCGTTCAGTTCAAGAGCCGTCGGACTCATGGCGCAGCTCACACAGTCCTCGGTGCTGCGTGGACATCTCGTGAAGCACAAGCCGTCACACATGGCCGTGCATGCGCAGAACCGATCTGCCATCGCCCGATGGAGGAAGACAGGTTGGTCCGCTGACCGAGTTCCGGTCCAAGGATGCCGGTCGACCGCCGCCTGGACCTACTCGGCCCCGCGGATAGGGGCGGGCATGGAAGGGTGCCGGCAGCTGCCGGGCAAGGCAGCTGAGCGACGAGGGAGGGCCCGATGCTGTTGAGACCCGGTGCAAGCTGTGATGAAGCGATCAAGTTCTTGGAGTCGCGGGCGGAACTGGCGTTGTCGATCTCCATCTGGACTAACCCGCCACCGGTGCAATGCTGAGCCACAGAGTACGGGCCGTACGTCCAGCTGATCCTGGTCTTGCTGATGACGTTCGTGAAGGATGGCGAGAGGGCAACCCACGCCAGCGCACCGCAGGCGACGCTGAAGAGGACTGCAGCTGCCACCTGGCCGATGAAGCGGCGGTCGGATCACCAGGCGACAACTCGATGCTGATGACGGCCAGTCGGTGGCCGGGTGCTGTCAGACTCGGGCAGCAGGGACATGAACGGTTCCTGTCGAAGATCACCTTCGCGTATGCCCCCAGCGTAGTGACCTCGTTCCACCCGCAGAGTAGAGGGAACAACTTGCCGGCCGACGCGGTCGTTGCCCGGCGTTCGGGACTTCACCGTCGCGCCCGGTGCCGTTGCCTTCGAGGCCGTCCGGCGGACGCGGTGCAGCGGTGCCGGGCGTTCCCCCGGCACCGCGTGGAGGGCGCTTGTGCCCCGGCCGCGGCTCAGCCGGATGATCCAGCCACTCCGGCGGGCCGCCAGGCGGACATGTTCGTGTAGTGCTGGACCAGCGTTGCCCGCGTCCACGCGCCGTTGGCATAGCGCATGGTGTGGAAGAGCGTGCCGCGGTTATCGTCGGAGGCGAAAACGAGCTGGAGGTTTCCTGCCACGTTGACGGCGGTGACCTCGTTCAGCACGGTGCCGATGAAGCCCGCGTGGTTGAAGTCCACCCGTGCGTTGATGTCGTCCCAGGTGCTCCAGTGCCCGTTCGGGCTGCGGATGGTGTGGTACTGCGCGACCTGGCCGTTGGTCAGCACGACCATCTGCAGGCTGCTGCCGAATCCGGCCATGGCCACCCGGAGCGGCATGCCCCAGTGGCGGGGAGTGCCGGTCCAGGACAGCACGTTGCTCCACGGCGTCCACCTGCCGTTCGCGCCGAGCGCGGTGTGCAGAACGGTGCGGTGGATCTGGTCCACCGCGGCCACTTGCAGCTCTCCGCCGACCGAGGCGGCCGACAGACTTTGGAACCAGTCGTTGCGGTAGGCACCGCCCGGAGCCACCTGGTCGGGAGCGGTCCAGGTGCCGTTGGACTGCTCCATGGTGTGCATCAGGCGGCCGTTGGTGTCGATGTACACCAGGTGCACGTGGGTTCCTACGACGGCCGCCGCGAGGTAGTTCCGCGTCGGCTTGGAGGTCACCCGCACCGGGGCCAGGCCGTGCATCGGGGTGGGGGCGGGCCAGCTGCCGTCCGGTTTCTGGGTGGTCTCCTCCAAGGTGACGTCCAAGCCGGTGGGCTGCTCGATGAACAGACGCAGCCGGCCGTTTTGCACCACGTCGGTGAAGTCGTAGAAGGACCCGCTCTTGAACAGCCGCTTGGTCGGGGCCCACTTGCCGTTGGCGTATCGGGCGGTCTGCAGGACCTCCCAGTTGGCGCCCTGCACCAGCAGATCGAGGCCGCCGTTGCCTGCCATCGCCGCCGGATGGGCCGGGGAGGCGGCGGCCGCCACCTGTGAAGCAGCAGGTGCTGCCAGGGGAGTGAGGCTGATCGCGGCGGCGAGGCACAGCTGCGCTGTCCGCCGAAGGTATGGCTTCAAGGAACCCTCTGATGTGTAGGAGACAGACGGGGATCCTAGGGGATGCTGTGAAGATCCGAACAGCCGCGTGCCCGGCGGATCCTGTCACGTCCGTGCGACCGCGCCACCCCGCAGCAGCAGCCGCTACCGCCCGTCAGCGGCGGCGACTGGAGCACATCGAGGCGGCCCAGTGGCGGGGCGTCGTGGGCCGCGTAGCGGTTGGGCGGCTTTGACGGGTTGTCGGTACGTCGGCGGCACACCCGGGATGGCGGCAACGACAGCCCAACATGACGGAGCCCGGCCCGAGAACAGTCCTCCAGCCGGGGCCGCTGTACCTGGTGACCCGGTGTGGTCGCCCCCCCCAACGGGGGCCGGGACGATCACAGTCCTGCTGCTGAGGACCAGACCCGGTATGCCAGCCGCCGTGACAGCGAACGCCGGTCCCTGAGACAACAGCTCGTCCGGGGGCAGGTCGACATCGGCCAGGGTGCGCACCGCCGTGCGTAGCCGTCCCATGGCCGCGTAGGCGTTCAGGCCGTGGCCGACGACGTCGCCGACGCCCAGTGCCATCCGTACGCCGGACAGGGCGATGACGTCGAACCAGTCCCCGCCGACGCCGGCGTGGGGATCGGCGGGCAGGTAGCGGGCGGCTGTCTCCAGCGCCTGCTGGGCGGGGAAGTGGTGCTGCAGCAGGCTGCGCTGCAGTGCGAGGGCGGGGCCGTCGCTCTCCTGGGGCACGGACGCATGCAGGAACCACTGCACGTCGCCCTTGCCGTTCAGCAGCGGGCATGCTCGTAGTTCGGCCTCGATCGTGCGGCCGGCCTGGTCGCGCGGCAGGACCCGGCCGATCCATGCCTGCCGGTCGGTCCAGGTACCGTCGTGCGAAGTCGGGCAGCCCGTCCTCGAGCAGTTCGGCGGTCGCGCGGCCCACGATGTCCTCGGGGCTGTAGCCCGGCAGGGCCTGGGCGCCGGGGCTCCAGGTGGTGACCGTTCCTCGGGCGTCGACGACGGCGGCCGCCAGCTCGGTGGCCGGGACGAAGCCATCCCCGCTGCTCGGGCGGAATCCGGCGTACCTGATCACCTCCGCTCACCCCCTGCCGTGCACTTCACGCTGGTCGCGGTTGGCGCCTGGTGCCGCAGTCACCGTGCCCGACGACGGGGCCGTCGGCGTGGGGGAAGAGGGCAGCGCCTCAGCCACGGTCGGGTGTACGGGTACGGCCTGCCGCAGGCCGGTGACGTCGAGCACGTGCAGCAACGGTCCTGCCGGGCACACCAGGTGGAGCTGGCCGCCGTCGCAGGCGGCACGAAGGTGTGCACCGAACAGGGCGCCGAGCCCCATGGCGTCGCAGTCGGTCACGCGGGAGACGTCGATGACGAGCCGGGAGGGGTCGCTGCCGGGCATCGAGGTCACGAGCGTCAGATGGGCCCGCAGCTGTGCCCGCGTCGTCATGGACAGCTCTCCGGCCGCGTTCACGATCAGCCAGCCCCGCTCGGGGCGCCAGGACAGGGAAAGGGAGGCGTCACCGAGGCACTGTGACCACCCCTTTCCGCAGTCCGGGCAGACCCCAGCGGTACGACCGGCGCCTTCCGGTGGACGCTGGCCGGGTCGGCTGCCCGGCCCTCCTCTCACATCGCCAACAAGTCGGAGCAATCTAGATATTTGCGATAATTAGATAGGCCATGAACGGGGTAAATGTCAAGATGACGAGAAGTGGGTGTTAGCGCCAGGCGGATATGCGGAGGCATGCCGTCATGGACTGGTTCACGGACCCTGACTACTGGCTGGGCCGGATGCTTTTCCAGCGCGGTCTGGCCGTGCTGTACTGCGTCGCGTTCGTCAGCTCGGCCCTGCAGTTCCGCGGGCTGGTCGGGGAGCGGGGGCTGCTGCCGGTGCCGCGATTCACCGCGCAGGTGGCGTTCAGGCGGGCTCCGAGTATCTTCCAGCTGCACTACTCGGACCGTTTCTTCGCCGCCATGGCCTGGACGGGCGCCGCGGGATCCGCCGCGGTGGCGGCGGGGGTGCCGGACCGGCTGCCGCTGTGGGCGGCGATGGTGATGTGGACGCTGCTGTGGGCGCTGTACCTGTCCATCGTCAACGTCGGGCAGACCTGGTACGGATTCATGTGGGAATACCTGCTGCTGGAGGCCGGCTTCCTGGCGATCTTCCTCGGCAACGACGACGTCGCGCCGCCCGTGCTGGTGCGAGGGTTGCTGATCTGGCTGCTGTTCCGGCTTGAGTTCGGCGCCGGGCTGATCAAGCTGCGCGGCGATTCCTGCTGGCGGGATCTGACGTGCCTGTACTACCACCACGAGACCCAGCCGCTGCCCGGCCCGCTCAGCTGGTTCTTCCACCACCTCCCCAAGCCCGTCCATCGCGTGGAGGCGGCGGCCAACCACGTCGCACAACTCCTCGTGCCGTTTGCCCTGTTCGCGCCGCAGCCGGCGGCGAGCATCGCCGCCGGCTTGGTGATCATCACCCAGCTGTGGCTGGTCGCGTCCGGCAACTTCGCCTGGCTGAACTGGCTGACGATCGTGCTGGCGCTGTCCGCGATCGGCGGCTCGCAGGTCACCGGCGCGCTGGGTCTGCCTCCTGCGCCGCGTTTCGCCGCCGCATCGGTGTGGTTCGAGGGCCTCGTGCTGGCTGTCGCCGCCCTGGTGCTGGTGCTCAGCTACTGGCCGGTGCGTAACCTGCTCTCCCGCAGCCAGGTCATGAACGCGTCCTTCACTCCGCTGCACCTGGTCAACACCTACGGCGCGTTCGGCAGCGTGGGCCGCATCCGGTACGAGCTGATCGTCGAGGGCACCGACGAGCCGGAGATCACCGAAGAGACCGTGTGGAAGGAGTACGTCTTCAAGGGCAAGCCGGGCGGCATGCGGCGGCTTCCGCCGCAGGTGGCCCCGTACCACCTCAGGCTGGACTGGCTGATGTGGTTCGCCGCGCTCTCCCCTGTGTACGCGGCCGGCTGGCTCCCCGCCTTGCTCCTCGCCCTCTTGGAGAACAACCCGGCCGTCCTGAGTTTGCTGCGCCGCAATCCCTTCCCGGGCTCGCCGCCTGCTTTCGTCCGGATCTGCCTGTACGAGTACCGGTTCACCAGCTGGTCGGAACTGCGCGCGAACGGTGCCTGGTGGAGCCGCACCTTCCTCGGCGAGTACGTGTCGGCCGTCGCCAAGCGGCAACCGGTATCCAGCGCATGAGGCCCGGGTTCCGCAGGAGACTCGGGCCTGTCTCGGCTTTCGGGGTCATCGTGCGCAGCCGACGTCGAGGACTTCGATGATGTCGTCGTGGGTGGTGTAGACAAGCCAGCACCATTCGCCGAATGCTGCGGCCAGACCGGAAACGTATGCCTGCGGTGTCCTGGCAACGGCGTCGATGAGCGTAATGATCTCCTCGTGCGTGTCGTTCGGGACGCCGAACAACACGCCGGCAGCGGGTTGGACCACTTCGACTCTCATGTCGCCCCCTGCAGATGAATCGGAGCAGCGCTGGCGGCTCTCCTCTCCCCCGGGCGTCTGGCCTACGGGCCACGATTCCTCCGGGCTCAGGAGAACGGCAACAGGCTGACCACACCTAATCCGGTCGGCTGCCGGTGCACGAGTCCCCCGGGGTTCCCATGCGCGCCGCTGGGCGGGCGCCGGCGGTCTGCCGTCGCGGCCACCGGCGCCCGCCTCGGTCCCTCTGCGGGCACGCGGCGATCAGAATTCGGCGCCGGCCCCGGCGGCGGCCGGTTCCTTTTCCTCGGGCTGGTCGGCGATGACGGCCTCGGTGGTGAGGAACAGCGCGGCGATGGAGGCGGCGTTCTGCAGCGCGGAACGGGTCACCTTCGCCGGGTCGATGATGCCCGCGGCCAGCATGTCCACGTACTCGCCGGTCGCGGCGTTCAGACCGTGGCCGACGGGCAGCGTACGGACCTTCTCCACCACGACACCGCCCTCCAGGCCGGCGTTGCGGGCGATCTGCTGCAGCGGAGCGGTCAGCGCGCGGCGGACCATCTCCGCACCGGTCCGCTCCTCTTCGTCCACCTCCAGCTTCTCGAACGCCTTCTCGGACGCCTGCAGCAGGGCTGCGCCACCACCGGCGACGATGCCCTCCTCGACGGCCGCCTTCGCGTTGCGGACGGCGTCCTCGATGCGGTGCTTGCGCTCCTTGAGCTCCACCTCCGTGGCGGCGCCGGCCTTGATCACGGCCACGCCGCCGGCGAGCTTGGCCAAGCGCTCCTGCAGCTTCTCGCGGTCGTAGTCGGAGTCCGAGCGTTCGATCTCGGCGCGGATCTGCTTGACCCGGCCCTCGATCGCGGCGGCGTCACCGGCGCCCTCCACGATGGTGGTGTCGTCCTTGGTGACGACCACCTTGCGGGCCCGGCCCAGGACGCCCAGGTCGGCGCTCTCCAGCTTCAGGCCGACCTCCTCGGAGACGACCGTGGCACCGGTGAGCACGGCCATGTCGCCGAGCATCGCCTTGCGGCGGTCACCGAAACCCGGGGCCTTGACGGCGACGGACTTGAAGGTGCCGCGGATCTTGTTGACGACCAGGGTCGCCAGCGCCTCGCCCTCCACGTCCTCGGCGATCACCAGCAGCGGCCGGCTCTCCCGCATCACCTGCTCCAGCAGCGGCAGCAGATCCTTCACCGCAGTGACCTTGGAGCCGACCAGCAGGATGTACGGGTCCTCCAGGACCGCTTCCATGCGTTCGGCGTCGGTGACGAAGTACGGCGAGATGTAGCCCTTGTCGAAGCGCATACCCTCGGTGAGCTCCAGCTCCAGGCCGAAGGTGTTGGACTCCTCGACGGTGATGACGCCTTCCTTGCCGACCTTGTCCATGGCCTCGGCGATCAGCTCGCCGATCGCCCGGTCCCCGCCCGCAGACACCGCGGCCGTGTTGGCGATCTCCTCCTTGGTCTCCAGCTCCTTGGCCTGCTCCAGCACGGCCGCGGAGACGGCCTCGACGGCCTTCTCGATACCGCGCTTGAGAGCCATCGGGTTGGCACCGGCGGCGACGTTGCGCAGACCCTCCTTGACCAGGGCCTGGGCGAGCACGGTCGCGGTGGTCGTACCGTCACCGGCGACGTCGTCCGTCTTCTTGGCGACTTCCTTGACCAGCTCGGCGCCGATCTTCTCGTACGGGTCCTGAAGCTCGATCTCCTTGGCGATGGAGACACCATCGTTGGTGATCGTGGGGGCACCCCACCTCTTGTCCAGGACGACGTTGCGGCCCTTGGGGCCGAGCGTCACCTTCACGGCGTCCGCGAGCTGGTTCATGCCGCGCTCCAGAGCGCGGCGCGCCTCCTCCTCATAAGCGATGATCTTCGCAGTCATCGGTACGGTCTCCTCCGCATCGAATCCTTGAGTCGATGACGGTGGCCCGGGGTGACGCCCGCGACGTTCACCCGCGCGCCGGAGGTTTCCCTCACGGCCGCACGAGCACGTCACCCGACCCAGCCGTTAGCACTCTCACTGCGAGAGTGCTAATTCCTCGTTTAGCACTTCGGCCTGCTCGGGGGCACGTGGCCGCCTCGGATAGCTGCGGCCGGTCAACGCCGTTGCGCATCCGAGAGGGACTGGCAGGGGTGCCGGGATGGAGCGGGTTCTCGGGGATGGAGGCGGTCTGGTGACCTCCAGGTGGCCGGGCGCAGCAAACGGTCGCCGAGGCGGTAGCCGGTACGCGCAGCGGCGTGCCTGCAGTTGCCGCAGGGTTATTGCCTCCGCGGCGCGGCCGGAGCAGCGAGCACGCGATGCCGCTCTCGGGAAGCACGCCGCGACGCGGAGGCCACGGGGAAGTGCTGTCACAACTCCTGCCCCGAGCGCGCCCAGGCAGTGCGCCCGGGCCAGATAATCCCGCCAGATTCCTTCGGCGTTCTAAACCGGCTTGATCCGTACCTCTCCACTGTGCCGGTCGGCCTGAACCGCGTAGCCGACCTGCATGAGGATCTCCGGTAACGCCTGATGCAGCGCGGCCCGAATCCCCCGTACTCCGCGACCCGCCTGCCCACCGGATCCAGCTCTTGTGCCGGCAGCCAGCCGACGACCACCGCGTCCTGCTCCTGGCGGACCCTCAATCCCGTGCCTTCCGCGGCACTCGCCGACGCAACGTCGAACCCCACACCTTCGGCTTCTGTGGCCCGGTGGGGCGCGGAGGGCGGGCGAGGGGGGAGATCAGGTGCCCGTCCTCCGCCGCTACTCGTCCCAGGCGGCCGGTCGGCCAGCCCGAGATCGCTCACCTGGACCCGCTGACGGCGATCTTGCGAGGCTTGGCGCGCTCGGCGATCGGGATGCGCAGGCTATGTTGGCCACGCCTTGGCCGAGCGGCGGTGGTGGTCCTCCACGCCGACGGTGTGGCCGTATCCGGGGGTGCCCCAGATCCTGGTTTCAGCTGGCCAGGTCGGCTTTGCCGAACAGAACGGCGTAGCCGGAGGGGAGCTGGCTGAGGATCTGGTTCAGCTCACCGCCGGAAACGGCGCCCGCCAGGGTTGTCAGGACCGCGCTGGCGTCCCACTCTGCAGTGCGCGGCCGGGCCCCGGTCCGCTCAGCGACCCTGCGGTAGAACTCCTCGATCCCGAAGCTCTCTGCCTGCGCCTGCTTGGCCGCGGCCAGCGCCTGTCCGAGCGCTCCGGGCAGCTGGGAGGCAAGGTCATCGACCTCGCCGGGGCTGATGCGCTGGGCCAGCACGCTCAGCACCGCTTCGGTGACCTTCGCGGCTTCGTCCTGGCTGTCGTATTCGCCGAGCTCACGTACGCGAGCGAGGAACTCATGGTGCTGCATCGTTTCGTCACCTCCGCTTGCCGGCAATCTCAGGGCGGTAGGGGCACGCCTGTCAGCTCCGCGAGACGGGCAACGGCGGCTTGCCTGCCGAGGCGGATGCATCCCGTACGCCGCACTCCGGCGTCGATGCGCTCCTCGCGGGCGGGGCCGGCCCGGTGACCTCCACGGTGGCCGGGCGCAGCAGGCTCTCGCCGAGACGGTAGCCGGGACGCAGGACCGCCGAGCACACCAGGCGGTCCGCATCGGGGACAACATGGTGCGTCAGAGCGTCGTGGCAGGCCGGGTCGAACCGATCACCCACCTCACCGAACGACGTGACGCCCAGCGAGCCGAGCTGCTCCTGAAGGCTGTCGGCGATGTCCCTCAGACCGGGCGTGAGCGGCTCGTTGGCACACGCCCGGTCGACGGCGTCCAGCACGGGCAGCAGCGCCTTGAGCACGTTGGCCGCAGCGATCTCGCGCACGGCCAGGCGGTCCCGCCGCACCTGCTTGCGGTAGTTGTCGTACTCGGCCTTGATCCGCTGCAGGTCGGCGGTCCGCTCCTGAACCAGGCGCCGCAGCTGCTCAAGTTCGGTGCTCTGCGGACCGCTCCTGGTCATCGTCAGCCAGCCTCCGGCTTGTCGTCGTCGACGATCTCTGCGTCCACCACGTCATCCTCGGACCCACCGGCCGCACCGCCCGGGGACGCTCCGGCCGCACCCGCCGGTTGCTCGGCGCGAGACTTCTCGTACAGGGCCGTTCCGATCTTCTGCGCGGCCTGCGCGGTACGGTCGATCGCCTGCCGGATTGCCGCCGTGTCCGCACCCTCCTCCTTCAGCTTCTCCTTCAGGTCGGTCAGCGCCGTTTCCGTCTCGGACTTGGCGTCCGCCGGGATGTTCTCCGCGTTGTCCTTGAGGAGCTTCTCGGTGGAGTAGACGAGTTGCTCGCCCTGGTTGCGGGTCTCGGCGGCCTCACGCCGCTTACGGTCCTCCTCGGCGTGCTGCTCGGCCTCCCGGACCATGCGGTCGATGTCGTCCTTGGGCAGCGCGGAGCCGCCCGTGACGGTCATCTTCTGTTCCTTTCCGGTGCCCAGGTCCTTGGCGGAGACGTGCATGATGCCGTTGGCGTCGATGTCGAAGGCGACCTCGATCTGCGGCACCCCGCGCGGCGCCGGGGCGATGCCGGTCAGCTCGAACATGCCGAGCTTCTTGTTGTACGCCGCGATCTCCCGCTCGCCCTGGTAGACCTGGATGGTCACCGACGGCTGGTTGTCCTCGGCGGTGGTGAAGATCTCCGAACGGCGGGTCGGGATCGTGGTGTTGCGCTCGATGAGCTTGGTCATGATGCCGCCCTTGGTCTCGATGCCCAGGGACAGCGGGGTGACGTCGAGCAGCAGGACGTCCTTGACCTCGCCCTTGAGCACGCCCGCCTGCAGGCTCGCGCCGACGGCGACGACCTCGTCGGGGTTGACCCCCTTGTGCGGGTCCTTGCCGGTCAGCTCCTTCACCAGCTCGGTCACCGCCGGCATACGGGTCGAGCCGCCCACCAGGACGACGTGGTCGATGTCGGAGACCTTGATCCCGGCATCCTTGATCGCGTTGTGGAACGGCGCCTTGCACCGCTCCAGCAGATCGGACGTCAGCTGCTCGAACTGGGCCCGGCTCATCTTCTCGTCCAGATGCAGCGGACCCTCGGCGGACGCGGTGATGTAGGGCAGGTTGATCGTGGTCTCCGACGAGGAGGACAGCTCGATCTTGGCCTTCTCCGCCGCCTCCCGCAGCCGCTGGAGCGCCATATTGTCCTTGGACAGGTCGACGCCGTAGTTGTTCTTGAACTGCTTGACCAGGTGGTCGACGATCCGCTGGTCCCAGTCGTCACCGCCCAGGTGCGTGTCGCCGTTGGTGGCCTTCACTTCGATGACGCCCTCACCCATCTCCAGCAGGGACACGTCGAAGGTGCCACCGCCGAGGTCGAAGACGAGGACGGTCTGGTCGTTCTCCTTGTCCAGCCCATAGGCCAGGGCCGCCGCCGTCGGCTCGTTGATGATCCGCAGCACGTTCAGGCCCGCGATCTCACCGGCCTCCTTCGTCGCCTGCCGCTGGGCGTCGTCGAAGTACGCGGGTACGGTGATCACCGCGTCCGTGACGTCCTCGCCCAGGTACGCCTCCGCGTCGCGCTTGAGCTTCTGCAGCACGCGCGCGGAGATCTCCTGCGCGGTGTACCGCTTGCCGTCGATCCTGCCGTGCTCCGGGAACCGCCAGCCGTGATCGCCCATGTGCCGCTTCACCGAGCGCGCGGTGCGCTCCACGTTCGTCACGGCCTGCCGCTTGGCGACCTCGCCGACCAGCACCTCACCGTTCCTGGCGAAGGCCACCACCGACGGGGTGGTCCGCGCGCCTTCCGTATTCGTGATGACCGTGGGCTCGCCGCCCTCGAGTACCGAGACGACCGAGTTCGTCGTTCCCAGGTCGATACCGACCGAGCGCGCCATCTGCTTCTCCCTCCTCACCATGCTCTGCTTCACGTTTGCGATCGGGGCTTCATCGGGATGCCGGCTCCCACCGGACGGGACCGGCCCGCAGCGCAGGCTCGGGACGCACGACCCCGAGCACCACGAGGTAACGCGGCGCCGGCCGGACCGGCCGCGCGACGACAGGGCCGGGGTCGTATGCCCGCTCGGCCGTCCGCTGGTACGTCTGGTCGTACGCCGCGCGCAGGACCGGATCGCGGAGCGTCTCGTACGCCGACCGCACCTCGCCGAACCGTTCGGCGGTGACCGCATCCACGCGGGTGTCGGGGCGCAGCTCCCGCACCCGGGCGCGGAAGGCGGAGGTGATCACCTCGGCTGTCGCCGAGGGCTCCACCCCCAGCACCGCATACAGGTCTCCACCCTGGTCCCGTGCCGGCATCCCGCCACCTCCTCGCCCCCTGCGAGCTGTGACTTCACCCTTACTTGCCTCAATCCTGAGATAAAACTTGAGTCTCATCTTGTCAAGATTTGCTGGGGGGAGGTATAGGGGTTTCAGCGGCATTCCGGGCTCCCGGAGCCCGGAATGGGCAGACCGCCAGGTGGAAGGAGCTGCACGATGGCTGCGCTCATCCGCACCGATCCCTTCCGGGACCTCGACCGGCTCACCCAGCAGCTGTTCGGCTCCCTGGCACGGCCGGCCGTCATGCCGATCGACGCCTATCAGTGCGCGAGCGCAACGTGCTGACCGTGCGCGGAGCCACAGCAGATCGAGAGCTGAGATCCCGCCCCACGGGAAGCAAGCAGAAGAAGTGACACATAAGGAGGGAATACAGGTAGACAACAGCAGACCGCAGCATCCACGACATGACCGTGGGCCGCCGCACCCTGAACGTCGTGTGGCGGGCCACGGCGGGCGCTGAGCGGCAGGAGTGAAGACCACGGCTGTGTTCCTCGCCTCCCATTGGGAGAACGGCTGGGGCGTGACGGGGATCAAAGGGGCCCTGCACACCACCACGGCCCGTGAGCTGTGTGACTACGTGGCCGCCGTCACCGCCAAGCACCGGCACTCGCTCAACCTGAGCGTGGACCTGTCCGAGCTGACCTGGGCCGACACCGGCGGCCTGGCTGCCCTGATGTCCGTCAGGGCCATGCTGGAGGAGGACGAGGGAGAGCTGCGCCTGGTCTGCCCCGAAGGGCGGGTGGAGCGGCTCCTGCGCGACAGCGGACTCGCGCAGGCGCTGCCCGTCCACCCCTCTCTCGAGGCCGCGCTCACGGCGCCCCGGACCACAGTCGCCAACCGGATGGGAGGTGCCGTGCCGTGATCACCGAACTTGCCGTCGAACGAGTCGAATTCATCTGCGGCTCGTGCTGGCACAGCTGGAGCGTCGACTACGACGTGCAGCGCTACCGGGACGCGCTCGATGCCGAGTGGGAGGTCTTCTACCGCGACAACACGGCGGTTCCCTCCCCCTACACGCCGCAGGGCGCTCCGCCCTGCGAACACTGCGGCCGGCGCTGGGTCGGGCGCCTCGTGGCCCGCCGCCCCGTGCCCCTGCCCGACGACGAAGGGCCGCGCAGCCGCGTTCCGGCCGAAGGCGGGCACCGCCGCCCCGAGCGGCACACCGCACCGATGCTGCACGCCGCCGGCCATCCCCAGCCGCACGCGCGAGCCGAGCATCCGTCCACGGAAACGTCCTGATCGGCCAGTCGGCCCGGGACGGTCACCGCATCCAACCCGCACCTGCCCTCGTACGGCGCGCATCGCACGGGGGCAGGGCTCACTGCCCGAGCTGGGGTCACTGTCCGGACGTGATCTCGATGCGGCGTGGTTTGGTGGCTTCCGCCTTCGGTACCTTGACGGTCAGCACACCGTTGTCGAGGGTGGCCTCGACGTTCTCGGGGCTGATGTCGCCGGGCAGCGCGGCGCGGTACTCGAACCGGCCGCTCCTGCGGGTGCCGCGGCGCAGCATGCCGGTGCGCTCGCGTTCTTTGAACTCGCCGGTGATGGTCAGTTCGCGTTCGGTCATCTCGATGTCGAGGTCCTCGCGCTTGACGCCGGGCACCTCGACTTCGACGAGGTAGGCGTCATCGGTTTCCGACAGGTCCGCCAGCGGCGACCAGGCCATGCCCTCCGTCAGGGGCCCACGGCGCCGCCCATGGTGGACTCCAGTGGGGTCCCCATCCTGCCGATGAGATCGTTGAACTCGGCGAGAGGATCCGTGCCCAGCCCGGGAACCGCCGTTCAGCCAGGGGCTCGCCGTGTCGCACAGGCAGTGTCATCGTCCCTCACCTCCACACAAACGCACCTTCTGTCACTTTCAACGTATTCCTGGCGGTGCTTCGCGGCACGGCCGCATCCCGGCCGCACAAAGCAGCGCTGTGGTCGCACTCGTGAACTGTGTGAGCTGCGACATTGCCAGCGGGAGCGGCCGGCGCCCACGATGAGGCGGACGACAGACGTCAAGGAAAGCAGCTCCTGATGGGTGATCATGTACATGTGCGACTCAGTCAGGGGCTGAGCGTGTCGGAAGAGGGGGAACTGGTCGAGTACTCGCGTTGCCGGTGCGGTGCCACCTTCACAAAGGTGTTCGATGCCGACGGCGGGGAGCCGGAGTACCCGGGCCGGTCGTCCTGATTCGTGCCTGTGTCAACGGGGCCGGCGCTCACGGTTGATCGCGGGTCGGGCCATCGTAGGGGCGGACGACCTGCCCCGAGTCACAGGGGCCGCGACTGTGCTCAGCCTCGGGGCTGGTGCGCGTTCGCGCTCTCTGAGGCCTGTGACCGTCCTGGACATTCGAGTGGGGCTTTCAGCGGCGTGCCGACGACGGTTGTACGTAACTGGCCGCGCGGTGACCAAGACGACTCGGCCGTCACACGCGCCCTCACCCGGACGGTGGAACCGCCGGCAAACTGTCTCCGCACCTGCGGCAGCGGGTAAAGCCGGGCTCCTGTGCCGTGGGGCCCGCGGGGCGAGCGCGCTCCCAGGCGGGTGATCTTCGCGCGGTCCGCGCAGGATGATCCCAGCTGCTCAGCCGCAGGAGGACGGCCGGCTGGGCAGCCGCTCAACCCCCGCCCGACACCGCATGCAGGGAGCAGCCTCCCATGGCGATGACGCAGACCTTGATACCGGTGCTGGAGGATGCCCGCCACGCTCATGCCGCAGCGCGTGACCGGCTGCGGGCGGATGCGGCGCTCGCGCCGCCCGGCGCCCACCGGCAGATGCTTGAGCGCGAGGCCGATGAGATGCAGGGCCGGGTGCACCGCATCGAAGGCCATGTCCGGGGACTGCGGCCCCGCGGCCTGCTCGGCGGCGCGGCCGACATGGCGCGGTTCGCCGCCCGCACCACCTTCAGAACAGCCATGCTGCCGCTGGCCATCGGGCAGAAGACGGTGACAGGGGTGATCCACGGCCGAGGGCCGGCCGACGACCAGCAGCTGCTGAGGAACACCGAGGACGAGTACGCCGCTGCTGCCCGGGCCCTGGCCAGCGCTCTGGTCGGCGAGGTCCTCGCCGACCAGGCCCAGGACGACAACACCCTCCACCTGCTGCAGGAACTTCGCAGCCGGGACCAGGAGCTGCTGGCGCTGCTCGAGGACAGGCTCGCTCGGCAGGCCCGAACCGTGGCCGCCGCAGTCGACGGCTTCCGCGTGGAACAGACGACGAACGGCGGCCTCACCCATGCGGCCACCCGCCCGCTGCGGGCTGTCGCCGACCGGCTGCGCCAGGCTGCACGCCCCGGGCAGAGGCCCGAAGACGAAAGGTCGGTGGCGGAGGAGCCGGAAGTGACCGCCGCGGCCGAGCAGATCCAAGGCGCGGTCAGCAGCGAGGAAAGCCTGCCCATCGTCGGCTTCAGCCAGCTCAGCGTGGAGGAGATCGAGCGGCGCATGCCCTCTTTGTCCGAGTCCGACCTGCGCGTTCTCGAGGGATACGAGCGCACGCACGCGCGCCGCAAACATGTCCTGGAAGCCATCGAGCGGCTGAGCTCCGGCCGGCCCTGACGCACAGCCGCGCCCCGCCGAGCCCCACCCGCTGCCAAGGCCACACCGTCGCGAGCGGCGCGGCTCCTTCGTTCTTGAGCCGTGCTCCCGGCGTGCAACGCGGTCGCGCAGAAATACACCGGTGTCATTCGTGGTTGACTCTGCTCTCCTGTCGGCTGCCGGCCACGGCGGTGACCGCGCAGCACAGGTCGCCTCGCCGTCTGAAGACCCCCCGCTACCCATGGGGCCGACGGTAAACGGGGCCGCATCCCGCTGGAGCCACGGTCGACCTGGTACGTCCAGGGCGAGGCAACCGGCCTGGGCCCGGTGACGGTGGCGTATGAGCGGCAGGGGTGCGGTGAACCAGTCGTGCTGATGCACGGCCTGGGGTGCCAGCGCAGACCTGGGACCCTGCCATCCCGCTGCTGACCGACAGCAGGGAGATCATCGCCCCGGACGCCGTGACTATACGGAGACACCACACGCTGGACCTGCAACCAGCAGTGATCGGCTGTCCGCAAGTGCCCGTCCCTAGCCGCAGCAAGGCGGTACCCCGGCCACCGGGAATGCGCCCGCCCCCGGAGGAGGCCGAGCACCCGCCCGTCGGCTCTGAGGCCAAGATCCGGACCATTCCCGGGCCATCAACCCGCCATACACCTCACGGAAGGCTATTTTGGCTGGTCAGCGCTCCAGGCAACCTGAAACGACGGCTATCCGCTGTAATTAGTCGGGTTCCTCAACGTTACTGTCCGACATCGTCGGCTGCGGGCCGCCTTCGCTCTGGGCAACAAGACCTCGTGGAGCGGAGCCCTGTACGGCCCTTCGTCGTGAGCGGGGTGCGGATGAGCTGGGCTCAGTCCTCGTCCTGGGCGCGCTGGTAGAGCTTGGCGATGTCGTCGTCGAAGTACGCGGCGTAGGAGACGTCGTCCTGGTCGCCGCCGCC
>NZ_JBSFJZ010000079.1:0-22165 GCF_053598315.1 Streptomyces sp. NPDC001153
ATCGGCGTCGAAGCTGCGCCGCTGCGGCAGATAGCCGATGCGGTCGTTGGCCTGCCCGGCCCGGGCGCCGAGGACCCGTATGTCACCGGCCGCCGGGGGCAGGGTGCCGAGCAGGACCTTGATCATGGTGGACTTGCCGACGCCGTTGGGGCCGAGCACGGCGGTGAACTCGCCGGCCCCGATGCGAAGGTCCACCCCCGACCACAGCGTCCGGCCGCCGACCCGCACGGCGGCCCCGCGCAGGCCTCCCACCGTGCCGCTTCCGGTTCCTTCGGCCGTGTTGTCGTGGCCGTCGTCATGGCTGCCGGTGCGGCGGGTGGGGACGGTGCGGGTGACGGCCTCGCGGGCTTTCGCTATCGGGTTCATGGCTTCAGTTCACTTCCCGGTGGCCTTGGCCAGGGACTGTTCGATGCCCTGCAACTGCGTGGTCTGCCACTGCTGGAAAGTGGCACCGGCCGGTGCCAGGGTCTCGGTCACCGTGGCGACCGGAATGCCCTGCGCCTTGGCCGCCTTGACCTGTGCCTGCACGTCCGGCGTGGAGTTCTGGGAGTTGTAGACGTAGATCTTGATCTGCTTGTTCTTGATCTGCTGGTCGATGGTGGCCTTGTCCTTGGCCGTGGGGTCGGAGCCCTCGCTCATCGCGTCCAGGAACGTCTCGGGGGTGAGCATCTTCAGCCCCAGGCCCTCGGCGAGCGGCGTGACGATGGACTCGGAAGCACCGATCGGGGTCCCCGCGTACTTGGCCTTGGTGTCGGCTATGAGCTTGTTGTAGCCGGCAAGCGTCTTCGTCTCGAAGGTCGTCTTCTGCTGGTCGAAGTAGGAGGCGTCGGCCGGGTCGGCCTTCTTGTAGTCCGCGGTGATCTTCTCGATGACCTGGTGGACGTTGGCCGGGGAGTACCAGCGGTGCGGGTTGCCGCCCGGCTTGATCCCGACCAGGTCGCCGACCTTCAGCTCGGTGCGCCCGCTGCCGGGGTTGGCGGCCAGCAGCTTGTCGGCCCATGCGTCGTAGCCGATGCCGTTGACGATGGCGTACTGGGCGCCGGCCACGGTGCGGGCGTCGGCGGCGGTCGGCTCGTAGTCGTGCGGGTCGGTGTTGGGGTTGTTGATGATGCTGGTCACCTTGACATGGCTGCCGCCGAGCTGGGAGGCGATGCTGCCCCAGAAGTTCTCGGCCGCCACCACCTGGATCGTCTTGCCCGAGCCGCTGCCGCTGCCGGTCGCGGCGGTGTTGCTGGTGTGCGAGGAGGAGGTCGAGCAGGCGGTCGCCGTCACAGCCGTCAGGGCATCCATCGCTTTCCGCCCACTCGGGGAGGTTCAGGGGGTAAACCGACCGGAGGAGGGGAAGGGTTCTACGGCGCGCAGCGGGGAGTGGGAGGCCGTGCCCGGACGAGCCGGGCCCGACGTGCTGGGGGAGGGCCGGGTATGGGCGGGCAGCCCTTGTATCTCGCACCGCGGCTGGGGGAGAGGCTGCGCTTGCTGCTGGAGTCCGGCGAACTGCTGCACAGCCTCACCGATGCCCTCGGATCTCCGCTGAACATGGTCGTGCCCGATCAGCTCTCCGCCAATGTGGAGCAGTTCAGGGCGGTGTACGGGCGGCATCAGCTGTCCGGGCAGGTGTTCTTCGCCCACAAGGCGAACCGGTCCAGTGCCCTGCTGCGGCGGCTGGCCGCCGCCGACGCCGGCGTGGACGTCGCCTCACTGGCCGAGTTACAGCACGCGTTCGGCGCCGGCTTCACTCCTGACCGCATCATGCCACCGGCCCGAAGAATCCGGAGTTCCTGTGGCTGGCCGCGCGCACCTCGGTCACCGTCGCGGTCGACGGCTGCGCCGAGCTGGAGCAGTTGGCCGGGCTGGTACGCAAGCACGCACTTGCCCGGGTGCGGGTGCTCCTGCGGCTGTCGGGGTTCGAGACGTCCGGCGTGCGGGTGCTGGGCCGGCGCAGCCGTTTCGGCACGCCCGTAAGGGAGTTGGAGCCGCTGCTGGCAGCGGTCGAGCGGCATGGTGACGTGGTCGACCTGACGGGTGTGGCGTATCACCTGGACACCACCAGCCTCAGCGAGAAGGCGACGGCGCTGGAAGGCTGTCTGCGGGTGCTGGAGGAGTGCCGGAGCAGGGGACTGCGGCCGGTGGCCGTGGACGTCGGCGGCGGATTCGGCGCCGACTACCTGGCCGACGGGGAGCAGTGGGAGCGGTACACGACCGAACTCACCCGCGCCGTCCTGGGCACCCGGCCGCCCCTGACGTGGGGCGGGCACGGCTACGGGCTGCGCAACGAGGGCGGCACACTGCGCGGCTCGCTGGGCCTGTACCCCGCTCGCCGTCCGGTCGCCGGGCCGCGCTACCTCGACGAACTGCTCGCGCATCCGGCCGCGTCCTTCGACGGCCGCTCCCTGGCCGGGCTCCTCCTGGAGCACCTGTACGACCTGCACCTCGAGCCAGGACGGGCCCTGCTGGACCAGTGCGGGCTGACCCTGACGAAGGTGCTGGAGGCGCGCACCGGGGAGGACGGCGGGAAACTCCTGGTACGGCTCGCGGCCAAGGCCGACGACGTGGCCCTGGAGGAGCACGGGGTGCTCGTGGACCCCGTCGTCGTTCCCCGGGATCCGGCCCGGCCCGGCGAAGGCCCGGTCGCCGTCCATCTCTTCGGCAGCCTCTGCCTGGAGGCCGACCTGGTCACCCGCCGGACGGTCTTCCTGCCCCGCCGCCCCGAGCCGGGCGACCTGTTGGTCTTCGCCAACACCGCTGGATACTGCATGGACTTCCATGCCACGCACGCCCAGCGACAGCCGGTCGCGCGCAAGGTCGCCGCCTGGCAGGAGGGAGGCGTGTGGCGCTGGTGCCTGGACGACGAGTACTTGCCGATCACTTCTGTGGGGGGAGCACAGTGAGGTACGACAGCATCACCGAGGCCATCGGCAACACCCCGCTCGTGCGTATCGACCCGGCCGTGCACGGTCTGGCGTACATCGACCTGTACGCCAAGCTGGAGCTGTTCAACCCGTTCGGGTCGGTCAAGGACCGGGCCGCCTGGAACATGGCCCGTCCGCACCTCGCCGAGGCGGCCGCACGCGGCAGCCAGGTTGTCGAGCTGTCCAGCGGCAACACGGCCAAGGCTCTGGCTGTCCTCGCGGGCATGCACGGACTGACCTTCAAGAGCGTCACCAACCGGATGCGCGTGCCGGAGATCAAGGACCTGCTCCTGCTGCTCGGTGCGGAGATCGAGGAACTGCCCGGCCAGAGCGAATGCCTGGATCCGACCGCCACCGACGATCCCTTGACTCTCTTCCACCGGACCCTGTCCGAGCCCGGCAGCGATTACCTGCACACCGACCAGTACTTCAATCCGCGCAACACCGAGGCTCACCTCACCGGCACCGGCCTGGAGATCGTGAAGGACCTGGACGGCCGCGCCCCGGACTGGTTCATCGCCTGTGTGGGCACGGCGGGTTCTTCCACGGGCGTCGCCCGGGTGCTGCGGGAACACGACCCCGCCGTACACGTCCTTGGCCTGGTCGCGGCCAAGTCCGACTTCATCCCGGGTATCCGCACCATCGACGAGGCACACGAGGTCGGCCTCTTCGACCCCGGCACCTACGACACGATCGAAGCCGTCGGCTCCGACGACGCGATCGAAGGCATGCTGACGCTGAACCGGCGGTGCGGCATCCTGGCCGGACCGACCGGGGGCGCCGCCTACTTCGGCGCCGTACGCCGGCTGAAGGCCGTCGACGCCGAGTTGTCGGAGCGGCGGACGGCCGTCTTCATCGTCTGCGACCGGGTCGAGAGCTACCTGAGTTACGTACGCAAGCGCCGCCCGGACCTGTTCGGCCGCCCGCGCCGCCCGACCTCCTCCACCGACCTGTCCGAGGCCGAGATACAGGCGGCTGCGGCGATCGGTGTCGCCGATGCCCGGGCGTGGATCGCCACCGACGCTCCCCTCGTTGTCGACCTGCGCAGCCCCTTCGCCTACGCCGCCCTGCACATCGACGGCTCGGTCAACATCGTCGACGAGCTCTTCGAGGAACTCCTGAGCGGCGGCCTGCCCTTCAGCCGCAACCGCCCCGTGCTGCTGGCCTGCCCGGTCGGCGAGAAGTCCGCCCGCTACGCCGCCCTGCTGACCCGGATGGGACACCCGGACGTGCGCAGTCTGGCCGGCGGCATCATCGCCTGGCGGGACGTGGGCGCGCCCCTGGTGCGGGACTGAACGCCATGACCACGTGCTCTCAAGGTCCCGCTGTCATAGAGGAGTTACGGGATTGGCAGCGCGCCTTGCGCGCCCAGTTCCCGATCATTACCGGGCATCCGGACCTGGCCTACCTGGACAGCGCGGCCACCGCCCAGAAGCCGCAAGCCGTGCTGGACGCCGTGCAGACCTACCTGACCACGGCCAACGCCAACGCCGGGCGCGGCACCTATCCATGGGCCAACCGCACCACCACCCTGGTCGAGCAGACCCGCGACCGCATCCGGCGGCTTCTGGACGACCCTGCACCGGAGCGGTCCGCCGTGCATTTCGGCCACCGCCGGGACGTCCGGGCCGCGCATGGACACCTTCGACCACCGGCTGAACCTGCTGCACGCCCAGGAACTCCCGCTCGTCACCGGCCTCCCGGGCGGCGGGAACCTGGCGGTCAACCGTCGCACGCTGCGCCAGATCCTGCTGTCCGGGCTGGAGAAGGACGTGCACTACAGCGCCCGGCTCACGCACTACGACGTCAGCCCTGCGGGATCGGTGACGGCGTGCTTCGCGGACGGCACCAGCGCCACCGGTGACGTCCTGGTCGGCGCGGACGGCGTCAACTCCGCGGTGCGCGGCCAGTACCTGCCGCACGCGCGGGTCGTCGACGCCGGGCTGCGGCTGGTCTACGGCAAGGTCCCGTTCACGGACGGGGCGGCCCGCACGATGCTGCCGCCAGAACTGCTCGGACTGTGGACCACCGTCGTCGGCCCGCAGCGGCGCTTCGTCGGGCTTGCCCCCGTGCGCTACCGCGAGCCGGTGAGCCAGGCTGCGGCGCGCCTCGGGCCCGGCATCGAGCTGACCGAGGACAGCAACTACCTGGCCTGCGTGTTCGGTGCCCGGCGGGAGCAGTTTCCCTGCGGCGACGAGGAGTTGTTCGCGATGGACGGCTCGGGGCTGCGGGCGCTCACACTGTCGATGGTGGAGGGCTGGGATTCCCGCCTGGTCGAGACGGTGTCGCGCCAGGATCCCGCCTCCCTCTTCCCGGTAGCGGTGCGCATCAGCGTGCCCGTCGCCCCCTGGCAGGCCACGGCGGTCACCCTGCTCGGGGACGCGATCCATGTCATGAGCCCCGCGATCGGCGTCGGCGCGAACACCGCACTGCGGGACGCGCGCATCTTGACCGGGCACCTCGTGCAAGCCGCCGGCGGCCGTCCGGTCCCTGAGGCGCTGCACGCCTACGAGGAGGAGATGCGCGGCTACGGGTTCGACGCCGTGCGCGAATCGGCTGCCCGCGGGCACCGCCTGGTGGGCCAGGACCGCTGCCGGCCGCCCAGAACTAGGCGTCTGCCTGGCCCGTCACCCGGGCGCACGCCTCGCGCAGTCACAGGTGACGGGCTCCGCGCCCCTCGCACAGTGCCCTTTCCGACAGCCGCCGATCTCATCTCGGACCCGCACAGCCCCCTTCTCTTTTCCGTGTGCCGCCGACGTCGCATCGGCGCGACACCACCCTGCCGCTACCAGGCCGCCCCCACGAGCCGCCCTGCTGGAGGAGTACCGTGCCCGCATTCCGTGTAGCTGTCGCCGGAGCCGGCCTCGCCGGACTGACGCTGGCCCACCACCTTCACCGCCACGGGCTGGACGTGGCCGTCTACGAGCGCGACCCCGGTCTGACCACCCGCAACCCCGGCTACCGGCTGCACATCAACTCCACCGGAACCACCGTCCTGGCCGGCGTGCTGAGCCCAGAGCTGCGAGAGCTGTTCGTGGCCACCGCGGGCATCCCGCGCCAGGAGGCACTGGCCTTCGACGAGCACCTCACACCGGGCACGGTCAGGGACCTCAGCAGTTCCCGCGGCCTCGGCACCCCCGTGCCTGGCCTGCCAGAGCACCTCGTGGTGGACCGCTCCACCCTCCGCAGGATCCTCTACACCGGACTGGAGGACGTGGTGCGCTTCGGCACCCCGGTCACCGGATACCGCGACAACCCGGACACGACCGTCACCGTGCACCTGGGCGACGGCCGCCAGGCCGAAGCCGCGGTGCTGATCGGCGCGGACGGGATCAACTCCGCGGTACGCGCCCAGCGCCTGCCCCAGCACCGGGCTGTCGACCTGGGAGCCCGGCACATCGCGGCGAAGATCCCGCTCACCGACCAGACTCGGACCGCGATTCCCCACGCGCCCTACTCGACCTTCACCCTGGTCACCGGCCCGCACCACGACGTGATCTCCTTCGCCCCGCTGGAACGCAGCAACCCGCGCACACCGCTGCTCGCCAAGCGGGACCAGGCATTCCGGGACGAGGTCGCGAAGGACTTCGCCCTGGGCATCTTCAGCGCCAGGACCGACCGTATGCCCTCCAACTCCGAGCTCTACACGGCCGCACCGACGGCGCTCAAGGACTACGCCCTGGAACGCATCGCCTCGTGGCCCCCCGACCCGACCGCCCTCATCGGCCTGTAGGACACCGACACCGTGCAACCCCTCAGGCTGCGAAGCCATGTACCGACCGCCGCGTGGCGGCCCTCCAGCGTGACCCTCGTCGGCGACGCCGTCCACGCCATGAGCCCGGCACTGGGCATCGGGGCCAACACCGCCCTGCGCGACGCGCAGCTTCTGGGTCATGCTCCACTGCGGCGCCGGACCGCGCTCGATGGCGGGCTTCGCAGCCGGCATGTCCCAGCACGCCCACGTGATCGTCCCGACCCACCCCGGCTTCGACGGCACCGCCCGTCCCGATGACCTCGACACTGTCGCCGACCTCGCCTCCTCCTACCTCGACCTGCTCGACGAGCTCGGCCTGCACGGCGTCATGGTCGCCGGCAGCTCGGTCGGCGGCTGGATCGCCGCCGAGATGGCGCTGCGCGACACCGGAAGCAGGATCAGCGCGCTGGTCCTCCTCGGCTCGACCGGTATCACCCCCGAACCCCCGCTGGCCATCGCCAACCCCGCCGACCTCGGCCCTGTACGCACCTGCGAACTCACCTTCCACAACCCCGACTTGCGCCTCGACCCCGCCGCGCTCAGCGACGAGCAGAAGGCGGTCATGGCCGCCAACCAGCGCACCCTGGCCGTCTACGCAGGCGACCCCTTCTGTCACGACCCCAAGCTCCGCGGCCGACTGCACCGCGTCACCGGCCCGGTCCTGGTGCTCGCCGGCGAGCAGGACGGCATCGTGCCGCTGGACTACGGACGCGCCCTGGCCGACTCCTTCCCCCGCGCCACCTTCGCCCCGATCCCCGAGGCCGGGCACGTCCCCCACATCGAGCAGCCCGGCGCGGTCTTCGCCGCCATCGGCGACTTCGTCGACACCGAGGTCAAGCCCGACGGCGAGTGAGTCGGCCCCGGCCGAGCCGGCCCTCGAGGCGGGGCCGCTCCACCCGCCTGTCAGTCGAGCGTCGACGCCCAGTCCCGCAGGGTCTTGACGTACAGCTGCGGATCGCTCGCGTGCATGGCGTGGGCGGCGTCGGGGAAGGAGCGGTAGTCGCATCGCTGCCCGGCCTGGGTGACGATCCGGCACACCTGGGCGGCCTGGAGGTCGGAGACGGCTCCCAGGAGGGTTCCGGTCTCCCCGTCCACCTTGCGGTAGTGGTGGGCGAACAGGACCGGGACCTTCACCGCGGCGAGCATGCGGGCGTGGTCGTTGGAGGCGGTGGCCGAACCGGTCCAGAAGGCGCGGGCCCACTCCGGGTCGTACTCCTTCATGCTCTGCGGCGGCTCGTCACCGCCGAAGTAGCCGCCCGACCGCTCGCCCGAGCCGTCGCCTGAGTGGCCGGACATCTCCGCCAGGCCGCGGAGCAGCGCGGGCGGCAGCTCGCGCGGGAGCGCCGCGAGGAATCCGTGCCAGTCGCCGACCGACCACTGGTCACCCAGGTAGGTGCTGATGAGCCGGTGCATCGGGCCGACGACCTGGCTGGTGCCCTGGCCGTAGGGCGGCCTGATCTCCGCGGAGAACAGCGGCGCGTCCTCCAGGTAGGCGCCGCGGACGGTGCCGGGTGGCGCGTACGCGGCGAGCCATGCGGCGATCAGTCCGCCGGAGGAGTTTCCTGCGACGATGGCTGGACGGCGGACGTGTCCGATGAGGAACCGGGCCAGGTCGTTGCCCATGTTGTCGACCGTGTAGCGGCCGGGGGTCCAGGTGGAGCGCCCTTGGCCGCGCGGGTCCACGGCGAAGACCTCGAAGTCGTCGGCGAGGAGCTTCATCGCCGCCTCGTAGCTCCACCAGGAGGTCGCCTGCGGCGGGATGAGCACAAGCGCCGGCTTGTCCGTCGAGCCGGTCGTGGCGTGGTTCAGCATGATCTCGCCGGTGTCGAACCTCGCCTGCGGGTAGGCGTGCGGAACGTAGGTGGCGTCAGGGTTGTCGGGGCCGTAGTGCGGCATGGGTCTGGTTCCTCTCCGTGGGTCGTGTGTCGGGCGGCCTGCGCCGGGTGTCCGGCCGGACCCTCAGTCGAAGTAGAGGCCCAGCTCAAGGTCCTCCAGGAGCCCCGGGTGGATGGGCTGCCAGCCCAGCAGCTCGCGGGTCAGGGTGTTGGAGGCGGGCATGTCGTTGCCGAGGATGCGGGCCAGGAACCCAAAGTGGACGGCGGCGTCCTCGGCGGGGACTGCCTTGACCGGGAGGTCCAGGCGGCGCCCGATGGCCTCGGCGATCGCCCGGATCGTGACGCCCTCCTCGCCGACGCCGTGCAGGACCGAACCTGCGGGTGCGTTCCCCAGCGCGAGGCGGAACAGTCGTGCGGCGTCGAGCCGGTGGACCGAGGGCCAGCGGTTGGCTCCGTCGCCGAGGTAGCCGGACAAGCCCTGCTCGCGGGCGGTGGCGATCAGCCGCTGCACCATGCCGCAGGTGTTCGCGTCGTGGACGGTGGGGGCGAGGCGCACGACGGACGAGCGCACGCCACGCTCCGCGAGCGCGAGCGCGGCACGGGCACCGGCGATGCGGGGGCTGCCGGAGGCGGGCGGGGTGTCCCGCTCGCTGCCGACCGGCCCGCCGGAGGCGATGACCAGCGGCCGGTCCGTGTCGGCGAGGGCGTCGCCGAAGGCCTCGATCGCGGCCAGCTCGGCCCGGGCCGCCTCCTCGTGCTGGGTCAGGTCGTGGTGGAACGCGAGGTGGATGACACCGTCGCACTCGGCCGCGGCGGCACGCAGGACGCCGAGGTCCTCGATCGTGCCGCGGACGGCCTCGACTCCAGCGGTGGCGGTCAGGGCGGCTGCCGAGGCGTCGGAGCGGGCGAGCCCGAGGACCTGGTGCCCGGCTCCGGTGAGCTCGGCGACGACGGCGGAACCGATGAATCCGGACGCGCCGGTGACGAAAACGCGCATGACTGATGCACTCCTTGGCAGGTGGATGAGGACCGGTCCTGGGGCGCTGGTGCCGCTCGCCGGCCGGTGAGTCCACTGTGCGTGCGCCCGCACGGGCGGGTCCAATGAATGTTCTGCAGCAGGCGATACGCCGCGCGTATCGGGCCTGCTCCGGGTAGCCTTCGTGCTCCCGGAAGGCCGTGTGGGCGAGGGTTGCCGGGGTTACGCTGAGGTGGTGCCCGACGCCCCGATACCCTCCGCCCCGGTCCTCGATCTGCACCTGGCATGGTGCTTCACGGTCGTGGCCGAGTACCGGCACTTCGGCCGGGCCGCCGAGGCCCTTCACACCACCCAGCCGTCACTGAGCCGTCAGATCCGCCGCCTCGAACAACAACTTGGCGTAAGCCTCTTCGAGCGCACACCGCAGGGCAACCACCTCACCGAGGCCGGAGAGGCCTTCCTCCCCATGGCCACGCAGCTGCTGCGCGCCGCCGAACGCGCCGCGGCCGCCGCCCGGTCCGCTACCCGGCCCGCCCGCATCACCATCGGCCACACGCCCGGCATCATCGTCACCCCCGCCGTCCGCGAACTGCGCCGCCGCCACCCCGACGCCGAGGTGCGGACCAAGCAACTGACGCCCGACGAACCGCGCCGCGCGCTGCTGGACCACCAAGTCGACGCCGTCGCCGCCCGCCTGCCGTTCCCCACCGACGGCCTTGACGTGACCGCCCTCTACGACGAGCCCCGGGTATTGTTGGTCCCGTTGGACCACCGGCTGGCCGGCCGCAGCTCGGTCACCCTGGCCGACATCGCCGACGAGCCGCTGCCCAAGGTACGCGGAGCCGACCCGCTGGCCAGCGCCTTCTGGCGGATCGACCCCCGCCCCGACGGCCGCCCGGCCCCCGACGGGCCGCTGATCGAGACCGCCGCCGACCAGTTCGAACTCGTCGCCGGCGGCCAGGCCGTCACTATCTCCGTCCCCAGCCACACCCTGCGCCCTGACCTCGCCGCCGTCGCGCTCGACGGCGTCGAACCCAGCCACGTCGTGCTGGTCAGCCGCGCCCACGAACGCAACCACCTGGTGGCGGCCTTCCGCGCCCATGCCGTGAGTTTCCTCGGCGGCGCCCAACGCTGCGATGAGGCCGAGGTCTGAGCCTGCCTCACGCGGCGCCCAGCGTCGCGACGATGGTGTTGCGGAGCCAGCGGTGTGCCGCGTCGTCGTCCAGGCGGGGGGGGGTGCCAGCACATCGCGTAGCGCATCGCGCCGATCTCCTGCGGGGCCGGGATGACGCTGGTGGTGCCCGGGACCGCGTGGCGGACGGCGAAGTCGCTCGGCAGGGTCGCCACCAGTGCGGTGCCCGGTACCGCCGCGGCGGAGGCCGCGTGGTAGGGAACGGTCACCGCGGCCCGCCTCGGGCTGCCGAGGGAGGCCAGGCGCTGGTCGCCGTGGCTCTGCCGGCCGTCGGTGACATCGACGACCACGTGGGCGCAGCCCGGGTAATCCCCAGGCGACAGTGCGGGCCGCTGGGCGAAGGGGTGGTGGCTCGACATCAGGCACGAGTCCCCCTCCTCGAAGAGCACCCGCGTGCGCAGCGGCGGCGGTGTGCCGCTGTGGACGAGCAGGTCCACCGGGCCGTGCTCGGCGTCGGCGAAGACCACGTGGTGCCAGCGCGAGAAGAGCACGGTGGAGCGGGGCGACTGCTCGAAGATCCGCGCCAGCAGCGCGCCGCTGAGCACGGAGACGGTGCAGTCGGTCCCGGCGAGCTGGAACGCGCGGGCGGCGGTGGCGGGGTCGAAAGCCTCGCCGGAGAAGACGTGCTCCTGGCGGGGCAGCGCCTGCTGCAGCTCGGCCCGGAGGCGCTCGGCGCACGGGCATGCGCGTCATCTCGGTCGACTACCGGCTCGCCCTCTAGCACCCCTATCCCGCTGTGCTTGATGACGCGCTGGCCGCCTACCGCGCCCTGCTCGACGCGGCCAGCGGCGGCTTCTCCCGGACCGCTTCTCCCGGACCGCCGGCTTCTGGGCGACCGGCGCCGTGGCGGCGAGTCCGCCGGCGCGGGCCCGGCAGCGGCGCTGCTGGTCGCCGCAGGCGACCAGGGCCTGCCGATGCCCGCCGCCGGGGTGGCTGTTCTCCCCCTACGCGGACCTGACCCTCTCCGGCGCGAGCATGACCGGCAAGCAGGCGGTCGGCCCGTCCTTCACCCCGGAGGCGATCGCGGTCCGCGCCAAGGACTACGCCGCTGCGGCGGATCCATCGGATCCCCTGGTCAGCCCGGTCTTCGCAGACCTGCGCGGCCTCCCCCCGCTGCTGATCCAGGCCGGGTCGCACGAACCGCTGCTCGACGACGCGGTCCGACTCGCGGCCCGTGCCGCAGCCGACGACGTACCCGTCACCCTGGAGGTCACCCCCGGCGTGGCGCACCTGTTCGACGCGTTCGCCGGGATGCTGGACAAGGGGGAGGCCGCACTGCGGCGTGTGGCCGACTTCCTGGCCACCACGGTCACCGGGGCTGTCCGGTGACCGGGACGATGGCCGGACCGGTGGCAGCGAGCTCGCCGCCGATGGACGCCACTGCGCCGAGCGGAGAGTTCGGTGCAGCGCCCGTCACGGCTCCGAACCTGGCCACGCGAGGACCGCTGTCGGGCTCTACAGGGACAAGGTCGGCCACATCCAGGCCATCGAGCGGCGGCCCGCCACCCCGCTCCACGCGACCCTTCTGCCAAGCTTGACGCGGGGTTGAACGGGCGAACCGGGGGCACTGAAAGCGTCTCGTAAGGAAGCTCTCCCTACCTTGCCGAGTGAGACAGGCAGTGGCCGCCGCTGCTGCCGTTCGCCGGGAGGGAAACATGGAGAAGCTGAGCGGGTGGGTGATCCGCCATCGGCTGCTGGTGGGCCTGGGCTGGCTGGTGATCACGGTCGCCGGGTTGGCGCTGGCCCCGTCGCTGTCGAGCCGGTTGCAGCCGGGCACGCATGTCAGCGGCCCGGGCTACACCGCCGACGTGGCGATCGCCCAGGGCTTCGGCGGGGTGACCCAGGACCCCGGTGTCGTGATCCTGGACCTGCCGGCAGGTCAGACCGTGACCTCGCCGCAGGTCGCGACGGAACTGAGGGCGGTGGACGCGGGGATCGCCAAGGCGGCGCCCAGCCTGCGGGTGGTCTCCTACGCCTCGACCGGCAGCCGGACGCTGGTCGGGACCGGCGGTACGAGCACGGTCGTCCTGGCCTACCCGCCGAAACCGGGTGACGACATGGCCACCGAGCAGGTCGACGCCCTGACGCAGGCCGCGAAGGCGGCGGCGCCGGACCTGGCAGTGCACGGCACCAGCCTGCGGGCCCTGGAGGCCGGCAACACCACCGGCAGCGGCAACTCCAGCGTCACCAGTGAGCTGATCATCGGGGCGATCGGCGCCCTGGTGGTCCTGGCCTGGGTGTTCGGGTCGCTGCTGGCGCTCCTGCCGCTGATCATGGCCCTGATCTCGGTGCTGACGATGCAGCTGTTCGTCTACGGCCTCACGTACCTGATGCCTTCGTCCTCGCCGATCCACCCGGCGGTGCAGTACATCGTGGCGCTGCTGGGCCTGGGCCTGTCGATCGACTACTCGCTGCTGGTCGTCACCCGCTGGCGCGAGGAGCGCGCGGCCGGCAAGAGCAATGACGAAGCGGTGCGGGCGGCCGTGCGGCGGGCCGGGCACAGTGTCTGGTTCAGCGGGATGGTGGCCTCGCTCGGCTTGTTCGCGCTGATCGTCATCCCCAACTCGATGGTCCGCGGCATCGGCGTGTCCGGCCTGTTCATCCCCTCCACCGCGACCCTGGTCGCGCTGACGCTGCTGCCCGCGGTACTGTCCAGGATCGGGCCGCGGGTGGACTGGCCCCGGCGGGTGTCGCGGCGGCGGCCGGTCAGCCGGTTCTGGACCGGCTGGTCGACGTTCGTGATCCGCCACCGGGTGGCCTCGGCCGTCGCCGGCCTGGGCATCCTGGCGGTGCTGACCGCCACCGCCGCGACGATCAGCATCAGCACGCCGAGCAGCCACGCGCTGGCCACCGCCGGCGCCTACACCGATGGGCTGCACACCCTGGAAGCCGACGGATTCCCCTCCGGGACGCTGACGGCCGTGCCGCTGTACGTGCCGAAGGCCGCCGACGCGGGGACCGTCGTGGCGGCTCTGGATACCGTCTCCAGCCTTCGCGGCGCGGTCGCCCCGGCGGGGCCCGGCTGGCCCGCCGGGAGCAGCGCGATGGTCATCGCCATCCCGCGGCACGAGGTCGGCAGCGCGAACGGCGGCACCTCGCTGGACGACATCCGCCGCAGCGTCCCGCCTGGTGTCCTGGCCGGCGGCGAGGGAGCGCAGAAGATCGACGAGACCAGCGCCACCTACGGCTCGTTCCCGCTGCTGTTCGCGGTGGTCGCGGTGGTCACCTTCCTGCTGCTGGCGCGCGGGATGCGGTCGATCCTGCTGCCCGCCAAGGCCGTGCTGCTCAACATGCTGTCGGTGGCGGCCTCCTACGGGCTGCTGGTCATCGTCTTCCAGCACGGCGTCGGCATGAAGGCGCTGTGGGGCGCGTCCACCTACGGCGCGATCGACGCCCTCGCCCCCGTGCTGATCTTCGGGTTCCTGTTCGGGGTGTCCATGGACTACGAGGTGTTCATCCTGGCCAGGGTCCGCGAGGGGTACGAGCGCACCCGGTCCACCCGGGAGGGCGTCATCGAGGGCGTGTCCCGCACCGGCCGCCTGGTGACCTCGGCCGCGCTCATCCTGTTCTTCGCGCTCGCCTCGCTGGCCACCGCCAACGACGTCACCGTGCGGGAGATCGCCATGGGCCTGGCGTTCGGGGTGCTGCTGGACGCGGTCGTGGTCCGGATGCTGCTGCTGCCCGCGCTGGTCTCACTGCTCGGGGAGTGGAACTGGTGGCTGCCGGACCGGGCCGCGCGGCTGCTGCGGCTGCCGGCGAAGGAGCCCGCCGTCGTAGTCGAGGGCGAGACGTCCGTTCCGCTGCACGTCGGGGATGCTTAGCCCATGCGGGTACTCGTGGTCGAGGACGAGCCGGACGTCGCCCAGGCCCTGGTCTGGGGCCTGACGGCCGAGGGCTACATCGTGGACACGGCGGACAACGGGACCGAAGGACTGTGGATGGCGACGGAGAACGCCTACGACGTCATCGTCCTGGACGTGATGCTGCCGGGCCTGGACGGCTACCAAGTAGCCCAGAGCCTGCGCGAGCGAGAGCGCTGGATGCCGATCCTGATGCTGACCGCCATGACGGACGACCTCGACCACGCCGAGGGACTGGACTCCGGTGCGGACGACTACCTGCCCAAGCCGTTCTCCTACCCGGTCCTGCTGGCGCACCTGCGCGCGCTGACCCGACGGACCCTCGGTGCCAGGCCGGCGGTACTCACCGCCGCCGGCCTGACGCTCGACCCCGCCGCGCGCACCGTCACCCGCGACGGCGCACCCCTGGATGTGACCGGTCGGGAGGCCGCTGTGCTGGAGTACCTGCTCCGGCACAAAGGCACCGTCGTCTCCAAGTCCGAACTGCTGGAACACTGTTGGGACGCCTCCCGCGACGGCGATCCCGCAGTCGTCGAGGTCGTGGTGCACCGGTTGCGCCGCAAGATCGAGACGCTGGAGGCACCTGCGGTCATCGAGACCGTCCGCGGCAAGGGATACGTCATCAGGAGCGAGGAGTCATGACCGAGCACCCGCGCGGCTGGTACCGCCTGGCTCGAACGGCTCACCCCCGCAGCGTGCGGACCCGGGTCACGTTCCTGGCGGGAATCGCGCTGACCGCCGCCGTCATGCTCGGGCTGGTCGTGATGTATCTGCTCCAGGTCGACCAGGCCAAGCGGACCATCGCCGACCAACTGCGGACCTACGCCGTCCAGATCGAGCAGTCCGCGACCGGCCCGATCTTCCCGCGGCCCCTGCCGCCGTCGGTGCTCGACGCTCAGGCCCAGGCGCAGGTCCTTGCGCCGGACGGCACCGTCCTCGCCGCCACCCGCGACCTCGACGGCCGATCCGCGGTGTTCTCGCTCCCGCCCGGCTCCACCGCCCCGGTCCGGCAGGAGGCCGCCGACGGCATCCTCCCCGCCGAGGTCTCCGTCGTCGGCGAGCGCACCACGGTCGGCGGCCGACCGGTCACCGTCGTCACCGTGACCTCAACCAACCAACGCGACCAGGTTGACGAGACTTTCGCCCGGCTCCTCGTCATCGGCGTGCCGGCCACGCTCCTGCTGGCCTGCGGCACCGTGTGGTGGGTCGTCGGCCGCGCGCTGCGGCCCGTGGAGCAGATCCGGCGCACCGTCACCGCCATCACCGCCGCGGACCTGTCCCAGCGCGTCCCGGAGCCAGGCACCGACGACGAGATCGGCCACCTGGCCCGCACCATGAACCACATGCTCGCCCGGCTCGACGACTCCGCCGCACGCCAGCGCCGCTTCGTCGCCGACGCCAGCCACGAGCTCCGTAGCCCCCTGACCGCGATCCGCACCGGCCTGGAGGTGGGGCTGGCCCATCCCGCCCGCGCGCCGTGGCCGGACATCGCCACGCGCGCGGTCCGGCAGACGGGGCGGCTTGAAGAGCTGATCTCCCAGCTGCTCACCCTCGCCAGGGCCGACGTCGGACAACTGGCCGCAGGGCAGGAGACCGTCGATCTCGGCGCGTTGCTCACCGAGATCCGCGCCACCACCACGGCCCCGCACCTGCGGATCGATGTCTCGGTCCCACCAGACACCAGCGTGACCGGCAACCCCGAGGACCTGGCGAGGCTGTTCCGCAACCTCGTGGACAACGCCGTCCGCCACGCCGGATCGAGAGTGTCTCTCACCGCCGGGGGTGATGCGGGCAGCGTGCGCGTGGAGATCAGCGACGACGGCCCCGGAATCCCGGCCAAGGAGCGCGAGCGCGTGTTCGACCGGTTCGTCAGGCTCGACGCCAGCCGGGGCCGCACCAGCGGGTCCACCGGACTCGGCCTGGCGATCGCCAAGGAGATCGCCACGGCACACGGAGCGACGATCGTGCTCACCGAGGCCAACACCGGCGGAGTACGCGCCGTCGTGACCCTGCCGCGCTGACGAGGTGTGTGACACGACGTCGGCTGGCGGCCACGCCGTGATTTGCTCGGCCTGCGTGTGGGCACTGCCGGGTTCTGACGGGCTGGAAGGCCGGGGCGTGGGGGTGGGAGGCGCCCTCGTGCTGGGCAGGGAGCTGGAGACTCCAGCCTGGGTAGATGAGGTTCGGGTTCTGTCGCGAGACTGCCCCGGTGACAAGTACCTGCGGCAGTCACATCCCTCCCTGCACGGGTTTGATGTCTCGCGCGGAAACAAATCTGCACCCGCCCGACGTTGTGCTCTTCTGGTCCAGGAGGGGGAGGTGTCGGGCCTGAAGCTGTTCCACGCGACGAAAAGCGGCGTGACTGAGGTCATGCCGCATCTTGCTGACGTCGAGGCGGATGTGCAGGATCTCGTCGAAGCGCATATGGAGACGATGCTGGGCGTGCGGATCCTGGCGAGCGAGTACGTCATCGACTGCGTTGAGCCCAGCTTGCGGCAGGCCCGCTTGAACTTCCGGGAGTACGCCCTCGCTGCCCCTGTCCGTGTGCATGATCACGCCGCGGACGTCGCCGCCCCGGGTGGCCGCGGCCATGTGGAGTGAGGCCACCACCAGCTCGGCGTCGTGCCGGGCGCCCATCGCGTAGCCGAGCAGCCGGCGGGAGAACAGATCGATCACCGTTGCCAGGTAGAGCTTGCCCTCGCCGGTGTCGATCTCGGTCATGTCGCCGGCCCAGACGAGGTCAGGCTCCTCGGCGGTGAAGTCCCGGCGGACGAAATCCGGGGCGGCCGGCCGTCTGCCCGGCCTGGTCAGCGACCGGCGGCGCTTGACCTTCCGGCCCGCCAGCCCGAGCTCGGCCATCAGCTTCGCGACGGTGTTCACCGACACCCGCCAGCCCCGGCGGATCAGCTCGATGAACACCTTCGGCGAGCCGTAGGTGCCCCCGGACCGATGGAAGATTTCCTCGATCTCCTCCGCCAGGCGCTGCCGGCGCATCTCCCGCTCGGTCGGCGGCCGCTCGCGCCACTTGTAGTACCACGACTCCGACACCCCCAGAGCCCGGCAGGCGATTCGATGCGGTATGCCTTCCTCGGCCTTGCAGCTGCCTGATCAGCCCGACCGCCACGGCCGGGTCCGCCTCAGCTACTTCACCCACAAGGCCACGAATCGCTTGCACACATCACGCTCCATCTCCAGCTCGCGGATGCGCTTGTCCTTCTCCCTGGCCTCGGCCCGCAGCCGCTCCAGCTCCGCCCGCTCACTCTCCCGCAGCCGGCCACCAGCAGGAGATGGCTCTGCCGCTGGCCGGTCCGACGACGGCGACCCATTGCGCAAGGCCCGCGAGACCCAGCTGTGCAGCGTCCCGGGATGGATACCCAGATCCTCGGCCACCTCCGGAATCGGCTTCCCGGTCTCCGTCACGATTCGTACCGCCCCCTCACGGAACTCAGCGTTGTAGATCCGCTTCCTGGATGCCATGACCCCCAACTATCCTTCCGGTCACGGTCTCCAGAGTAGGAGGGGAGGTGCAATCCGCGAAGTGCACGTTCCGCCGGCCTGGCCCGACGCCGACACGTTCGTGGCGGACATGCCGCAGTGGTTCCGCCTGGACCGCAGCCGCGGGCAGGAGGCGGCCGTCGCGCGGCGCGACGACCCGGATCAGCTCGCGCCAGGCGGGGTCAGCCAACCACGGCGACGAGGGCGGTCGTCGCGCCGCGACGACCACGACCGCGTCGGCGGGCAGCGCGGGCAGGAACTCCTCCCGTACCCAGTCGTCGATCGGCGCGAGCAGCTCGTAGGTGTCGAGGAGCAGCACCGCCCGGCCGCCGATGGAATGCGCTTCAAGGGAACTTGGGACTGGCGGCACATGGCGGCCGTCGATCGTGATCGGATCGGCGCCCGCAGCCACGGCGACATCGGCCAGAACATCCAACAGCGCGCTCTTGCCGATGCCGCCGGGACCGTGAAGAAAAAGCACGCCTCCTGCGCCCAGCATCGACCGGAACAGCTCGACCTCACCGGTGCGCCCCGCAAAGGCACGTCGTCGTAGCTCACTCAGCCGCTGTCTGATGATCGTCACAACGGTGGGCGGGTCAGTTGTTGAACGCCGTGGCCACGGCATCTCCGAGCTGATTCAAGACGTCCCGTGAGAGCTGCACGGACGCGGTGAACGAGAAGAAGGCGTGGGTGGCACCCTTGACCGGGAGGTGCGTGACCGGCACGCCGGCGTCGGCGAGCTTCTGCGCGTACTGGTCACCCTGGTCCCGCAGCGGATCGTGTTCGGCGGTGACGATGACGGCGCAGGAAGTCCGGCCAGCTCGTCGCAGCGCGCTGGCGAGACGCGCGGGTCGGTGCCTTCGTCGGGCGTGTTGAGGTAGAGGCCCCAGAACCATTCGAGCCAGCTGCGGCTCAGCAGCGGTCCGGCCATGTTTTGGTACATGGAGGGGCTGTCGTCGAACCGGTCGACCGCCGGGTACGCCAGTACCTGCAGTGCGATGTGAGGTCCCCCGCGCCGCTGCGCTTCCTGCACGAGGGCCGCGGCGAGGTTGCCGCCGGCGCTTTCGCCGAAGTTCACCCTGACGAGCCGAAGTCAGTAAAGACCCCCGCACCCGCTTGAAACGGATGCAGTACCAGTCCCGGCTGCTCGACGGGTTCGTCGCCGAGACCGGACTGGTGTCGGCCCCGCCATGACATCACCCCGAACCGAAAACCTCGGTAGCACCACGCCGCAGCCACCGAAGGCGATCGACTGGGGAGCAGCAAGCCTTTGCCATGCGCGGCTGGTGGCGGTCCCTTTCACGGGAACGGCGCGGGACACCACCGGGGCCAGCAATGGTTCCTGCAGATATCAAGCGTGGAAGACAGCGCCGCCACACACCCGGTCACCGCCGGCACCGGACCAGCTACCGGGTCACGGTGACGGTGACCTCGTAGCGTTCCTGGCCCGGGGAGCAGCGCATCGCCTCGCCGCACGAGGTGCGGCGGGCCGTGATGTGCGCGGTGCCGGGACGGCGGGCGGTGAACCGTGCCAAGGAGGTTCCGCAACCGCGACCGGGCGGGCAAGTGCCAGCGGGGATCGTGCCGCCTCCGGACGGGGCGAGCACCTGCGGGTCCGATCCGGCCGGGGTCGACCAGTAGGTGCTGTGCAGGCGCACCACGACGAGCGTGCCGGTGGGCACCCGGACGGTCGTTCCCCGCGCCCGTTCGTCGAGGACAAGGGGGCTCGAGGAGTGGCCGGCCGGAACCGGGGAAACACCGGAGTCCGGCGGCGGTGTGAGGGGAGAGGATCCGGCGGGTCCGCCGGAACATCCGGTGAGGAGGCAGACCACGGCCGCCAGGCAGGCGACGGTGGCGGGCAACGGGCGCGGCCGGACGGGGCTGCGGCGGGCCGGCGGGTGTGGCATGGGCGCTCCCGAGGGCGCCGCCCGACAGGACTGACGGGCGGCGGCGGAGGGCGGGGGGCGGGGCGGCGGCCCGCCCCCCGCGGTATGGGGTGAGGGTCAGGAGACGGTCACGTCGTCGTAGTAGGTGTACGTCGGGTCACCCGCGTAGTCGTCGTCCTTGTTGGTGAGGGTGAGCGTGTAATTGTGGCCCGGTGTGACGGTGCCGGAAACCTGCTTCCAGCCTGCGCCCTGGGTGCAGGTCTTACCCAGCAGCGTCGTGGTGGTGCCGGACGTGGTGTCCTGGAGCGTGGCCGTCGCCCAGTCGTAGGTCACGGTGTCCGGGCAGGTGACGTTGTACCAGAAGGAGACCTTGCTGGTGCCGGACGGGGCGGTGAAGCTCTGGGAGAGGGAGGACGTGTTCGTCGGGCTGGTCGAGCCGGCCATCGCGCCGTAGCTGCCGCTGTGTGCCGCCGAGGTGGTTGCGGAAGTGCTGCCGCTGGTGGTCCAGCTGGACAGGTTGCCGGTCTCGAAGGTGCCGTTGGTGAGGGTGCCGCCGCCCGTGCCTCCGCCGCCCACGATCGGGTGGGAGATGGCGCAGGAGTTGGTGTCGTTGGACCAGCTGGCCTGCTCGGCGAAGGTGCCGGTGCCCATCTTCACGTTGGCCGCGCCGCCCGTGCTGCCGGGCGAGATCCAGGCGCATTCGTCGGAGTTCTCCTGGCCGTTGTACGAGCTTCCGGTCTGGTTGGTCCAGCCGCCGGCCGGGTTCTGGTCGGACATCATCTCGTGCCACTCGTGGCCGAGCGTCATGGTCCAGCCGTCGAGCGTGCCGGGCGAGTTGACGAAACCGACACCGCAGCCGGCGCCAGAGTCCATGTTGTACGGCTGGTTGCTGAACGCGATGTCACCGTAGGAGGAGGAGACCGGGCCGCCTGTCAGGGTGCTGTCGCCGTTGTAGTCGTGCCAGGCGCAGTACTGGCCCTGGTAGTTGTCCGGGTTGGTGTTGTGCGGCGAGAGGATGACGTAGTAGGCGTCCCGGTTGGACGCGGCGGTGGTGTTGCCGAACTGACTGGCCGCCTTGACGGCCTCGGCACCCAGCTGGTGTCCGGTCGCGGCGCTCGGGGAGGCAGCCGAGTTGTCGTACCACACGCCGGCCAGAACGCCACCGCTCTGGTACGGAATGAAGTTCGCGTTGGACGGGCAACTGGTGGCGCCCGCCGACACGTTCGGCCCGTCACACCACTGGGTGAGATCGGCGGACCACAGCTCGTTACCCGTGCCGATGCCCTTGAACATCTCCTGAGTGACCGGTGCCGCGCCGTCCGGGTCGCCGGAGAACGTGGCGTCGCCACTGCCGTTGGTGCTCTGCGTGCCCCACTGGGAGCCGTAGAAGACCAGGTAGACCTTTGAGTGACCGCTCTGGACGCCGATGCCGTCGATGCCGCCGCCGTAGGAGAGCGTCTCCGGCCCGGTCGCCGCGGTCGCGGCGGGGTGGGCGGCCGACCAGGACTTCATCTTGGCGTGCTGCTGGATGGTCGGCAGGACACCGTGCCGGTACGGGTGCTGGTAGGCCGGGTCGTACGGGTTCGGTCTGGCCGTGTGACCGACGGCCTGGGGGGCGGCTGACGCCTGCGGTATGGAGGCGAGTGCCGCGGCGGTGAGAAGGGACAGCGACGCGAGACCGGTCAGGGTCGCCCGGGCCGCGCCGCGAATGTGGGGTTTACCCATGGGTAATGGGTTCCTTTCTGCGTACAGACCTCCGCCGTGGGTGCGGTGGAGGCGAGCTGCGTGACACGTCGACGGGGGGGCCGGGTGAACCTCAATTCCCCTTCGGCGACGCAGTCTTCGCTGGTCGCAGCAGGTGATGCCCCGTCAGACGGCGAGAAGCAAAGCAGACTTGACGCGTCCGGGTCAATGAGGATGCGCAGGGTTTTCATGGAAAGCGGACCACACCGCTCGCCTTTTCTTCCGTCAATGCGAAGGCACCGAAAGTTGAAGGAAATACTGAGTCAAGAAGTCGGCGCCTGAAGGATCGCAAGCGGCAAAAAGCGGGCGTGCTCGTCGGTGACGAGCCGCGGCCTCGCGACTCACCCTGCGGCCGGGCCGCGGCCTGACGAGGGTCTGCCGCACGATCGGGTGACATCTGAACTGGCTTGCCCTATGGGCCTGGTGGGAAGGATGTCGCTGTGCCCAAGCCTTATCCCGAAGAGTTCCGCGAGGACGTCGTGCGGGTCGCGAGGAACCGCGGCCCGGGGGTGACG
>NZ_JBSFJZ010000080.1:0-21128 GCF_053598315.1 Streptomyces sp. NPDC001153
GTCGCCCCGACCTCGGCGAGGGCGCTCTAGCGGCCGAACCAGCGCCTGGGCGGCCGCACCTCCAGAAGCCCCAGGCTGAGCCGGCCGTGTATCTCCACGCGGAGCACGGCCGGCGTCCCGGGCTCGCCGGCGGGCCGCACCTTGGTCTTGCCGTAGCCGATCACCAGCGCGTCGGCGTCCACGACGACACCGGGCCGGGTGATCAGCCGCAGGGTGCCGCCGCGCATGTCGAGGTCGATGCGGAGGGTGTCGTGGGTGATCACCGCGCCGGTGAAGTCGAGGGTCACGTCCCCCCAGGCGGACGTGACCTCCATCCGGCGCGGCACCGCCCAGCCGTCCGCCCGTACGGCCGATGCGCCCTGCTGCTCGATCCGCACGACGTCCTTGGCCGGTACGGCGGCGTCCGGCAGGTCGGCCGTCAGCGCGGCCAGCTCGCCCAGCGTGCGCGCGGAGAGCGCGGCCGTCACGCGCTCGTCCAGCTCCTCCGCCGTGATCCGGCCGTCGCCCGCGGCGCCCGTCAGGACGTCCACCGCCCGGTCCCGGTCCGCGTGCGAGGCACGCAGCCCGGTCGGCATCTCCGTGTGCAGCAGCTCGGCCGCCATACCCTCACCCCGATTCAGCAGGTCCCCGCAGGGGGTCGTCGTCACGCACTAACGCTATATCGCGTTATACCCAACGGCCAACCCCACGTCCACGGTTCCCGTGACATGGCCCTATCGTGACCGGCATGCAGTCCTACACGATCGGCCAGGCGGCACGGCTGCTCGGCGTGAGCCCGGACACCGCCCGCCGCTGGGCCGACGCGGGCCGGGTGGCGACCCATCGCGACGAGTCCGGGCGGCGGCTCATCGACGGCAGGGATCTCGCCGCGTTCTCGGTCGAACTGGCCAAGGCGGGCGGCGGCGAGGAGGACGCCTCCTACACCTCCGTCCGCAACGCCTTTCCCGGCATCGTCACGGCGATCAAGCTCGGTGACGTCGCCGCCCAGGTGGAGATCCAGGCGGGCCCGCACCGGCTGGTGTCGCTGCTGACCCGGGAAGCCGTCGAGGAACTGGGCCTGGAGGTCGGCATGGAGGCCACCGCGCGCGTGAAGTCCACCAACGTGCACATCGACCGCGTCTGACCGGTCACACGCCTGCCGTCACCGGCACAGCAGTGCCGCCCACAGGTCGAGCCGGTCCCGCAGCCGGGACAGGTCGCGCCCGGTGAGCCGCTCGATGCGCTCCACCCGGTAGTGCACCGTGTTGACGTGCAGATGCAGCGCCTGTGCGGTGCGCGCCCAGGAGCCGTCGCAGGTCAGGAAGGTCTCCAGCGTGCTCAGCAGGGCGGCGGTGGCGGGCCGGTCGGCCTCCAGCAACGGGCCGAGGACGCCATGGCTGAAGGCGCCACGCACGTCGGCCGGCACCCCCGTGAGCAGGGCGTCGAGGGTGGTGAGGGAGCCGGCGTCGGTCAGGCGGGAGGCGTCGGGCGCGGTGGTGCGGGCCGAGGTGAGGGCGTAGCGGGCCCGCGCCAGCGCGCCGCCCAGCCCCTCCGGTGCCGCCGCGGGCATGCCGATACCGGCGTGCAGCACGACACCGGGCACGCAGTCGGCGACCAGCGGCCACGCCTCGTCCGCCCAGCCGGCCGGCGCACCGCACAGCACCGCGAAGGCGCACCCGTCCGGCAGCCTCCCCACGGCGGCCGCCACGACGGGAGTCCCCGCGCCGGCATCCCCCTCGGCCGCACCGCCCTGGCCCCCCGTCCCGCCGACGGCACCGGCACCGGCACTTCGGGCATCCCCCGGCAGATGCCCGGCCAGCTCCCTCAACGCGCCCTCGGCGAGCGGTACTTCACCCTCCGGTGACCGCCGTGCCATCGCGTCCGCGACGATGACCTGGTACGGCCCCGAATCCGGCAGTCCGCACCGGCGCAGGGCCGCCTCCACCGTGCCGTCCTCCCGGCCGGCCGGCACGGCCAGCAGGGCGCCGAGTTCGTCCGCCGCGCGGGGTCCGGCCGACGGACGCCGGGTGCCGGCCTGCTGACAGTGCGCCAACACGGCGGCGACCTCGTGCAGCATGCGCGGCGGGGCCGCGTCGGGGCCGGGCAGGTACAGCAGCCAGCGCTCGTACGGCGACACCCCGCCGGCGTCGACCGAGGCGGTCAGCCCGGGCCCGTCCGCGAGGAGCGCGACCGCCTCCCGCGCCGGCACGGCGGGTGCGCCGGCCGTGGCCGCGACCGTCCGCCCGCTCGGGGTGAAGACGTACGCGGCGGTCCCGCCGAGCTGGGCGAAGGCCGCTGCGAGGACGGTGTCCGGCCCGGCCTCCTGCGCGAGCAGCCGGCTCAGCCGCACGCGCGCGTTCTCCGGCAGCGCGTGATGCCGGCTCAGCCCGGCCCACTGGCGCAGGTACACGGTGTCCGTGATCGCCCGGAACATGATGTGCGCCGGCACCCCGGCGACCGGCACCCGGTGGCGTGCGCACGCCTGGACCAGGTCGTCCGGCACGCTCCCATGGGTCTCCTCCCCCGCGAGCAGTGCGGCGGCGCCCGCGTCCTTCAGCGCCGAGACGAACCGCTCCGCCTTGCCGGTGCCGGCCTCCGGCGTCCACCAGACGAGTCCACTGAGCACCACCTCGCCCGGCCGCACGAACCGGGCCGGGTCCTCCAGGTCCGTGACGGTCACTCCGCTGACTTCGCGCCTCAGCAGCGCGTCCTCCGCCCACAGCAGGCGCAGACCGAGGGAGGCGTCCCCCAGGAGGTGTTCGACGTACATGTGCTGGCTCCTCGTACGGCCGCCGGGCGGTGAACGAAACCTCCCGGCATCTCGCATTCACCAGGCGAGTGCGAGATGAAGCATCGTAAATGCAAGCCTTGGGGAGTGGAATGCCTCTTGGTGGATCCTCCAGCCGCAGGGGCCTGGCCACCGGGGGTTTCCGTGCTCCGCACCAGTCGTCCGGGCCGGCCGCCGTTGGTTCACTTCCGGCCATGGGCCTGAACGCGGTGACCGGGGCGTACCTGTTCTCACCGCTCTTCGAGCAGTGCTGCCGTGCGTTCCTCGTTCACCGAAGTGCCGCTGCCGCGTGACCGGGTGCGGCGGGCGCCGGACCGGCATAGAGGTAGCCGCCGTCCACCCGGATCGCCGTGATCCCGCTGATGTGCCGGGCCCCGCACCGGTCCTGCGGAAGCACCAGCTGGGGCCCGGCCGTGTCCAGCGGGGTGTCGTCGATGCGCACGCCCAGCAGGACGGGCGCGTCCGCGAAGTCCGGGTCGATCTCGGCCCAGGACAGTATGGCGTGGTGGCCGTCGGTGCCGGTCACCGCGATGAGATAGCGCAGCCGGTCCTTGCGGCGCGCCGGGTCGAAGCCGGGCCCCGCGTCGGCGAGGACGTCGTACAGGCGCGGACCGGCGAACCGGTGGTGCTGGATGCCGCTGGTCGCGCACTCGAAGCTGACGTCCACCCGGTGCTGCGGCCAGCGGAGCAGGTCCGGCACGGTCAGCCGGGCGGGCCGGGCCAGATCACCGGTCACGGCGACTTCCACGAGCGTCATCGGCGACCACCTCCCGCAGGACCGTACCCGCCACAGAGCGCCGTACAAACGCACATGCAAGCTTCACGTCACAAGTTCGCAGCTCATGCGATGCGACAGGAGACTTACAGCTGGCAGATGCGGCAGTATCATCGCCGCACGGCCGGTGCCGCCGGCCGTGACAGGGCGCGACAGTCGTTCCACAGAACCTCGAGGAGTAGATCCGTGATGACCCGTTCCGTGCGCCGGACCCGGCGAATGCTGCAGCTGGCCGGTGCGGGAGCCGCCGCCCTGATGGCACTCAGCGCCTGCTCCTCGTCCTCGAACTCGTCCAGCACCAAGTCGGACACGTCGGACTCCGCCTCCCCGAAGCTGTCCGGCAACATCACCGTGTTCGCCGCCGCCTCCCTGAAGGAGAGCTTCACGACCCTGGGCAAGGAGTTCGAGCAGCAGCACCCGGGCACCAAGGTCAGCTTCAACTTCGGCGGCAGCGACACCCTCGCCGCGAGCATCACCGGCGGTGCCCCGGCGGACGTCTTCGCCGCCGCCAGCCCCAAGACCATGGCAATCGTGACGGTCAAGAAGGACGCGGCCGGCACTCCGGCCACCTTCGTCCGCAACCAGCTGGAGATCGCCACCCTGCCGGGCAACCCCGACAAGGTGTCCTCCCTGAAGGACCTCACCAAGTCCGGCCTGAAGGTCGTGCTGTGCGACAAGACCGTGCCGTGCGGCGCCGCCGCGCAGAAGGCCCTGGACGCCGGCAGCATCAAGCTGACCCCGGTCTCCTACGAGCAGGACGTCAAGTCCGCCCTGAACAAGGTGGAGCTGAAGGAGGCCGACGCCGCGGTCGTCTACAGGACCGATGTGAAGTCCGCGGGTGGCAAGGTGGAGGGCGTGGAGTTCCCCGAGTCCGCCAAGGCGATCAACGCCTACCCGATCGTCCTGCTGAAGAACGCGCCGAACGCCGCTGCCGCCCAGGCGTTCATCGCTCTGGTGCGGTCCGCCGAGGGCCAGAAGGTGCTGAGCGGTGCGGGGTTCCTCAAGCCGTGACCTCGCTCGACAAGCCCGGCGCAGCGACCGGCCCCCGCACGGGCCGGCCGCTGCGCCGCCGCGTCGGCACGGGGGGCCGGCGCGGGGTGCCGTTGCCGCTGCTGCTGCCGGGCCTGCTGGCAATGGCGTTCCTGTTGCTGCCGCTGGTCGCGCTGCTCATCCGCGCGCCCTGGCGCAGCCTGCCGGAGCAGCTGTCCAGCACCGAGGTGTGGCAGGCGCTCCAGCTGTCGCTGGTCAGCGCCACGGCGGCGACGGCGGTGAGCCTGGTGCTGGGCGTACCGCTGGCCTGGCTGCTGGCCCGTACGGAGTTCCCCGGCCGGGGCCTCGTACGGGCCCTGGTGACACTGCCGCTGGTGCTGCCGCCGGTGGTCGGCGGTGTGGCGCTGCTGCTGGCCCTCGGCCGCAACGGCGTGATCGGCAAGGGGCTGGACGCCTGGTTCGGGATCACGCTGCCGTTCACCACCGCCGGGGTCGTGATCGCGGAGGCGTTCGTCGCGATGCCGTTCCTGGTCATCAGCGTCGAGGGCACCCTGCGCGCGGCCGACCCGCGGTTCGAAGAGGCGGCGACCACGCTGGGCGCGTCCCGCTTCACCGCGTTCCGCCGGGTCACCCTGCCGCTGATCGCGCCCGGCATCGCGGCGGGCGCGGTCCTTGCGTGGGCGCGTGCGCTCGGCGAGTTCGGCGCGACGATCACCTTCGCGGGCAACTTCCCCGGCCGCACCCAGACCATGCCCCTCGCGGTCTACCTGGCCCTGCAGAACGACCCCGACGCCGCGATCTGCCTCAGCCTGGTCCTGCTGACGGTGTCGATCGCGGTGCTGGCGGGGTTGCGGGACCGTTGGGTGACGGCATCATGACGAACACCCGCCCCACCCACGGACAACCCACGGCCGCCGACGGCGCCCAGGCCCCGCAGGGGCCACCCGCACCCGACGACGAAAGCCGCACGAATGGTGCGGGTGGGAACCCAGAGCCGGTCGAAGGCCGGCACCCCACCACGCACCCGCACACGCCCCCGAACACGGACGGCCTGGACGCCCACCTCGTCATCGACCGCACCGCATTCCGCCTGGACATAACCCTCACCGCCGCCCCCGGAGAGGTCCTCGCCCTCCTCGGCCCCAACGGCGCCGGCAAGACCACCGCACTGCGCGCGCTCGCCGGCCTCACCCCTCTCTCCGACGGCCACCTGCGCCTCGACGGTGCCGCCCTGGAGCACACTCCCCCGGAGTCCCGCCCGGTCGGCGTGGTCTTCCAGGACTACCTGCTCTTCCCCCACCTCTCCGCCCTGGACAACGTCGCCTTCGGCCCCCGCTGCCAGGGTGCGTCCAAGGCGGAGGCCCGTGCCCGGGCCGCCGCGTGGCTGGACCGCATGGGCCTCGCCGCCCACGCGGGAGCCAAGCCGCGCCGCCTGTCCGGCGGGCAGGCCCAGCGCGTGGCCCTCGCCCGCGCCCTGGCCACCCGCCCGAGGCTGCTCCTCCTCGACGAGCCGCTGGCCGCCCTGGACGCCCGTACCCGCCTGGAGGTCCGCGCCCAACTGCGCCGCCACCTGGCCGAGTTCGAGGCGGTCGCCGTCCTGGTCACGCACGATCCGCTGGATGCCATGGTGCTCGCGGACCGGCTGGTCGTCATCGAGCACGGCCGGGTCGTCCAGGAGGGCGGCCCCGCCGACATCGCCCGTCATCCGCGCACCGACTACATCGCCCAGCTCGTCGGCCTCAACCTCTACCGCGGCCAGGCGGACGGACACACGGTACGACTCGACGCGGGCCCGGCGATCACGACCACCGAGGCGCTGTCCGGTCCGGCCTTCGTGGCCTTTCCCCCGTCGGCCGTCACCCTGTTCCGGGACCGCCCCACCGGCGCCAGCGCCCGTAACCACTGGCGCTGCGAGGTGGCCGCGCTCGAGACACACGGCGACCAGATCCGCGCCGACCTCACCGGCGAGCTCCCCCTCGCCGCCGACCTCACCACGGTCGCCGCGGCCGAACTCGATCTGCATCCGGGCGCTGCCGTCTGGGCGACGGTCAAAGCGGCGCAGACACACGCATACCCAGCCTGAGCGGGTGGGCGTTCTACCGTGAGTGCCCATGACCCTGAGCATCCGCAACCAGCTCCCCGGCACCGTCACCGAGGTCCACCCGGGCGAGGCCATGGCCACCGTCAAGCTCCGTCTGGACGGCGGCCAGCACCTCATGGCGGCCATCACCAAGGAGTCCGCCGAGGACCTCTCCCTCACCCCCGGCTCGACCGTCCGCGCTCTTGTCAAGTCGACCGAGGTCTCCCTGGCCACCCATCGGGTCGAGGGCCTGTCGATCCGCAACCAGCTTCAGGGCACCATCGTCGGCCTCACCACCGGCGCCGTCATGGCCTCCGTGAAGATCTCCGTCGACGACGGCGAACTGACCGCGGCGATCACCAAGGAGGCGGTCACCGACCTCGGCCTCTTCGTGGGCTCCGACGTGGTCGCCCTGATCAAGGCGACCGAGGTGTCCCTGGCGACGGCATGACACGCCGAGGGCCCCGCCCGGAGACCGAACGGGGCCCTGCGGCACGACCTGCTCAGTCCTCGTACGCGTCCAGCGGCGGGCAGGAGCACACCAGATTGCGGTCACCGAAGGCCTGGTCGATACGGCGTACCGGCGGCCAGTACTTGTCGGCGGCCGAGACACCGGCGGGGAAGACGGCCTCCTCGCGGCTGTAGGCGTGCTTCCACTCACCGCCGAGCGCGGCGGCGGTGTGCGGGGCGTTGCGCAGCGGGTTGTCCTCCGCCGGCCACTCGCCGGCGCCTGCCTTCTCGATCTCCGCGCGGATGGCGATCATCGCGTCGCAGAACCGGTCCAGCTCGGTGAGGTCCTCCGACTCGGTCGGCTCGATCATCAGCGTGCCGGCCACCGGGAAGGACATGGTCGGCGCGTGGAAGCCGTAGTCGATCAGGCGCTTGGCCACGTCGTCCACGCTGACGCCGGTGGCCTTGGTCAGCGGGCGCAGGTCGATGATGCACTCGTGCGCGACCAGGTTGCCGGGGCCGGTGTAGAGCACCGGGTAGTGCGGCTCCAGGCGCTTGGCGACGTAGTTCGCCGAGAGCACGGCCACCTGCGTGGCCCGCTTGAGGCCCTCGCCGCCCATGAGGCGGACATACGCCCAGGAGATGGGCAGGATGCCCGCCGAGCCCCAGGGAGCGGCCGAGATCGGGCCGACGCCCGTCTCCGGGCCCGCGGCCGGCTGCATCGGGTGGTTCGGCAGGTACGGCGCCAGGTGCGAGCGGACCGCGACCGGGCCGACGCCGGGGCCACCGCCGCCGTGCGGGATGCAGAAGGTCTTGTGCAGGTTCAGGTGCGAGACGTCACCGCCGAAGTGGCCCGGCTTGGCCAGGCCGACCAGGGCGTTCAGGTTCGCGCCGTCGACGTACACCTGGCCGCCGGCCTCGTGCACCTGGGCGCAGATGTCGGCGACGTGCTCCTCGAACACGCCGTGCGTGGACGGGTACGTGATCATCAGCACCGCCAGCTCTTCGCGGTACTGCTCGATCTTGGCGCGCAGGTCGGCGACGTCGATCTCGCCGTCCTCGGCGGTCTTGACGACGACGACCTTCATGCCCGCCATCACGGCGCTGGCCGCGTTGGTGCCGTGCGCGGAGGACGGGATCAGGCAGACGGTGCGCTGCTCGTCGCCGTTGGCGCGGTGGTAGCCGCGGACGGCGAGCAGACCGGCCAGCTCGCCCTGGGAGCCGGCGTTCGGCTGCAGGGAGACCTTGTCGTAGCCGGTGACCTCGGCGAGACGTTCCTCCAGCTCACGGATGAGCGTGAGGTAGCCCTCGGCCTGCTCCGCGGGCACGAAGGGGTGCAGCTGACCGAACTCCGGCCAGGTGACCGGCTCCATCTCGGTGGTCGCGTTGAGCTTCATGGTGCAGGAGCCCAGCGGGATCATGCCGCGGTCGAGCGCGTAGTCACGGTCGGCCAGCCTGCGCAGGTAGCGCAGCATCGCGGTCTCGGAGCGGTACTGGTGGAAGACCGGGTGGGTGAGGTACGCGTCGGTGCGCAGCAGCGCCTCGGGGAGGGTGTCCTCGGCGGTCGCGTCCAGCGCCTCGATGTCGCCCTTGACGCCGAAGGCGGACCAGACGGCCTCCAGCTGGGCCCGCTTGGTGGTCTCGTCGCAGGCGATCGAGACGTGGTCGGCGTCGGCGAGGTGGAGGTTGACGCCGTTCTCCCGGGCGGCGGCGGCGACCTCGGCGGCCTTGCCGGGCACGCGCGCGGTGAGGGTGTCGAAGTAGGCGCCGTGGACGATCTCGACGCCGCCGGCCTTCAGGCCCTCGGCGAGGATCGTGGCGTACCGGTGCGTCCGCCGGGCGATGGCCTTGAGCCCCTCCGGCCCGTGGTAGACGGCGTACATGCCGGCCATCACGGCGAGCAGCACCTGCGCGGTGCAGATGTTGCTGGTCGCCTTCTCCCGGCGGATGTGCTGCTCACGGGTCTGCAGCGCGAGCCGGTAGGCCTTGTTGCCGTCCGCGTCGACGGAGACGCCCACGAGCCGGCCCGGCAGGCTGCGGGCGAACTTCTCGTGCACCGCCATGTAGCCGGCGTGCGGGCCGCCGAAGCCCATCGGCACACCGAAGCGCTGGGTCGTGCCGACGGCGATGTCGGCGCCCAGTTCGCCCGGCGAGGTCAGCAGGGTCAGGGCGAGCAGGTCGGCGGCGACGGTGACGAGCGCGCCGAGTTCATGTGCCTGGTCGATGACCGGCTTGATGTCGCGTACGGCACCGGAGGCGCCCGGGTACTGGAGCAGCACGCCGTTGATCTCACGCGCGGCCATGTCGGCCGGGATGCCGTCGCTGAGGTCGGCGACGACGACCTCGACACCGGTCGGCTCGGCGCGGGTCTGGATGACGGCGATGGTCTGCGGCAGCGCGTCCGCGTCGATCAGGAACAGGCCCTTCTTGTTCCTGCCCATGCGCCGGGACAGCGCCATGGCCTCGGCGGCCGCGGTGCCCTCGTCCAGCAGGGAGGCGCCGGAGGTGGGCAGCCCGGTGAGCTCGGCGACCACGGTCTGGAAGTTCAGCAGGGCCTCGAGACGCCCCTGGGAGATCTCCGGCTGGTACGGCGTGTAGGCCGTGTACCAGGCCGGGTTCTCCATGACGTTGCGCAGGATGACCGGCGGGGTGAAGGTGCCGTAGTACCCGAGCCCGATCATGGAGTCGAGGACCTGGTTGCGGTCGGCGAGCGAGCGCAGCTCGGCGAGCACCTCCGCCTCGGTGCGGGCGCCCGGCAGGTCGAGGGCGTCGGCGTTCTTGATCACATCCGGGACCGCCGCGGCGGTCAGCTCGTCGAGGGAGCCGTAGCCGACCTGCGCGAGCATCTTGGCCCGCGCCTCCTGGTCGGGCCCGATGTGGCGCTGCTCGAACGGGATGCCCGCTTCGAGCTCCGAGAGCGGAATACGATGGGCGGTCATTGCGGAGGCCTCCTGGTCTGACGCGACCTTCGAAGGGCACCACGGCGCGGGTGCCCCGACGGCCTCCCCCTCTGTCATCTCAACCTGAGAGCTTCACCGGACGCCCTGTGGGACGCCGGCTTTCACCGTCGGTGAGAGCGGAAGCCGTCGACATCCGCCCTGCTTTCCAGAGTGACCTCGTCCGTGCGGTACGTGAGCCTGAGAGATTCCGGGGAGGATTTGCTCCTTCGGCGCCTCCGAGGTGGTCGGAGGACTCTCCCGCACGGGGTCAGCAGCCGCTGTCAGCCTACCAGCGGGGTCAACGGCCGGGTCCTCGAGTGGCCACCTCCCTGAATGTGCTCTTTCGTAGTGCTTACGGATGTATTGCGACCACGTGGAGGGAGAGGGACCGTGCAGACCGACATCGATCCGCGCAACCTGATCGGCCGCAAGGCGTTCGACCGCACCGGCACCAAGATCGGGACCATCGACGAGGTGTACCTCGACGACGCGACCGGCGTGCCCGAGTGGGCGGCCATACGCACCGGCCTGTTCTCCCGCGACGCCTTCGTCCCTCTCGAACCGAGCGAACTGATCGAAGGCTCCCTCCATGTCCCCTTCGACCGCGCCCTGATCAAGGACGCCCCGGACTTCGGCGTGGGCCGCCATCTGTCCCCCGAACAGGAACTCCAGCTCTACCACCACTACGGCCTGGACGTGGTCTCACGCCCCTCGGCCCCGGACCACGACTTCGGCAAGCTGGCGGGGTCGGAGGAAACCTGATCGGAGCCTTCCGCGACCAACGGCAACGGATCGGCGGGCTCCAGCGCGCAATCACCGACGAAGAACGTCCGCACCCTCCCCGGAGGGGACTGCGGCGTCTCGAACCGCACGGTGACCCGACCCAGCCCACTCCCCTGCACCCACCCGTGCCCGTACTCCGCATGCCTTACGTCCTGTCCGGCGCGCCAGTGTCTTTCGACGGGCTCCGGCCCCTCCACGGCAACCTCGGGCCCGGCCTCCTCCGGCGTCTCCGCCGCCGGCGAGGGCATCGCCTGCGCGAACAGGTCCTCCTGGGTGTAGTCGGCGAGCCCGGAGACACCCACGCCCAGCAGCCGTACCCCACCCGTGGTGTCCACGGAGTCCAGCAACCGCGCGGCCGCCTCCCGCACGACCGCCGGATCGTCCGTGGGCCCTCTGAGCGTCTCGGAGCGGGTCAGGGTCGAGAAGTCGTACCTGCGCACCTTCAGCACGATCGTCCGCCCCGACAGCCCGGCCCCGCGCAGCCGTCCCACACACCGGTCGGCGAGCCGCTGCACCTCCAGGCCGATCCGCAGCCGGTCGTGGATGTCCACGTCGTAGGTGTCCTCGACCGACACCGACTTCGCCTCACGCTCGGCCACCACGGGCCGCTCGTCATGGGCCAGGGCCATGGCGTGGAGCGCGTGCCCGTGCGCCTTGCCGAGCAGCCGGACCAGCTCGTCCTCGCCCGCTTCTGCCAGCTCCTCGACCGTCGTGATCCCGGCCCGGCGCAGATGGTCCCCCGTGGCCGGCCCCACCCCCGGCAGGGTCCGCACCGGCATCGGCCCCAGCAGCGCCCGCTCGGACCCCGGCTCGATGAGCACCAGGCCGTCCGGCTTGGCCTGCTCCGAGGCGATCTTGGCGAGCATCTTGGAGGCGGCGAGCCCCACCGATCCCGTCAGCCCGGTGACCGCCCGTATGTCCGCGCGCAGCCGGGTCCCGGCCAGCCGGGCCGATTCCTCGTCCCAGGCCGTCCCGCCGGCCTCCAGGTCCACGAAGGCCTCGTCCAGGCTGAGCGGCTCCACCAGCGGCGACAGCTCCCGCAGCAGCGCCATCACCTGCTCGCTGATCGCCCGGTACACGGTGAAGCGCGGCACCAGATACGCGGCGTTGGGTGCCAGCCGGCGCGCCTGGGCCATGGGCATCGCCGAGTGCACCCCGAAGACCCGTGCCTCGTACGACGCGGTGGCCACCACCCCGCGCGGTCCGAGCCCGCCCACGACGACCGCCTTCCCGCGCAGGCTCGGCTTGGATGCCTGCTCCACCGAGGCGTAGAAGGCATCCATGTCGAGATGCAGGATCGTGGGCGCGTTTCTCACATCTCCGATGCTGCACCACGGCACTGACAATGCCCCGCCGTGGAGGGGGCCGGTGTCAGACCGCCCGGTTGCGGCGCCGCGCCAGCTCGTCCGCGGGGTTGTGGCCGACGAGGGTCTCGCCCGTGTCGATGCGTTCGCCGTGCAGCTGCGAGAGCGCGCTTTCCACGTCCCGCCACACCACGCCGACGGCGATCCCGAAGATGCCCTGACCGCCCTGGAGCAGGGCGTGGACCTCGTCCGGCGAGGTGCACTCGTAGACCGTGGCGCCGTCGCTCATCAGGGTCAACCGCTCCAGGTCACGGAAACCGCGTTCCCGGAGGTGCTGCACGGCCGTGCGGATGTTCTGCAGCGAGACCCCGGTGTCCAGGAACCGCTTGACGATCTTCAGGACGACGACGTCACGAAAGCTGTACAGCCGCTGCGTGCCCGACCCGTACGCGGGCCGCACACTCGGCTCGACCAGCCCCGTGCGTGCCCAGTAGTCCAGTTGCCGGTAGGTGATGCCGGCCGCTGCGCAGGCCGTCGGCCCGCGATAACCGATCTGTTCCGATGCCATGGACGCCGCCCCTCCGCCGTTCGGCACCACCGTCGGCCGCTGCGGAGCGTGATCGACCGCGCTGCTCGGTTGGGGGTACCCCCTCTTCGAACGCAGCTGAGAGCTCGGGGGAGGGTACGGACCGCTCCCCCCGAACCCTTGTCCGGGGGCACCCCCAGCCGTACCGTCGCCGCTGGTTCTCACGCCGACCTCCGTCCTTGACCTGCCTTCACGACGGTAGGCAGTCACCAGGGGTGCGTCAACGATCGCCACACTCGGCACGCCGAGTGATAATCACCCTAGGAGTGGTTTCCCGTGCCCCACCGCGGGGAAAGGCTAGCCGAATGCTTTCGGGGGAGGCCGTAGGACGCTCTCATTGGCCGGTGGCACATGCCCGCGCACGGGGCTGCGAAGCTCACCGGCCGTTCGCCTTCACTGGCTGCTGGTGCCGAAGTCCTCGGGCGAGATCTGGTCGAGGAACTCGCGGAACTTCTCCACCTCGTCCTCCTGCTCGTCCGGAATGGCGATGCCGGCGTCGTCCAGCACCGCGTCACTGCCGTAGATCGGCGTTCCGGTGCGCAGGGCCAGCGCTATGGCATCGGAGGGACGGGCGCTGACCTCGACGCCGCTGGCGAAGACCAGCTCCGCGTAGAAGACACCTTCCCGCAGATCGGTGATGCGTACCTCGGTCAGCTCCTGGCCGACGGCCTCCAGCACGTCCTTGAACAGGTCGTGCGTCAGCGGCCTGGCGGGGGCCATGCCCTGCTGGGCGAAGGCGATGGCCGTCGCCTCCCCCGGCCCGATCCAGATGGGGAGGTAACGGTCGCCTCCCACTTCGCGCAGGAGCACGATCGGTTGGTTGGAGGGCATTTCGACCCGGACACCTACGACATCGAGCTCGTTCACACAGCAACCCTAGGCCGTGCCCGGGACGTTTGGGTAGTCGGGCCGGGAACAGGTGCCCGATCCGGCCGCCCGCGGCCCCCGGCGTTCACGGCAGCCGCACCCCGAGAGCGGTCTTCACCAGTGCCGCGTGCAGCTTGACGGTGAGCGCGGCCAGCTCCTTCGTACGGGCCTCGGCATGGGCCCTGGTCTGCGGGTTGCGGTGGCGTTTGAGCGGGGCCACCACCTGGTCGATCAGTCCGGCCTCGCGGTCGGCGGCCGCCTTCATCACCCGAAGGTGGCGCGGCTCGATCCCGAACCGGCCCAGTTCGGCGACGAGCGAGGCCACGGTGACCGCCTCCGCGTCGTACGCCCCGTCCTCCAGGGGAGCGATGAGCCCGTACGACTCCCACTCCTTCAGGTCACCCTCGTCGACCTCCGCGGCCGCCATCAGCTCGGCCCTGCCGACCCGGGCCACCGTGGGCGCCGCGACCGGCCCCGGAAGATCCTCGGCGGTGCGCTGACGGCCCACGACGGGCAGCTGGACCGTCTCGCCCCGCTCCATGGCGTCCAGGTGCTCGCGGATCACCTTGAGCGGGAGATAGTGGTCCCGCTGCATCCTCAGCACATGCGCCAGGCGCTCGACATCCCCGGCGCTGAACTTGCGGTACCCCGAAGGGGTCCGCTGCGGCTCGATGAGCCCCTCCGACTCCAGGAAACGGATCTTGGAGATGGTGACTTCGGGGAATTCGTCGCGCAGCTCGTTCAGCACCGTGCCGATGCTCATCAGCCCACTGTCCCTGGCGGCGGTACCGCTTCCGGCACCGCCGCTCGGTGTTTGAAGCATGGACCTTCCCTGGGAGTCCCCCCGGACACCGGTCCGGGGGCGGGTCAGATGGCCTGCCGGCTCGCGTAGAACACCAGCCGGTACTTGCCGATCTGCACCTCGTCACCGTTCGACAGGGCGACCTGGTCGATCCGTTCGCGGTTGACGTACGTGCCGTTCAGGCTGCCCACGTCGGCCACGGTGAACGAACCGTCCGGGGAGCGCCGGAACTCCACATGCCGGCGCGAGACCGTGACGTCGTCCAGGAAGATGTCGCTCTGCGGGTGACGGCCGGCCGTGGTCAGGTCGCTGTCCAGCAGGAAGCGGCTGCCCGAGTTCGGCCCCCGGCGCACCACCAGCAGCGCGGAGCCCGCCGGCAGTGCGTCCACCGCGGCCTGCGCCTCGGGCGACAGCATCGGCATCTGCGTCTGGCCGGTGACCTCGGCGTCGTAGGCCTCGAGACCGGAGATCGAGATCGTGGACGTCGTCTCGGCGGCACGCTCCGGGGTCACTCCGGGGCGCAGCGGCGCGCCACAGTTGGAACAGAAGCGGGCGTTCTCCGCGTTGCGGTTACCGCACCTCGTACACACCAGGACCGACATGGACGGATCCTCCTGCGGCTGCCCCGCCGGGGCGTTGGACGCGTACGGACCGGGGGCGAACCCTCCACCCGCACCTGAGGTTGACGGTTGGCCGAAACCTATGCCGCCGGACTGGGCAGGGTCAACCGACGCCCCGCCCTGACCTCCGGAAATGTCACCGCCCGGACCAGCGACCTGGTCCCTGAACAGCGGGCGCTGACCCTCCGCGTCAGGCTGTGCGCGGTGACGAGCGGTCGCGTTGTCGCTGCCCTCTCGCGCGCTCTTGCGGAACAACTTCGCAAACAACTTCACGGGCGATTCCCCTTGACCGAAACAGACCCGCCCGTGGGGCAGGACGAACCCTGATTGCCTACACCGGCCGAGCCGGACTTTCTCACAACGTCCGTATCCACCAGACAGTTTCCACCACGCACCACCCCTTCGGTGCGCCGACCCCCCGCAACCTCATGCCCCTGCCTGACGTCCCCCATGCACCGCCGGTTCACTGGGAGGACGACCGAGCGTAGTCAGGCCGCTTCGCCTGCCGCAAGGCGTCCACGACGATCTTGTCCGACTGCTGGACCGACACCGTGGCCTGCTCCTTCTCCAGTGTCTGCACCACGCCTCCGGGGATGTTCAGCGCCGGCTCCAGGTCCTGCGGCTTGCCGATGACCTGGAAACGATAGGGGGCGTTGATCTTGTTCCCGTCGACGCCGACGCCGTTGCCGGAGTCCGTGAAATAGGTGCCCGCGACCACACGGACCCCGTTCACCTGGATCGCCTCCGCACCGGCCGCGCGCAGCTCCTGGATCGCGTCGAGCAGCATGTCCGCCTTGACCGTCCCCTTCGTGTCCTCGATCGTCATCGTGATGCCGGGGCCCTGCGCCGCCACGGTGCCCGCCAGAATGCCGAGTTGCTTCTCCTTCTCGGCCGTCTGCTTGCGGGCCTCCGCCGCCTGGTCGGAGCTGCTCTGCAGTTCCTGGCGCTGCTTGTCGAGTCCCTGCTTCTCGTCCTCAAGACGCTGAGTACGCGAATCCAGTTCATCGAGGATGCGAACAAGATCCTCCTGGCGTGCGCCGCGCAGCGCGCTGTTGCTGTCACTGTTGGACGCCACCTGCACCGCCAGGCCGAAGCCGAGGCCGAACAGCAGCAGGGCGACGATGAGTTGGGCCCGGGTCACCCGCGGCGGCCACAGCCCCTTCACCAGCCGCTCCCGGCCGGTCAGCGACGCCTCCGCCCGCTGCTCCTGCTGCTCCGGCGCCTGCTCCGGTGCCCGCGCGGGCACCTCCTCGGGCAGTTCCTTGCGCAGCCTGTTCTCCGGCTGCTCCGGCTTGCCCGACTGCTCCGGCTGGCCCGGCCGCTCCGGCTGCTCGTTCCGCTCGTTCTGCTCGCTCATCGATGTCACGCCCGGAACACGTGCCGCCGGATCGCCGCGGCGTTGGAGAAGATCCGGATGCCGAGGACGACCACGACACCCGTGGACAGCTGCGCGCCCACGCCCAACTTGTCGCCCAGGAACACGATCAGTGCGGCGACGACCACGTTCGACAGGAACGAGACCACGAAGACCTTGTCGTCGAAGATCCCGTCGAGCATGGCCCGCAGACCGCCGAACACGGCGTCCAGCGCCGCGACGACGGCGATCGGCAGATAAGGCTCGACGACCGCCGGAACCTCGGGCCGGACCAACAGGCCGGCCACGACTCCCACGACGAGGCCCAGTACGGCGATCACGATGTGCCCTTCTCAGTCTTCTCGGTGCTCGGCTGTGCTGTGCGTACGATCACACTCGGTGCGGCGGGCAACCGCAGGTCGCCCGCCGTGGAGATGGTGGTGCGGATGCCGAAGTTCTGCTCCAGGGCGTGCAGATACAGGCCGTCCTCACTGTTGCGGAAATCGGTGTTCAACCGATCCCCGTCCCCCACCGCCAGCACCGTGTACGGCGGCACCAGCGGCCTGTTGTCGACCAGTATCGCGTCCCCCGCGGCCCTGATCGCGGACAGGGCGGTCAGCCGCTGCCCGTTGATGGAGATGGCCTCGGCGCCGGACTCCCACAGCCCGTTCACCACGCGCTGCATGTCCCGGTCGCGCACCCGGCCGGTGTCGGAGAACCCGGAGGTCTCCCGCGGGTTGGTGCCGTCACCGCCGGTGCTGGCCTCCTTGGCGTCGTTCACGACCAGCTCGACGCCCGGGCCATGGACCGCCGTGGCCCCCGACAGCACGTCCACCAGGTCGGCCTGTGCGCTGCCGCCGCTCGACCTCAGCGCCGCCCGCTGGCGCGCGCTGACGTCGTCCCGGAGCTTGTCGACCGCGCCCTCCAGCTTGTCCGCGTTGGCGGTCTCGCTGTCGATGCGGTCGATCAGCTCCTGCCGCTCCTTGGCGACGACGGGCGCCGCCGCCTGCGTCTGTGCCGCCCCGACGGTCACGACCAGCGCCGCGAGGACGAGGCCGGCCGCGAGGCCGAGCTTCGCCCGGAGGGTCCTGGGCAGGCCGCCCTCGCCCTGGGACTTCCTGCGGGCGGCGGCCTCGGCGTACCCGTCGTCGAGGCTGTGGTCCATGACGTTGGTGATCAACGACATGGAGGCGTCCGGACGCTGCGGCCGCGTGGGGCTGCTCCGAACGGGGGGTTGCTGCGGCATGCCGCACATCGTCGCATGTCGCGAGGAGTACCTCCGAATGGCCCCACCGGCGTGCCGGACAGGCCCCCTCGGGGGACACCTGTCCGGCACGCGCGTGTGCGTGGGTTTTGCCGTCGGGCGGTCTGTGTTCCGGTCTCTCTCCCCTTACCGCCCGGCGCTGTCCACGACGGCCGACCACTCGTCCAGCAGGGCCTGCGCCGAGGCGTCGTCCGGCCCCTCGGCCCACAGATGGGTGACGGCCTCGGCCGGGTCGGGCAGTACCATCACCCAGCGCCCGTCCGTCTCCACGACCCGCACACCGTCCGTCGTGTCGACAAAGCGATCCCCTGCAGCCTCGACCACCCGCCGCATGACCAGCCCTTTCACGGCCCACGGCGTGGCCAGGTCCCGCTTGAGGACGTGCGCCCGCGGGATCCGCGCGTCGATCTGGCTCAGCGTGAGCTGGGTGCGCGCCACCAGCCCGATCAGCCGTACGAAGGCCGCCGTGCCGTCGTAGACGCTGCTGAACTCGGGCACGATGAAGCCGCCCTTGCCGTCACCGCCGAAGATCGTGCCCTCCTCGCCGCCGACGCGCGTGAGGTCGTCGGGCGAGGTGGTGGTCCACTCGACCTGGGTGCCGTGGTAGGCGGCCACCTGCTCGGCGATCCGGGTCGTGGTCACCGGCAGCGCCACCCGGCCGCTGCGCCGCTCCGCGGCCACCAGGTCCAGCATCACGAGCAGCGCCCGGTCGTCCTCGATGATCCGGCCCTTCTCGTCCACGAGCGACAGCCGCTCACCGACGGGGTCGAACCGGACACCGAACGCGGCCCCCGAGGACGCCACTATCTCGCCCAGCCGCACCAGGCCCTTACGCCGCATCTCGGCCGTCTCCGTGGGGCGGGACTCGTCCAGACCGGGGTTGATGGTCAGGGAGTCCACGCCGAGCTTGCCGAGCAGGCTGGGCAGCACCAGCCCGGCGCTGCCGTTGGAGGCGTCGACGACGACCTTCAGGCCGGACTCGGCGATCCCGTTCGTGTCGACGTTCCGGAGCAGCGATCCGGTGTACGAGTCGAAGACGCTCGCCGGGAAGTACAGGTCGCCGATCTCACCGGGGAACGCCCGCCGGTACTCCTGCCGCGCGAACACCCGGTCCAGCTTGCGCTGGCTGCCCTGCGACAGGTCGGCGCCGTTGCCGTCGAAGAACATGATGTCGACCGAGTCCGGCACGCCCGGGGAGGTCCGGATCATGATGCCGCCGGCACTGCCGCGCGCGGTCTGCTGCCGGGCCACGGGCAGCGGTACGTTCTCCAGGTCACGTACGTCGATGGCGCTGGCCTGCAAGGCGGAGATGACCGCCCGCTTGAGCGCACGGGCGCCCCGCGAGTGGTCGCGGGCCGTCGTGACCGTGGAGCCCTTCTTGAGGGTCGTGGCGTAGGCGCCGGCCAGCCGCACGGCGAGTTCCGGCGTGATCTCCACGTTCAGGATGCCGGACACACCGCGGGCGCCGAACAGATGAGCCTGCCCCCTCGACTCCCAGATGACGGACGTGTTGACGAAGGCGCCGGCCTCGATGGTCTTGAACGGGTAGACCCGGACGTTGCCCTGAACGATCGATTCCTCACCGATCAGGCACTCGTCACCGATGACCGCGCCGTCCTCGATCCGCGCGGCGCGCATGATGTCGGTGTTCTTGCCGACGACGCAGCCGCGCAGATTGCTGTGCTGTCCGACGTACACGTTGTCGTGCACGACGGCCTTGTGCAGAAAGGCGCCGCTCTTGACGACGACGTTCGAGCCGACGACCGTGTGCTCCCGGATCTCCGCGCCGGCCTCGACCTTCGCGTAGTCGCCGATGTACAGCGGCCCGCGCAGTACGGCATCGGGGTGCACCTCGGCACCCTCCGCCACCCATACACCGGCAGAGATCTCGAAGCCGTCGATGTCGACGTTGACCTTGCCCTCGAGAACGTCGGCCTGGGCCTTCACATAGCTCTCGTGGGTGCCGACGTCCTCCCAGTAGCCCTCGGCCACAAAGCCGTAGATCGGCTTGCCTTCCTTCATCAGCTGCGGGAAGACGTCACCGGACCAGTCGACCGGAACATCGGGTTCCACGTAGTTGAAGACCTCGGGCTCCATGACATAGATGCCCGTGTTGACCGTGTCGGAGAAGACCTGCCCCCAGGTCGGCTTCTCCAGGAAACGCTCGACCTTCCCTTCCTCGTCGACGATGGTGATGCCGAACTCCAGCGGATTGGGCACCCTGGTCAGACAGACCGTGACCAGCGCGCCCTTCTCCTTGTGGAAATTGATCAGCTCCGTGAGGTCGAAGTCGGTCAGGGCATCGCCGGAGATGACGAGGAAAGCATCGTCCTTCAACGCCTCTTCGGCGTTCTTGACGCTTCCGGCGGTACCGAGTGGCTTCTCCTCATTGGCATAAGTGAGCTCCATTCCGAGCTCTTCGCCGTCGCCGAAGTAGTTCTTGACGAGCGATGCCAGGAACTGGACGGTGACAACGGTCTCGGTGAGCCCGTGCCTTTTGAGCAGCCGGAGCACGTGCTCCATGATCGGGCGGTTGGCCACGGGCAGGAGCGGCTTGGGCATGCTAGAGGTCATGGGGCGCAGGCGGGTGCCTTCGCCCCCGGCCATCACGACGGCCTTCATGTCGGAAGCGTCCTCCTCCAAGAGACGACGGTCTAGCCGACTTCACCCGTCCAGATTGTCCCGCACTTTTCCACCGCGGGCCATCGTGGCGTAACGTCCGGACAATCGCCGAGCTCAATCGGCCATGGCGTCCGCACGAACCAAACGGCGGACCTGTACCACGTAGAGCACTCCTGCCCACCAGTAGAGCGTTGTACCCCACCCGGCGAACGCCCATCCGAAAACAGCGGCGAGTGACGCGATCCAACCGTGTCCGTCGCTGAGGAGCAGGAGCGGGAAGGCGTACATCAGGTTGAACGTGGCGGCTTTCCCGAGGAAGTTCACCTGCGGCGGTGGATAGCCGTGCCGGCGAAGGATACCCACCATCACCAGGAGCATCAGCTCCCTCGCGAGCAGGAGGGCGGTCAGCCACAGCGGCAGGATCTCCCGCCAGGTGAGACCGACCAGCGTGGAAAGAACATAGAGCCGGTCGGCAGCGGGATCAAGAAGCCGGCCGAGACTGCTGATCTGATTCCAGCGCCGTGCGAGCTTGCCGTCGAGATAGTCACTGATCCCGCTGAAGGCCAGCACGAGGAGAGCCCAGCCGTCGCTCTTGGGACCCCCGAACTCGGGCCTGAGGATCAGCCACAGGAAGAGGGGTACGCCGACGAGCCGTGCCATGCTGAGGATGTTGGGGATGGTGAGGACCCGGTCCGTCTGGACACGGGTCTCCTGGACCTCCACCCGGGGGCCTCCTGTGCGAAACGAGCCAACGATGCCCCCCGACCCTACCTCAACGTAAAAAAGCTCCGGCCCCTGGGCAGTGCCCAAGAGCCGGAGCTGTAAAAGGAGTTCGGCGGTGTCCTACTCTCCCACAGGGTCCCCCCTGCAGTACCATCGGCGCTGTGAGGCTTAGCTTCCGGGTTCGGAATGTAACCGGGCGTTT
>NZ_JBSFJZ010000081.1:0-21006 GCF_053598315.1 Streptomyces sp. NPDC001153
TCCTGCACACCTACAACCACCACCGCTGCCACACAGCACTCGGCGGCCACCCACCGATCAGCCGTGTGAACAACGCTTCAGATCAATACACCTAGCCGCCCTGGTTCCGCGACCGCTTGGGCACAAGCGCGACGAGCACGGCGCTGGTGTCCCGCAGCGACTCGGGCACGGACTCCACTGCCCCGGTCCCGCGAGCTCGGTCCAGTATGTGCCGTTTGGGCCACGAACCTCCGAGGTCCCTGTTCAGCTGGCTTGCGGTCACCATGTCGGAAAGAAACATCATGTGCTCGTCCAACCGATGTTCTCCGGCTTTGGCCAGGCGCACCGCCTCGATCAGCCCATGCCGCACGTTCGGGTCCGGGTAGTACCGCTCCCGCCGCAACAGCCCCCTGCCCGGCACGCGCCGGATCAGACCGCGCCCGACCAGCGCGCCGCGATGCTGCAGGAACGCGATGCGCCGCCGCCGCACCCACTTGTAGGGCACCACCACCTCGCCCGCGTGCGCCAGTTCGGCCAGCAGTTCATCGGCCCAGGCCAGGCCGGTGGAGTCGGCGTTGACCAGCTCGATCTCGGCCCGGTACGGGCGATACGCGTCAAGGCCGAACACGGTGGACTTGCGCGTCCGGACCGCCAGCTTGCCGCGCAGCGCGAGCTCGCCTAGTTCAGCCACCGCGCAGCCGACCTCGGCCTGTCCGGAGTCGATCACTTTTCCGGTCTCGGCGAGGGAGAGCAGTGCGAATTCCTCGGGCAGCGTCAGCGGACCGGCCATGGGCCCATCCTGCACTGTGACGACGGCCGTAAAGGGCGGCTCGGATCCACTTGTTGAGGCTCTGTGACACACCGCTACAAGCTGTGAGTTCGGCGGCGAACGACGGGCCTGGGCGCCCCAGTCGCGATCGGTCCTGCCGAAGTGCCGCAGTACATCCAGCAGTTGGCGCGCCTACCGAATGCGGGATCGAGAAGTTCGTCCATGTGGGGCGCAGTCACCGACGTCGCCAAGGCCACCATCGACCACACGGTCCCCCTCGCCGAGGCCTGGCGCTTCGGTGCCGGCACCTGGAGTCCGGATCAGCGCAAGGCCTTCGGCAACGACCTGAACGACCCCCCAACTGCTCATCGCGTCGGAGTCCGCGAACTCCTCGAGTCGGACCGTGGGCCAGCCCCGGTGCACGCACGTACGCCAAGGACCGCACCCACAAGTCGGTCTGGAAGCCGACCACCACCGACAAGGAGAAGACGGCGCTGTCCTCGAGCTCGACACCTGCACCAGCTGATCCCGGCCCTCGGCGTCAGCCCGCGCTCACCGGGCGGTCGTCCGGGTGAGTGTCGGCTGCAGGGGCGGAGAGGGCAGGATCCGAACCCGTGTGGACTCCTGCTGGGGTGTGCGGTGGGCGGCGGCCCCAGGCGGAGACGGTCATCTGGGGGATGTCGATGAACGCCGGGTCCTGCAGGAGTTCGGTGAACTCGCCGAGGTCCGCCTCGGTGACGAGGCCGCCGGCCAGGAGGGCGGGGGCGGCCCGCTCGATGAGCGGGCGCCAGCGGTCCTTGTCGAGTCCCCCCATACGGCCGAGGTTTCCGGTGTAGTTCACCTCGGTCAGTGCGTTGCGGGCGAGGAGTGCGGGCAGGCCGCGGGCCCAGGTCATGTCGGCGCCGTGCTGCCGGCAGGTCTGCTGGTAGGCGGTGAGGAGGCGCTGGGCCAGTGGGAAGGGGGAGTCGGTGGGTGGCAGGTCGTAGGGTTCTTCGACGACGAGCCAGCCGCCGGGGGAGAGCCAGCCGGCGGCCCGGGCGATCATCCGGTCCCTGTCGGGAAGGTGGCAGAACAGGTAGCGGGCGTGGATGAGGTCGAACGTGCCGGGCGCGTAGTCGTGCCGTGTGATGTCGGCTTCCTGGATCTCCAGGTTGGCGGCCCGGCCGGCCTCGAGGTGGCGGGTGTCGAGGTCGACCGCGACAACGCGGCCCTCCGGGCAGCGGGCGGCGAGCCAGTAGGCGATGGAGCCGGCGCCCGCGCCCAGTTCCAGGCAGTTCCAGGATGCCTGGACGGGGAGGCCGTCGATGATGTGTGTGGTGAACGTGTCCACGCTGCGCTGTATGGACTCCAGGCGGTCGCGTTCGCGCGGGTCGTCGTTGCCGAGCATGCCGGTGCTGTAGGGGGTGGTGGCCTGGCGTTGTGTCACGGGTTTCGCCTGTTCGTGGGAGGGGTGGCCGGGGCGGCGGTCGGCACGTGCCGGCCCGTGCGGTCCGGCGTGACGGGGCTGGATGCGCCGGGAGCCGGCCCGGCGGGACCGGATGCGGTGGGATCGGAAACGCCGGGGCCGGTCGCGGTGGGCGGCAGCGGGAAGGAACGTACGGCGGGCAGTGCGCGGCAGCGCAGGACGGCGAGCAGGAAGTCGGTTTCGCTGCGCAGGTTGTCGTCCCGCGGACTCGCGGTGGCCAGTGGGTTCGGGCGGGGAGTGCCCGCGCCGGCCCTGGCCCGGAGGGCGGCCCGCAGCCAGCACGCGGTGAACGCCGGCTCGACCTGTTCCTCGGGCAGGTTCTGGGCCTTGATATGGCGGCGGGCGCGTTCCACCGTCTCCGGCGTCACATAGTCCTGCAGGAGGAGCAGGGCGTCGCGGATCTCGATCACCTGGCGGTAGAGCCGGAGACGGATCGTCTGCGGGCTGCCGAACAGTGAACGGATCCGGGTACGCGGTCGGTCCAGAACGACGTGCGGGACGGCTTCGACCAGGTCGCGCCACAAGGGGTGCAAACGCCACAGGGCCTTTGCGTCACAGGCCGTGCGATGCGAGGTGAGCGCCAGCGGCAGACCGACCCCGGCGGTCATCAGCCAGGCCGTGAGGCCGATGTTGTCGGGGAACAGCGCGCCCAGCCAGGTGGGGCGGGCGAGGAGGAAGGCCAGGACGACGCACCAGAACACGCACGACGAGGCGAAGCCGGCGGCGAGCAGGAGCAGTCCGGTGCGCAACGGCCGGTCGTCGCGGGCGCTGCGGCCGTAGCGTACGCACAGCACGGCGCAGGGGATCGTGCCGACGAGGTGGGCGGTGATGAGCAGCCACCAGAAGGGGCTGTACCAGGGGACGGCCTCGGCGGTGACACAACCGGCATGCGGGGCGGCCGTGTAGTTGAGCGCGACCAGGGCCGCGTTCGTCGCGATCATCGGGCCGTAGACCAGCCAGGGGCGGCGCCGCGACATGGCCGCGAGGACGAAGTCGAGGATGAGGGCCGAACTGAGCACGCCCCACGCGTTCATGAACAGGCCGCAGCTCTGGGCGAAGGCGAAGGTGCGGTTCAGTGCGGCGGAGACGGGGTCGAGATAGACGGTGATCGACCCCGCGAGGCCGGTCACGGCGATCAGCAGCATCTTCTGCTGGTGGGAGTGGCGGGCCGAGGGCAGCCGCAGCAGGATCACCAGCCACAGCGCCATCGCCCCCAACAGCTCTGCGGTGCAGCCGAGTTGGTGCACGCATCGTATGTCCATGGCCACTACCTGCGGATCCCGAGGGCGGCCTCGAGTGCGCCGCGCACACCCGCCGACGGCGAGGGGGCCCGTATGCAAGAGGTGGAACGGATCAGGCTGGCGACCAGCTCGGCTTCCTGTTCCTGTTCAGTGGTGTAGTTGGTGCGGGCCAGGAGCCGGCCGATCATGACCGGGCTGATGCTCGGCAGCAGCGTACTGAGTGCGCCCAGGGTCTCCTGGTCACTGATGCGGTGATCGCACAGGATGTGCCCGATCTCGTGCAGGACGATGTGTTCCTGATGGAACTTGGTGGTCTTCTCCTCGACGAAAATGATGTCGCTGGTGTCGGTGGCGATCCACAGCCCGCAGGCGTTGACGGCCGAGCTGATGGGCATGGTGAGGATCCGGATCGGCCGGGCCCGCCGCGCCGACAGTTCCTCGACGAGAGCGTCGATGGAGAAGGGGCTGGGCAGGTCGAGCGCGCCGACGAGCGCCTGGCACCGTTTGCGAACCTTCCGTGTGGTCATGGTGTCGCCTTGCTTTTCGGTCGGACACCGAGGCAGCTGAGGTCCTGTAGGTGGCGGGTCGCCACACCTCCGGGGCCCTGTGCCGTGGTTCCCGGCCGTGGCCGCCGGACGTGAGCCGGCCGTCACGCGCCCGGACGGAGCCCGGCACGGGGTGCGTTGTCGGTGTCTTGTGCTGGTGGGGGGTTGGAGACCGAAGGCCTGGGCCTAGTCGCTGGTCGGCGGCACGCCGCGCAGCGAGTCGCGAGCCTGAGCCGCGGCCTCGATGATGCCGGCGAGGAGCTGCGAGACCTGGTCGGTGGTCGTGGCGACCGGCGCCGCATGCGACGATCTCAGGGCAAGGCCGTGTGCCCTGCTTTCCCGCAACTGCCCGAGCAGTTCCAGCTCTTTGTTGACCTGCTGGAAGACCTGTTCGTCGAGGAAGTACGCGCAGCGCTGGATGCCGAGGCTGTGCGCGACCTTCACCAGGGTCTCGATGGTGAGGTTGGCGCCCTCGGCGGACTCCACCGACGCCAGGGTGCGTTTGGACACCCCGGCGAGTTCGGCGAGTCTGGCCAGGCTGAACGGTCCTTCGGGGTGATGCCGGCGGATGTGGCGAAGCCGCGCGGCGATGTCGGTCTTCGCCGCGTGGACGTGGTCGTCCAGAGTCCACGGCGCGGACGTTCCGGTTGCCTGCTGCTGCTCCATCGCCACCTCCTTGGTGCACCATGCTGCTCTAAAGGCGCAACATGTTGCAACCAGGCCTGGAGGGGGCCTATGGTCCTCGTGTGTGGAGCGGGGGCTCACGAGAGGGTGATGAACACATGCTGACGAGGCATCAGAACAGTGTGTGTAGCAGGCCCCTGACCAGCCTTCACGTTCTCTCACCTCGGTGTGACGCGGGCCGGAGGACTCCGGCCGCCGGCCGCCGCCACCTTCCGCTGTGTCACTCGCGCGAGGCGAGCGGCGCCTCGTCCGGCACGGAGTCCGGCACCGAGCCCGTCACCGATGGAGCCGCGGAAACCGCGGAAACCGCGGAAGACACGGAGGCCGCGGAAGACACGGAAGACACGGAAGACGCGGAACGCTCCGCGGGGTACGGGTGCCACCGCGAACCCCGCGTTCCGGCGCTCCTCACCACGCGGCGCCCGGACGCGCCCAACTCCCCGGAGGCCACGATGCGTTGACCCTGGGAGGGCCCGCGAGAGGGCCGAAGCACAGGACGCCCGGACGCTTGATGATGCCAGTCATCCACGGCCGGGGTCCCTTCACCGCGAGGCCTGCCAGGGCCCCGCGGCAGCGCTGTCCCCTCCGGGTGCCACCGGAGCCGGCCAGCGGTGTAGTCGGGTTCCTGCCAGAACCCCGAAGCCTGAAGGCTTCGCCTGTCCCAGTGCAGCCACACGAAGGACGTTGGTCATCATGCAGCACCACGCTGCCTCGTGTCACCCCGAACGCGATTCGAATCCACCGGGTGAACTCCGCGTGCCGCCCCCGCATGCCCGACGGTTACGGGCCCGGCGCGGCAAGGGCTCGGTGACATCCGGTCACGCCCCCGTCGTGCGCGCGTCGTCGCGGTGGCCATGACGACGGGCCCCGCCACCCGCACCTCACGTGTCCGTCAGCGCGTCAAAGTGCCGTGGCGCCTGGTGGCCTCGGCTCACTACCCCGATGTCTCGCTCAGCGTCTACGTGAAGATCAAGGCGCTGGCGCTGCGGCCGGAGGGCTGCACCGCGGCAGCGGCGACCCTCGCCCGCTATCTCGGTCTGTCCAAGGCCTCGGTGGAACGGGGCATCGCCCATCTGCGCAGGCCCGCGCCCGACGGCGTGGTGGAGCTTCCGGAGAACACCCGGCGCTCCCTTCCGGGCGGCCGCGGTACGACGGCACGACGGCGGGTGCGTCCGCTGCGGGCCGAGGAGCGCTTCGTGTGGCTGCCGGTGGCGGCGTGCGAGAACCTCACCCCCCGTCAACTGCGCGCCTACGCCATCCTCGCCTTCGCCCAGGCACAGCGCATCCCGCTCGGCCTGAGCGACCTCGCCGGGTTCCTGCGCCACCACCGGGGCCGGCGTGCCGGGCAGCCCCTCACGGCCGCGGCCGCCGCGACCGTGGTCGACGCCCTGGAGGCGGCCCAGTGGGTCTGCGTGCAGCGGCGCGCCGGGGCGCAGGGCCGACACCGCTTCCTCGTCGAGCACCTCGCACCCGCCGCCGTGCCCACGGAGCAGCCTGCCGACGCTCACATACGTACCGAGCAAGGCCATGCGGATCAGGACCGTACGGATCGAGGCCCCGCGGCGGCTCTCGCGGCCGACGCGTCGGCGACGACGTCCGCCCGGTCCGGTGAGGGATCGGGTACGGCAGGCGGTGACGGATCGCTCGCGGATGAGGAATCACCTAGGACTGACCGACCGGAGAACACGGGCCGCAGGCCCTCACCCGCCGTAGGCGAGACACCCATAGGCGAGACACCCGTAGGCGAGACATCCGTAGGCGAGCCGGCCACCGCTCGACCCGGCCCGGCCACCGCACCGAGGGCAGATGCCACGCGCAGCGGTCAAAGGGCGAAGGGCTCGCCGCCGTACGGCCGGCCGCCCTGCAGCGCACCGCCGTACAAAGGGCCGCAGCTCACCCTGAGTCCGCAGATTTACGCGGCGCTGGAGCCGGTGCACCGGCTGCTGGCACAGATCGGCAGTGTGTTCGTGGTACGGCGGATCGCCCGTGAGGTGGGCCGTCAGTTGCGCGCCGGCACGGACCCCGACCGCCTGCGTGCCCGCCTGCGGCTGCGCTTCGCCCGCACCTCGCCGACCGAGATCAGGGATCCCGGCCGCTGGCTGCTGGGCGTGGCGCTGCCCCGCTGGGGCTGCGGTCTGGCCGACTGCGAGTCCGGGCTGTTGTGGACGACCGGGCGACGGTGCGAGGTGTGCACGGAGATCGCCGTGGACCGGCGCACCTCCCCGCGGCCGGCGACCGGCGCCCGCACGCGGCACGAGCCGGCCGCGACAGACGCGCCCCGCGGGAACTGCGGGGCGTGCGGCTGCCGGATCCTGCGGCTCGGGCCGGCGCTCGCCGACGGACTGTGCAAGCCCTGCCGCGAGGAACTCACCGGGTTCGCACAGTCCGCCGGTGGCACGCCTCTTCCGGGAACGCAATGATGTGCTTTCCCCGGTGCGGTTCCGGCGTGTGCTCACCGGTCCGAATTACCGGCCGGGGAATTCCCGTTGAATGCGTTCGGCGCATCCACCGCATGCTCTCCCGTTATTGGTTGTCCCGCTCATTTCGTCCTACCGTATTTCTCGGTGACTGACAGCACCCGGGCTCCCCTTACCCCCGTGGGGAGCCCGCATTTTTTCGGTGACGGCATGACGACCGGTACGGGTCCGCATTAACGCACCCCGGGTGAGCGATCCGGGCGAGCGTCGGGAGGGTGGCGCGGTGATCAGTTCCAATTACGACGTTGTGGTGGTGGGCGGCGGTCCGGTAGGGCTGCTGCTGGCCTCCGAACTGTGTACGGCAGGCGCGTCCGTGCTCCTGATAGAGCGCAGGGCCGAGGCGGACACCACGATCAAGGCCGGGGTGCTGGGGCCCCTCGCGGTCGAGGCACTTCAGCGGCGGGGCCTGGGCGAGCGGCTGACCGCGGTGGAGCAGGAGCGATTCCGGCAGGTGGCCGCGATGGCGGCAGCCGCGGCCGGTGTCGACGACCCCGCGCAGCTTCCCCCCTCGGCCGTCCGGCTGGGGCCCACCAACCACTTCGCCGGCCTGGAATACCTGGAGCCGGACCGGGTCAAGGGATCCCAGCGTCGGCGGATGGCGGTCAACCAGTACGCGCTGGAGCTGATGCTGGCCGATCACGCCCACCGGCTGGGCGTGGAAGTCCGCCGCGAGCACGAGCTGATCGGCCTGGACCAGGACGCGGAGGGCGTGACCGCGCGGCTGTCGACCCCCACCGGGGAGAAGGTGGTGCGCGCCTCCTACCTGGCGGGCTGCGACGGCGGACACAGCACCGTACGCAAACTGCTGGGCATCGAGTTCGACGGCACCGGACCCACTCTGACGGGCCGCCAGGCGGTGGTGGAACTGGCCGAGCCGGGCGCCCTGCGGCTGGGATGGCACCGCAGTCCCGGAGGAATGCTGGCCTACGGGCTCGGTGTGAAGCGGGTTTTCACGGTCGAGTTCGACGGCCCCCCCGCCGACAAGGACGCACCGGTGACGCTGGCGGAGATACAGGACAGCATGCGCCGCACCAGCGGCGTGGACGTCGAGGTGCTGTCCGTGAAGGCCCCGGCCCGCTTCACCGACAACGCCCGCCAGGCCAGGGAGTACCGCCGGGGCCGCATCTTCCTGGCCGGCGACGCCGCGCACGTGCATCCGCCGTTCGGCGCGCAGGGGCTCAACGTCGGTCTGCTGGACGCGGTCAACCTGGGCTGGAAGCTGGCCGCGGCCGTGGCGGGCCGGGCCCCGGAAGGCCTGCTGGACTCCTACGCCGCGGAGCGACGGCCGGCCGGGCAGCGGCTGATGCACAGCACCCGGGCGCAGACCGCGCTGATGCGACCCGACGAGCACACCAGCGAGCTGCGGGCGTTGTTCGCCGCCCTCATGCGCCACGACGACGTCAACGAGCACCTCTGGAACATGCTCACGGGCCTGGACGAGCGCTACGACCTGGGCGACCCGCACCCGCTGGTGGGCACGCTGAGCCCCAACTGGAAGCTGAGGATGCGGGAGGCCGGGCCGGACGGGGAGGGGCTGGAGACGGACGTGGCCGAGCTGATGCGCGGCGGCCGCGGTCTGCTGCTTAGCCTGAACGGGCGCCCGCCCCTCGGCTGGTCCGCGCAGGTCGACCCGGTCAGCGTGGTCCCGGACACCAGGGGTGTGGACGCGGGGGGATCGGAGGCCGCGTCGTACGCCGATCTCGAGGCGCTGGAGATGGTGCTGCTCCGGCCGGACGGGTGCATCGCCTGGGTCGGTGTCGCCGGCGATGCCGCACAGGGGCGGCCGTCCCTGTCGCAGGCCCTGCGCCGCTGGTTCGGCGGCACGGCCTGACGGCCCGTCGTGCGGTCCACAGGGGGGAGGCGGACCCGCCTCCCCCCTGTGGCATGCGGGCAGGCCGTGTACCGGGCACCTCGCCCCGGCTCCGGTCACTGCACGGCCGCCTGGGGCGGTGGTGCGGCGGGCAGGGCGTCCGGTTCCAGCACCGCCCTGACGGAGCTGCGGATGCGGGAGCGCAGCCACTGGTGGGCCGGGTCGCAGTCGTCGCGCGGATGCCAGGCGAGGGACAGGTGCAGCGGAGGCAGGGGGACGGGCAGTTCCCGGGTGACCAGGCCGAGGGTGCGCACGTTGATGCGGTACTGGCGCCAGGGGAAGAGGCCGATCATGTCGTGCCGGTTGGCCAGCATCAGCAGCGTGGCGGCGAACGTCGGGGCGACCACGGCGGCTCGGCGGCCAAGGCCCAGCGCGGCCAGGGCGTCGTCCAGCGGCCCGTTCAGCCGGCCGCGGCGTGAGGTGACGATGTGCCGGGCGCCGGCCACCCGCTCGGCGGTGAGTTCCCCCTCGGCCAGCGGATGGTCGGGGCGCATGACCATCACGGTGTGGTCCGTGGTGAGCAGCTCGGTACGGACCTCGGGCGCGAGCGGGCCCAGAACCCCCATCTGCAGGTCGATGCTGCCGTCCCGCAGCCCGGTGTGGTCGCCGGGCGGCTCCGCGAGGAAGCGCAGCGTCACGCCCGGGGCCTGCTGTTCGACGCAGGTGAGCAGGTGGTCGCCGACGGAGGTGACCATCGCGTCGTTGGCGCAGATCGTGAAGGTGCGGGTGAGGGCGGCCAGGTCCGTCTCACCGGCCGGGGCGAGCACGGCGTGGGCGCGCCGCACCAGCGCCCGCACCTCGGCGCGCATCGCCACGGCTCTGGGAGTCGGCTGCATGGTGTGTCCGGCGCGGACCAGGACGGGGTCTTCCACGACCTTGCGTATCCGTCCCAGCGTGCGGCTCATCGCCGGCTCGGAGACGGCCAGGCGGTCGGCGGCCGCGGTGACCGAGCACTCCTCCAGCAGAGCGTCGAGCGCGACGAGCAGATTCAGGTCCAACTTCGTATGCACGGCACGCATCTTATGCATCACGACCATGCATTTGAAGTTATCTTCCCACGTTCCTACGGTCGTTGACGCACCGTAGGAGAAGGGAAGGACATGACTGCAGAGAGCGCAGCGAGGCCACAGGCCGACCAGGGCCGTGAGGCGAGGCGGCAAGCGGGCCGGGGAACGGGCACCGCTCCCGGCCGGGCGGCACGGCGCACGGTCCCGCGCCTGATGAACGCCACCGTCATCGCCGTCCAGGCCATGGTCTCCGGCGTCAACCTGGCCATCCCCCAGCTGTCCGGGAGCGGACTGCACCCCTCGGCAACCCAGCTGGTATGGATCGTGGACGTCTACCTGCTCGTCTTCGCCGGGCTCCTCATCCCGGCCGGGGCGCTCGGCGACCGGCTGGGCCGCAAGCCGGTGCTGCTCGGCGGACTCGCCGTCTTCGGCCTGGGCTGCCTGGGCTGCGCCCTCTCCCCGAACGTCACGGCCCTGCTCATCAGCCGGGCCGTAGCGGGCCTGGGCGCGGCGCTGGTGATGCCGGCCACCCTCGCCCTCTCCCTCGCGGTGACACCGCCCCCCGAGCGCGGCAAGGCGGTCGGCGCCTGGTCCGGCGCGACCGGGCTGGGCGGCATGCTCGGCAACCTCCTCGCCGGCACCACCCTGCAGTTCTTCTCCTGGCCCGCCTTCTTCGCCCTCTTCGTCCCGGCCGCCGCGCTGCTCGCCGTGCTGGCCGCCCGATGGGCCCCCGACAACGAACCCCACCGCGTCCGCGCCGACGTCCCCGGCACCCTCCTGCTGGTGGCGACCCTGACCGCCCTGCTGTTCGGGCTGATCGAGGCCCGCGAGCTGGGATGGACCTCCGGCCCGGTCCTGGCGGCGTTCGCCGCCGCCGCCGTCATCGGCACGCTCTTCGCCGCGCACTCCCTGCGCAGCGACCACCCCCTGGTCGACCTGAGGCTGCTGAGGACACCCGCGGTCGGCTCGGGCACCCTCGGAGTGGCGGGCGCCTTCCTCGGCATGTTCAGCCTGTTCTTCCTCAACGCCCAGTACCTGCACTACGCCAAGGGATTCAGCGCCGTCGAGACGGGCCTGGCCATCCTGCCGCAGGGCCTGTGCATGAAACTCGTCTCGCCCAGGGCCGCCCGGCTTGCCGCCCGCTGGGGCACACGCCGGGTCGTGGCCGCCGGCATGACACTGATCGTCGCCGGGCTCGTCCTGCTGTCCCTGGCGACCTCCGCGACACCGTACTGGAGCTACGCGATCGACCTGCTCGTGATGGCCACCGGTATGGGCCTGGCCACCCCGCCCCTGTCCAGCGGCATCGTCGCCGCCCTGCCCAAGAGCCAGAGCGGCCTCGGATCCGCGCTCAACAGCACCGCCCGCGAGATCGGCAGCGCCGTCGGCATCGCCGTCGTCGCCACCGTCGTCACCAGCCACTTCCTCGCCCACCTGCCGCCGGCCGTCGCCGGCAGCGCGCACTCGGCCTCGGACGCGATGACCGCCGCCGACCACCTGGGCACCGCCCAGCACACGGCCGCCGTACACGCGTTCACCGACGCGATGGCCCAGGGCTACCGCGTCATCGCCGCCCTCGTCGCCGTCACCGCCCTGGCGGTCCTGCTCTGGCAGGGCCGCGCACAGCGCACCGCGACCGGCACCCGGCAGGCCGCATCGTGATCACCACCCGGCAGCCCGCACCAGCGGTGACCCCGCACCCGGGCGAGCGCCGCTCCGCACCCGGACGCGGCGGGCGCAACCTGGTCCAGGCCGTGACGGTCGGCCTGCTCATGGCGGCAGCGGTCGGCACCGCCCTGGCCACCACCCCGCTGGCCTTCGCCCTCCTGACCGGCATCGCCCTGATGCTGGCGATCGTCGAACTCGGCCGCGCCCTGCGCCGCTCCGGCCTGCACCCCGCCCTCACCCCCGTCCACGTCGGCAGCCAGACCACCCTCTGGCTGACCTGGCACGACGGTGAGGCAGGGCTGCTGCGCGGACTGGCGGCCGCGGTCCTGCTCTGCATGGCCTGGCGCGTGACCCGCGGCCCCGCCGGCTATGTGCGCGACACCGCCGCCGTCCTCCTGCTCCTCGGCTACATCTGCCTGCCCGCCTGCTGCGCCGTACTGCTCGAACAGCAGCGGCACGGCGTCCTCCTGGTGGTGGGTGTGCTGGCCTGTGTCACAGCCTCCGACACCGCGGGCTACGCGACCGGAGCGCTGCTCGGACGGCACCGCATGGCCCCCGCCATCAGCCCCGGCAAGAGCTGGGAGGGCTGCGCCGGCTCACTGCTGGCCGCGACCACCGCCGGAGCCCTCACCTTCGGCCTGCCGGCCCACGCACCATGGCCGGTGGGCGCGCTGTCCGGCCTGCTCATCGCCCTGGCGGCGATCGGCGGAGACCTCGTGGAGTCCGCCGTCAAACGCGACCTGGGCATCAAGGACATGAGCGCCCTGCTACCGGGACACGGCGGACTGCTGGACCGCCTCGACTCCCTCCTGCCCGCCTTCGTCGTCGCCTGGCTCATGCTCGGCGCACCGCAGTGACACAGTTCCTTTGTGGAAATTCCCGGGACAACACGTACGCCGGTCAAGGGATTGGAGAATTTTATTGCACCACTAAAAGCGTTGCATGTTACGTGCGAGTAGTGAAAGATCGTCAGCGGGGGCCGAGACACGCGCGACGTCAATGACCGAAAAGCCGCCCACGGGGATCCCGTTGCTTCACAGTCAACAGGAGGCAGCAACTCATGAACGTCACTGATCTGCAAGCGGCGCATTCAGCCATCGGACTGGTCTCCAAGAAATGGGACCTCTATGTGCTGGCATCCCTGCAGAGCGGTCCCCGGGGATATTCGGAAACAGCACGGCTGACCGGAATGGACCGCAAGCAGCTCACCCGGGTGCTGCGCCGCCTGGAGGACGCGCGCCTCGTCTCCCGCCGGGTGGAGACCCGGCGCCCACCCATCCGCGTCTGGTACGGCCTGACCACCGCCGGCCGCGAACTGCTCGACGTCGTCGCCCAGTTCGCCGACTGGTGGCACCAGGACACCGACGCCCACCCCGGCCGGCCCACTGCGCACCAGCGCGCCACCGCCGAGGACCACCTCGGCATCGACCACCCGCAGACCTGCATGGTGTGAGCCGGCCTGGCGTGGGAACGAGCACGTACCGAGTGCGGTGAGCGCCGGCCCGAGGCCCTCCTCACCGCACTCGGCACACCGCGCACCGCCCAGCGCGGGCGGCGGCCTGCGATCACGTGGCCTCGGCTGTCACCCGCCACCCACCTGGCGTCGGGGCCGACCTGCCCTCACCCGGGGCGCCCGGCCACCCGTCGCCGCCCGGCCCGGCGACCTGCCCTCACCCAGCCCGCCCGGCGGCCGCCTCCGCCTGGGCCTCGGCCATCCACACCCGCACCGTCTCCGGCGCATGCCCCGCGCTGTGCAGCCGTTCGGCCAGCACCTCCGGTGCCGCCCCGTCCCGCAGCCCCTGCCGCACATACGGCAGGAACCGCGCCCGCTCGATGTGCCCCCGCTGACGCTGCACCGCCGACCACAACGCCTGCGGCGCGCCGGCGTCCAGCACCTCCGCGAGCACCCGCAGTTGCGCCCGGACCAGATCGGCGGTCACCTCGTCGGCCAGCGACACCGTGCCGTCCGGGCCCGTTGTCAGGGCACTGGGTGCGGAGGCGACGACCACTTCCGGCTCGGGCACCACGAGGTTGCCCAGCCCGTTCAGCAGAGCACGGGCATCACCGAGACAGCGCAGGCCGTTCATCCGCCCCAGCGTGGCGACCCATACGACGATGCCCTTGCCGGCGAGGGCTCCGCGGCCGTGGGGCCGCGAGAGCCAGTCGACGGCGTTCTTCAGCACGCCGGGAACCGTGTGGTTGTACTCCGGTGTGGCGATGACAAGCCCGTCCGCACCCGCCACCGCAGCACGCAGCCGAGCCACGGCCGGCAACGCCGGATCGGTGTCGATGTCCTCGCTGTACAAGGGCACATCCGCGAGACCTTCGAAGAACTCGAAGGTCATGTCCGAAGGCGCCAGCGCCGCGGCCGCCCGCAGCAGACGGGTGTTGAACGAATGCCGGCGCAGCGATCCGGAGAGCGCGAGGATCCGGTGCATGGCTTTCCCCTCGGCCCCTCAGCCGTACGACAACGGCGTGAGCTGATGCACGTCATGCCGTGCCCGCAGACGCGCCACGGCCTGCGGGTCAACCCGGTCCTCAGAGGCGAAGATCTCCAGCAGTCCGTCGAAGTACTCCTCGTGATCACCGGGCGGTGACGACTGGAAGAGCATCCGGGCCGGCCGGTCGGTGCGGTTGGCGAAGGCATGCGGACACCCGGGCGGCACGAACATCAGACTCCCCGGCCCGGCGGACACCGCCCGCTCACCCGTGGGCGACTCCCAGTCCAGCCAGTTCTCCGTCCGCTCCCGCGGTTCGAAGGCCAGCATGTCCAGCTCTCCCTCCAACACGTAGAACAGCTCCTCGCCGTCCGTGTGGTAGTGGGCACCGGTGTTGAAGCCCGGCGGCACGACGACCTCGAACGTGGACGCGTAGGCGGAGTGTTCCCCCGTCACTTTGAAGGTGACGTCCTGCGCCTTCGCCACCAGCCTCTTGCCCTGGCCGGGCGGCACGATCAATCCGCTCAGGGACACGAGCGGTCCTCCTGTCGATACATACGCACGTGTGCGGAAACGCACGTGAAGAACACGGAACAAAACCGAGGGACGACGGCCATCCCCACCCCGCACGGCAAGGGCGCCACCCCCGGCGAAACCAGCCGGCTCAGCCGGCCAGCGGGTTCTCGATACCGGCCGGAATCCTCACCGGGAACCCGGCGCCGGCACGGTCGTGCACCCACGACCCCACCGCCAGCTCCGCCGTGATCCCCGGCCCGAACCCGGCGATCACCCCCTGCGCGCCCTGCCGCAGCGGCCCGTCTTCGAACAGCCGCCGCAGACCGTCCAGCACCACCGCGCTGGCGATGTTCCCGTACTCCGTCAGCGTCGCCCGGCTGTACCGGAACTCGCCCGGCGCAACTCCCAGATACTTCGACAGATCGTCGAGAATCCGCGGACCACCGGCGTGAATGATGTAGAAGTCCAGCGCCCCCACGTCCCACGAGTGGCTTTCGGCGATCTCCCGCACCACCGGAGCCAGCGGCTTCATCGTACCGGGCACACGCTTGTCCAGCCGGAAATGGAATCCGCTGTCCTTGACGTCATAGGAAATCCAGTCCTCCGTGTGAGGAATGAGATACGACGCATTGCGCTCCAGCCGCACCCCGCTGCCGCCGCTGCCCCGCACCACCGCGGCCGCCACCGCATCCCCGAACAGCCCGTCCGAAAGCAGCGAGCCGACATCCGCGTCGGTCGGCTGATAGCACAGCGAGCAGAATTCGCAGGACACGATGAGCACATTGCTCTCGGGATGCGCCGCACAGAAGTCATGAGCCCGGTTGATGGCCGCCCCGCCGGCCGCGCACCCGAGCTGCGCGATGGGAATCTGCCGCGTCGAGGGCCGGAAGCCCAGGGTGTTGATCAGCCATGCAGTCAACGACGGCATCATGAAGCCCGTGCAGGACACATAGATGATGGCATCGACGTCCTGCGCCGCCAGACCGGCGTTGGCCAGGGCCTCCTCCACCACGGGCGGAACCCGCCGCTTCGCCTCACGCTCGTATATTTTGTTGCGTATCTCAAATCCGGGATGTGCGAGCGTCTCCTCGAGCGGCTGAATGATATGACGCTTCGCCACACCCGTATTCTTGATGAGCCGCAACGCCAGATTCAGGCTCGGGCTTTTCGCGTGCACCCGCTTCGCCATGTCGAGCGTCTGCTCCATGGTGACCACATCCTCCGGAACCGCCACCGCCGGCTTGCACAGTGTCGCCATAATCCCTCCCAGTCGTTTCCGGTCCCTCGGGCACCCAAATTCATGGAGTCCGAACAGCACTCAGAAACCTATTCGACCTCGATTACCCCTGCAAGAGGGATCTTTTGCCGTCGAGAGGCATTCCTGCCACACAGGGAAATGATTGCCGCAAAGGGTCCTACTGGCCTGGCCCCGGCCCGGCCAATAGGATCCGGCCCGGCCGCAATCGAAAAGCCCGCCGCAGAAAGCCGATCCTGCAGCGCGTCCCTCGCCACCGGCGGGATCGGCTTCTTCTTCCGCCCGCCGCCCTTCATCTTCTCCAGCAACAACACGCGGTGTCCCTTGTCTTAACCGAGGTGTTTCACGCGGGCGTTTGTCGGGAGGCCTGGGCGTGCATTTGCTCATGTATCCGACGCCGGTGACCGTGCTCCCCCCGGCGTCGACGCGGTCGCCGCGCACGTCGCCGAGAGCGACCCGGCCGCCCGCCGACGGGGCTGAGCCGTAGCACTCACGGCGTGCTCCCCAGACAACAGGCTCTCCGGGCGGCATCGTCCCAGGTCAGCGATATCCGCTGTTTTCGCGGCCGTTACGACGGCGACCGCGTACCGATCCGGCAGGTGTTTGCTGGTCCCGGCCCCCGGGGAGATCGGGACCGGATAGGTTCGAACCGAATCGGGCCGGCGCACGTTCGGCCACGCTCGCTTTGCGTCGTCCGGGCGTCAGGGTCAGTCATCAGGGGGTACCGACGTGCCGCAGGAACCATGGGCGGAGCTGGGGGAGACCATCAGCGCGATTCGTGCCGAGTTGCAGAGCGCCATGGAAGCGGGCAGGGAGGAGCCCCTGAAATTCAGGACCGGGCCGGTGGAGCTCGAGTTCACCGTGGAGGTCAAGAAGGATGGCGGGGCCAAGGCCAAGGTCTTCGTTCTTCCCTGGACGGTTGAGGCCCATGGTGCGGCAAGCGTGGGCCGGACCCACCGCGTCAAGCTCACCCTGCAGCCGGTCGACGGCGACGACAACGATCTGAGGATCTCCGCCGACTCTCCGCAGCGTCCGAAATAGCCGCGAACGATCCGCGTGGAGAACAGCAGGTCGGGTGAGGAACAGGACGGGGGATGGACCAGGCACGGGTCATGGAGATCTGGAATCCGGTCCTCGGGAAGTCGGGCAGCGGGTACCTGATCGGTGACGACGTGGTGCTCACTGCGCACCACGTCGTGGACGGGGTCCGGATGCGCGGCAGCGTGGAGGTCCGGCAGCTGGATCCGGAAGGCCGCACGGACTGGACGGATGCCGAACTGGTGTGGCTTCCGGAAGCAGCAGCTTCGGAGGTGTTGCCGGACGCGGACGGTGCGCTGCTGCGGATCACCGGGCCGGACTGGCAACCGCCGGTGACTCCGCCGGTGCGATTCGGGCGGATCGTGGGCAAGAACCGCGTGCCCTGCCTCGGACTGGGCTTTCCCGACGCGGTCACACGTCCCGACCACGCACGGGACACCATGCCGATACGTGGCCATGTGGACCCGTTGCACGGCATGAAGTCGCGGATGACCACGGTGCATGTCGACGTGGGCATCGTGCCGAGCCGCTCGGGATGGCACGGCAGCTCGGGGACCGGGCTGCTGTGCGGACCGCACCTGATCGCGGTCGTGACGACGGAGAAGAGCTTCGCGCCAGGTGTGCTGGAGGCCGTACCCGTCAGCGGCCTCGCCGAACTGTCGGGATTCGAGCAGACCTTGCGTGACCACGGTGTCCACTTCGTCACCGAGGACATCGGCGAGGCGTCTCCGGATCCCGACGACGAGCCGGACTACGCGCCGATTGCCATACCGCCGCCCTCCTCACGACGCCGCCTGAAGAAGCTGCTGGTGCCCGCCGCAGGAGGGACGATGACGATCCTGGCGCTCTTGGCGCTGTCCCCGCCCGCGTCGGGCCTCACTTGGCCGATCGGATCGACACTCTCCGGCGTTCTGGCCGGGTGGGGCATCGATTGGCTCCGTGGCCCACGGTCGGCAGGGGCCGACCGGGAAGCTGCAGTCCGAAGGCTGCGCGAGGCCGTCCGGGGGGAGGTGGAGCGACGCCGTTGGCAACTGCTGGGCAACGACAGCAAGGCCATCAACGTCACGTTCGTCACCGTGCCGCAGGGCGGCAGGGACGCGGACAGGGCCTGGCCTCGCGGGGACTTCAACGGCATCGCCCGTTACCTGGACGGGCTCCGGCCGAAGCGCCTGGTCATCACGGGCGGTCCCGGCTCGGGCAAGACGCTCCTGGCCTATGAACTCGTCCATCGGGTGCTCGCCCGCAAGCACTACGACGGTCCGGTGCCGGTGCCGGTCGGCCTGTCGGAGTGGGACACCAGCGCGACGTTCGCCGACTGGTTCAGCGCTCGCTTGGGTCAGGAGTACCTGGGCGGTTCCGAGACCAGGGCGCGGGACTTGTTGGCGTCCGGGCGCATCATGCCGGTCCTGGACGGCCTCGACGAGATGGACCCTACGGACGGCGGACGGCCCAGGGCCGTCGCCGCGCTGGCCCAGCTCAACCGGTTCGCTGGGTCATTGGCGCTGACCTGCCGTTCGGATGAGTACACCGAGATCTGCCGCACCGATCAGCGTCTGCTGGACTGTGCGACGGTGCGGATCGAGGAGGTCCAGCCCGTCGACGGTCGGCGGTTCCTGGACGAGCGGTCCAGGAACAGGGCCCGGCTCGCCGAGTTGAAGGACGATCTCTTCGCAACGGGGACGGCCACGAGCGCGGTGCTGTCCTCACCGTGGATGCTCACGCTGGCATCACTGGCATCGCAGACGGAAGCCGGAGCCGCGAAACTCCGCTCCTTCATCGGGGTACCAGCCTCGGGCGGCCGAGAGCAGGAAGAACTGCATGCGGCCTTGCTGGAGGAACTCATCCCGTCCTTGTGCGAGCCGGATCCGGCCGACCGGCGTCGGCCGTACCAGGCGCAAGCCGTGACTCAGTGGCTGCGGCTGCTCACCGCAAGCCTGCGCGGCGGCCACGCGGCACCGACCGACGGCAGCGGTGCCGTCGTACCATCCCGAGACCTGGCCATCCATACGCTGTGGCCGGTCGCCGGGCCGCGCAGCGCCCGCTATGCCGCCGCAGCGATCACCGTCGCCTGCTGGCTGCCCGCCCTGCTCTCTTTAGCGGCCTGCCTCCACCACAACCACGCCCTGCCACTGCCTGGCGCAGTACTGCTCGCACTGCTGACCCCTGCGCCGCTGCTGTCGGTCTGGAACGCACGTGCACGATACGTCCAGCCCCGCCGAATCCTGTTCCAGCGGCTACGCAGCAGACTCGGCTGGAGCCGGATCGCCCTGGGTGCCACACTGGGCGGCGTCCTCATGCTGCCGCTGACGCACCTGTTCGGTCCGGGCTTCGCGCTGGCAGTCGGCGCCGGGTTCGCAGCCGTCTTCGGCTTCGGCCTTGCGCTGTCGGTGCGGGCGGACATCGACCGCCGCCATCTGGTGGCGGTCAGCACCCCATCTGCCCTGGCGGTGACAGTGGCGGCCGGGTTCCTCGCCGGCCGACTCGGCGATTTTATCGGTCTCACCGCGGGATGCGGAGCCGGAGCAATCGGGCTGGCGGTGGGGGTACCCGCAGGGCTGCGAGCCGCTCGGCGCAACAACGGCGGAGACCCGGACCCGGATCCGCCCGGAGTACCCACGCCGCTGTCCCCACTGCGCAATGACGCGATGGCAGGGGTGGTGTCCGGTGCCGTCGTCGTGGCCCTCACGCTCTACGGGACGCTGAGCGTCGAGTGGTTGCGAGTTTCCTGGCCGCTCGCCGTCATCACGGCTCTGGCCTGCGGTGTGGCTGCCGGGCCTGGCTTTGTCGCGGTCACCAGTCGCCAGTACCTCGGCCTGATCTCGGCCACCCGCGGGAAGCTGCCGTTGCGCCTGGCCGCATTCCTCCGCTGGTGCCATGAACGAGGACTGCTGAGGTCGGCCGGCACCGTCTACCAGGTACGCCACGACGAACTACTTGAGTGGCTCCGGCGTTGACCTCTGCTTGCGTGACATTACCGCGGCACGTTTCCGGCTTAGTACTCCAGTGCGACTTCGTGATCTAGCTAGGCGTCGAGGTAGTGGTAATCCCCATCCGGGAGGCCTATCACTAGGCCGCCGTTGTGGACCCTCCACTCGCTCATGCCGTCGACGTCGTGGCTGACCAGAAACAGCCCCCGGGGCCTCTCGTCGTACTCGTCATCCTGGTAGGAAGCCGGGATGAGGGCGATCTGACGCAACCTCTCCTCGAACCAGTCGAGGGACACCGCGCGGATATCGCCCCCGTAGAAGGCCCACCTGACGTCGTTGTACTGCCGAGCGGGGAAGGCCCAGCCCCCGCTGTAGGTGCGCTCCGGATCGTCTGCTTCCACGATCTCCTTGATCTGGGCCAGCTGTCCGTCGTCACACTGCAGCCAGCCCCTGACCGAGACCATGGTTCCCACGGCGGTTGCTCCTCATTCGTGTGGCGCGCTGCCCTGGCGCACGGTTCCTATGCGCTTGCACGCTAGGGGCGACCTGTTCGGTCGCGCAAAGGGATTGACAGGTGGATCAGCCGCCTCGGGCGAGAGCGCGCCATCCCCATCCGGTCGGCCCTCGCGATCTTGCGCTGGGCCCGGGTGAGTATGAGAACGGCCAACGCGTGATCATCAGGGGTTGTGTGGACTCCTGAAGATCGTGCGATGGCCGCGGGCCGCAGCCTCGGGCTGCGCCGCAGACACGTCCGAGGACCGAGGGGCGGCGTTGGGCGGTTCAGCTTCATAGGAGGCGGCACCGCCCGTACCCTTCGGGGACCACGGCGTCAGATAGCGGGCGCCAAACACTGGAGGCCATACCTCGTGCTGATTGCTCAGCGTCCTTCGTTGACCGAAGAGGTCGTCGACGAGTTCCGTTCCAGGTTCGTGATCGAGCCGCTGGAGCCGGGCTTCGGCTACACCCTCGGCAACTCCCTCCGCCGTACGCTCCTCTCCTCGATCCCGGGTGCCGCCGTCACGTCGATCCGGGTCGACGGTGTCCTGCACGAGTTCACCACCGTGCCGGGCGTCAAGGAGGACGTCACCGACCTGATCCTCAACATCAAGCAGCTGGTCGTCTCCTCG
>NZ_JBSFJZ010000082.1:0-19302 GCF_053598315.1 Streptomyces sp. NPDC001153
CCGGCGAACTCGACCTGTGGAAGAACCTGGCCGCCGACCCCAGCACCGGCAACCTCACCTACACCGCCTACCCGGTCGCCACCGGGTGGAACACCGGAGCCGCACTGACCCTGCAGGCCGCCGACGCCAACCGCGACGGCATACCCGACCTGTGGGCTGTTTCCGCAGGCGGGACGGTCACGGCCAACCTGTTCACCAACCTGTCCACCACCACCCCGGCCACCCTGACTCGGATCACTGAGACCCTCGCCACCAACTGACGAATGATGGAGTACGTCTCGACCACCCAGGACACTGCTCCCTCTGCGTGGACCTGAACGCCTGCCTTCAGGGCCTCTTGGTGGCCGGATGAGCCGAACGAATCCGAGTACCAAGAGGCCCTGTCCGCCTTCCGAGCCGACACCTGAACAGCCAAGTGATCACCGCATCGACACGGCTTGACGGAGGACTCGCGCAGGTCGGCGACCGGGGCGAGTTGTGCGCGGGTCCGGGCCCAGGGGGACCAGGGCGTACGCGGTGGAGGCCAGGGCGGCGCCGTGGAGGCCGAGGGCGGCGTGGGGACGGAGCAGCCGGACGGTGTCGGCACGCGCGCGTGCGTACAGGCAGGCCGGGATGACGATTGCCTCGACGGCCATGAGCCAGGCGATGTACCCGAGGGGTGAGTGCGCGGCGCGTACGCCGAGGCCGTCGATCACCGTGTACGCCGCGATCGTCAGCCCGGTCGCGAGGGCCGCGCCGATCACCGCCCGGTTCGGCCGGCTTCCGCGCAGTCCCCACAGGCTGACGCCGATGAGCCCCACGCAGGACACGGCGATCCCGGTCGGCGCCCGGTCGCCGGGCACCTCGTGGGCGAACGCGGCGGCCGGCACGTGACCTCGAGCGGGGCGCTGCCGCGCTCGACGGGATGCGCCTGGCCGAAGTCACCGAGCCGGAAGGAGGTCATCAGCAGGGCGGAGTTGGCGATATGGAGGACCGCCGAGACCAGCGGGTACGGCCAGGCGGGGCCGGCAGGGAGGGCCACGAACGGCACGATCGCGAGCCGGGTCAGCGCCCCGCCGCCGGAGATCAGACCGAGGCCGACGAGTTTGCCGGTGATCCGGTGCGCGATGGCGTTCCAGCCGGCGTGCGTGACCGCGGCGCGCGGTACCGCGGCGGCGAGCAGCGGCGTCAGGCGGTCTGCTCGCGCACGTCCACCAGTTCGGCACCGGCGTGGGTCACGAGCGCCTCGGGCTCGATCGGGAAGACGGTGTGCGGCGTTCCGGCGGCCGCCCACACCACGTCGTGGGCGAGCAGCGAGCGGTCGGCGAGGACACGTGTGCGTGTGCGGTGCCCGAAGGGCGGCACACCGCCGATGGCGTACCCGGTGGTCTCGCGTACGGCACCGGCGTCGGCCCGGGTGACCTCGCCGGCGCCCAGTTCCTGCCGTACCCGCTCCACGTCCACGCGCGAGGCCCCGTCCATGAGGACCAGCACCGGTACTCCGTCGGCGGCGAAGATCAGCGACTTGCAGATCTGGCTGAGCTCGCAGCCGATGGCCGCGGCGGCCTCGGCGGCGGTGCGGGTGGCCTCCGGGAACCGCCGGGTACGGGCGAGCACGTCCTCGAGCCCGAGGGCGCGCAGGGCCTGCGCGAAACGGGGGTGGGCTCCGGATTCTCCGGCGTCAGTGGCGGCTGTCGTCGTCATGCCCGGCACGCTACGTCATCGCCCGTGCCCTGATCACGACGTTTTCCGGGGCGGGGCAGAAAGCCGGTGAGGGTGCAGCCCCGTCCCCACGGGCACCCTCACCGGCAGCTCCGGCTCGGAAGCGGTACGTCAGGCCCGTACCAGCTCCCTCTCCTCGTCGGGGTCGGCGTCCTTGCCGCCCGCGGGGGACTCCGTGCGCAGGCCCTCGCCCTCGACGTCCACGTTGGGCAGCGCGCGGTCGAGCCACTTCGGCAGCCACCAGGCCCGCTTGCCGAGCAGGGCGAGGACCGCCGGGACGATGGCCATGCGGACGATGAACGCGTCGAAGAAGACGGCGATCGCGAGGCCGAAGCCGATCATCTTGACCATCGCCTCGCTGGAGCCGATGAAGCCGGAGAAGACGGCGATCATGATGACGGCGGCGGCGGTGACGACCCGCGCCCCGTGCTTGAAGCCGGTCACCACGGCCTGACTGGGCTTCTCGCCGTGGACGAACGCCTCCCGCATCCGGGTCACGAGGAAGACCTCGTAGTCCATCGCGAGACCGAAGACCACACCCACCATGAAGATCGGCATCATCGACATGACCGGGCCGGTCTGCTCGACGTTCATCAGGCCGGACAGCCAGCCCCACTGGAAGACCGCGACGACCGCGCCGAGGGCCGCGAGCACGCTGAGCAGGAAGCCGAGGGCCGCCTTCAGCGGGACGAGGACCGAGCGGAAGACCACGATCAGGAGCAGGAAGGCCAGGCCGACCACCAGCGCCAGGTAGGGCAGCAGTGCGTCGTTCAGCTTCTGCGAGACGTCGATGTTCATCGCCGTGGAGCCGGTGACCAGCACCTTGGAACCGGTCTTCTCGGCGATGCCCGCGCCCTTGTCACGGATGGCGTGCACCAGGTCCTCGGTCGTCTTCGAGGACGGCTTGGACTTGGGTACGACGGTGATCGTCGCGGTGTCGCCGGCCTTGTTGGGCACGGCCGGGGTGACCGTGACGACGTCCTTCAGGTCCTTGATCTCGTTGCCGACCTCGGTGAACGCCTTCTTGGGGTGGGCGCTGTCCTTGGCGTCGACCACGACCATCAGGGGGCCGTTGAAGCCCGGCCCGAAGCCCTCGGAGAGCAGGTCGTAGGCGCGGCGCTGGGTGGTGGAGGTGGGCTGGGCGCCGTCGTCGGGCAGGCCCAGTTCCAGGGAGGCGGCCGGGATCGCCGCCGCGCCGAGGCCCAGCACGCCGAGGAGGAGGACGGCGACCGGGCGGCGTACGACGAAGCTCGCCCAGCGGGTGCCCATGTTGGGGCGGCCGGGCTTCTTCGGCGTACGGCCGCCGCCCAGCAGCTTGCTCTTCTCACCGGCCGGCTTGATCCTGCGGCCCGCGTAGCCGAGCAGCGCCGGGATCATCGTCAGCGCGATGAGGACGGCGATGGCGACGGTGCCCGCCGCGGCGATGCCCATCTTGGTGAGCATCGGGATGTTGACGACCGACAGGCCGACCAGGGCGATGACGACGGTGAGGCCCGCGAAGACCACCGCCGAGCCCGCCGTGCCGACGGCACGTCCGGCCGCGTCCTCGCGCTCGCGGCCCTCGGCCAGTTCGGCGCGGTAGCGGGAGACGATGAAGAGGGCGTAGTCGATGCCGACGGCCAGGCCGATCATCGACGCCAGGGTGGAGGTCGTGGAGCCGAGGTCCAGGGCGCTGGCGAGTGCGGTGATGGTGGAGACGCCGATGCCGACGCCGATGAGGGCGGTGAGCAGCGGGAATCCGGCCGCGAGCAGCGAGCCGAAGGTGATGACGAGGACGACGGCGGCGATCCCGATGCCGATGACCTCGCTGGACCCGGTCTCCGGGGTCGCGGTGAGCGCGTCACCGCCGACCTCGACGGTCAGCCCGGCGTCACGCGCGTGCTGGGCGGCCTCCTTCAGGGCGGCCTTCGAGGCGTCCTTCAGCTCCATGCCGGAGACCTTGTACTTCACCGAGGCGTAGGCGATCGTGCCGTTCCTGCTGACGGCGTGCCCGGCGTAGGGGTCGGCGACGGAGGCGACCTCGGAGCCGCTCCGCAGCTCCTCGACGGTCTGCTCGACGGCCGCCTTGTTGTCGTGGTCGGTCATCTTCTCGCCGCTGGGCGCCTTGAAGACCACGCGCGCGGTGGCGCCGTCGGCGCTCATCCCGGGGAAGCGATGTTCCAGCAGGTCGAAGGCCTTCTGGGCCTCGGTGCCGGGGATGGAGAAGGACGTGCTGCCGGCGGGCGGCGCGGACGCGGCGCCCACCCCGGCCAGGGTGAGCAGCGCGACCCATAGGAGGGCGACGAAGTGCCGTCGCCGGAAGGCGAGACGGCCTGCTTTGTACAGAAACGTGGCCACGGAGGCGTACTCCCGGTCAGGTCGTGGGGTTCATCAGGGCAGGGGTGATCAGCCCGACGACGTGAGCGGTGACGTCAGACGGTGGGCTTGCTCGGGGATCGGAGGATGATCAGCTGGTGGGTGCGCCGAGGGCGGGGAGGACCACGGCGTCGATGTACGACAGGAGGAAGGCCTGCGTCGGCGGCTGCTCGTCGATGAGCGAACGGGCGGCGAACCCGCCGATCATCATGTGCATCACGTAGTCGATCGCGGGATTGTCGGCACGGACCTCGCCCCGGTCGATCGCCAGCCGCAGCACCCGGCGGAACTCCGCCAGCTCCGGCTCGATGAGATGCTCCTTGAACGCCTTCAGGAGGTCCGGGTTGCCGTGGACGGCCATCGCCAGACCCCGCATCAGCGCGGAGTTCTGTTCCATCTCGCAGTCGTCGGAGCGCAGGGTGAGGGCGTGCAGGTCGCCTCTGAGCGACCCGGTGTCGACCCCGTCGGCGGGGCCGCCCGGCCTGCTGTGCCGCACCGCCTTCGCCACCAGCTCGGCCTTGCCGCCCCACTGGCGGTAGAGCGTGGCCTTGCTGGACCGGGTGCGGGCGGCGACGGCGTCCATGGTGAGGGCGTCGTAGCCGACCTCCCGGAGCAGGTCGAGCACGGCCCCGTACAACTCGGCCTCGCGCTCGGGCGTGATCCGGCTGCGACGCGAAGCTGCGACGACCTCGGTCATGTCACTCGCCTTCCCACTCCGGAGCCTCCTGCTTCGTACCACCACGAAGATACCCCTTGGACGATGCGAAACGAAACCGTTTCGTACGTGTGTTGGGTCACGAACGTGAGGGCCGCATAAGTTCGCGGCCGTGAGGACCGCGCCGGTTGCGGCCGCGCGGGCCGCACGAGTTGCTGGGCCCCAGCGGGCGGAAAAGCATGGGGAGGGTGAGCTATCTGCGCTTTCCCCACCTCAGCGGCGACCTGGTGTGCTTCGTGGCCGAGGACGACATCTGGCTGGCCCCCCTCGACACCCCGGGCCGGGCCTGGCGGCTCACGGCGGACCGCACGAAGGAAGGGCACCCGCGCTTCTCCCCCGACGGCCGCCTGATCGCCTTCACGAGCTGGCGCAGTCTCGTCCCCGAGATCCACCTCGTCGACGTCGAGGGCGGCCCCGCGCGGCAGCTGACGTACTGGGGCAACACCGACACCCAGGTCTGCGGCTGGACGCCCCCGGACGAGGACGGAACGTGCCACATCCTGGCCGTCGCCTCCCACGGCGAGCCCTTCTCGCACTTCACCTGGGCCTACAAGGTGTCCACCGACGGCGACCCCGGCCGCAAACTGCCCTGGGGCCCGGTCGCCGACATCCAGGTCGCCGACGTCGAGGGCGAGCACCGGACACTGCTGCTCACCGGCACCCCACCGCACGAACCGGCCTCCTGGAAGCGCTACCGAGGAGGCGCCATGGGCCGCCTCTGGCTGCACGGGCGGCGGCTCGTGCCCGACATCGGCGGCCATCTGGCCTCCCCCCTGTTCGTCGCCGGCCGGATCGCCTTCCTCTCCGACCACGAGGGCGTCGGCAACCTCTACTCCTGCGCGTACGACGGCACCGACCTGCGCCGCCACACCGACCACGACGCCTGCTACGCCCGGCACGCCTCCACCGACGGCACCCGGGTGGTCTACCAGTGCGCGGGCGACCTGTGGCTGGTGGACGACCTCTCCCCTCGGGCCGTACCGCGCAAGCTCGACATCCGCCTGGCCGGGCCGGCCAACGGGCGCCGCCGCCACCAGGCGCCGGCCGCGCAGAACATCGACGGCGTCTCCGTGGACGAGACGGGCCGGGCCAGCGCCGTCGTCGTACGCGGCAGCCTGTACTGGCTCACCCACCGCGACGGCCCCGCCCGTACGATCACCGACACGCCCGGCGTGCGGGTACGGCTGCCGGAAATGCTGGGCACGACCGGGCAGGTGGCCTATGTGACGGACGCCGAGGGCGAGGACGCCGTGGAGATCGCCCAGCTGCCCCGTGCGACCGGCGACCGCCCTCCCCGCCGGCTCGCCTCCGGCCGGATGGGCCGCGTCCTGGAGATGGCCTCCGACCCCCTGGGCGAACGGCTGGCGGTCGCCTCGCACGACGGACGGCTGCTGCTGATCGATGTGGCGGAGGAGCCGGAAGGCACCGAGGGCCAGGTCACGGGAGAGACGGCGGACGCGGGGAGTGCATCAGGGGACGCGGATAACTCCGGGGGCTCTGGTGACTCCGGTGACTCTGGTGACTCCAGTGGTGAGTCGAGTCGCTTGGGTGACTTTGGTGGCTTGAGTGGCTCCAGTGGCTCAGGCGACGCAGGTGACGGCGGCTCAGGTGCCGCCGGTGTCGGCGAGCACGTGACCGAGCTGATCCGGTCCATCAACGGTCCCGTGCGCGACCTCGCCTTCTCCCCGGACGGCGCCTGGCTCGCCTGGTCCCACCCGGGCATCGGCCGCTCCCTGCGCCAGATCAAACTGGCCCGCATCAAGGACCGGCTGATCGTCGACGTGACCAACGGCCGCTTCGAGGACGAGAACCCCGTCTTCACCCGCGACGGCCGCTACCTCGCCTTCCTCTCCTGGCGCGGCTTCGACCCGGTGTACGACGTCCACACCGGCGACCTGTCCTTCCCGCTCGGCTGCCGCCCGTACCTCGTGCCGCTGAACTCGGCGACGCTCTCCCCCTTCGCCCTGAACCCCGAGGGCCGTCCGGCGGCCGGCGGGCTCGACCCGGTCGAGGACGAGGAGACGGGCGAGGCGGGCACGGTGACCGTGGAGGTCGAGGGCCTGGCGATGCGGGTCACGCCGTTCCCGGTGATCGCCTCCAAGTACTCCGCGCTGCACCCGGTCGCCGGCGGCGGGCTGGTCTGGCTGCGCTGGCCGATCTCCGGCGCGCTCGGCGAGACCTTCGCCAACCCGGCCGACGTCAGCGGCCGCCCGACCCTGGAGTACTTCAACCTCGCCAAGGCGAAGAAGTCCGAACTGGTCGACCACCTCGACTGGTTCGCGGTCAGCGGCGACGGCACCCGGCTGGTCGTCGTGGACGAGGGCGACCTGCGCGCCGTGCCCTCCACGGAGATGGGCGACAGCGACACGAGCGTCTGGATCGACCTGCGCCGCATCCTGCACGTGGTCGACCCGCCCGCCGAGTGGCGCCAGGCGTACGACGAGGCCGGCCGGCTCATCCGCGCCTACTTCTGGGACCCGGGCATGTGCGGCATCGACTGGGACGCGGTGCTCGACCAGTACCGTCCCCTCGTCGAACGGGTCGCCTCCCCCGACGAGTTCGCCGATCTCCTGCGCGAGGTCCTCGGCGAGCTGGGCACCTCGCACGCCTACGTCACCGCCGCCCGCCGCAACGAGGGCCCGGCCCACTACCAGCGCTGGCAGGGCCTCCTCGGCGCCAACCTCGTACGCCGCGACGGCCACTGGACGATCAAGCGCATCCTGCCCGGCGACTCCTCCGACTCCAAGGCCCGCTCGCCGCTGGCCGGCACGGGCATCCGCGAGGGCGCCGTCCTCACCCACGTCGACGGCCGCCCGGTCGATCCGGTGACCGGCCCGTATCCGCTCCTCGCCGGCTCCGGCGGTACGACCGTGGAGCTGACGTTCCTCCCCCCGGAAGGGGAGCCGGGCCGGGCCCGCCGGGTCGCCGTCGTCCCGCTCGTCGACGAACGGCCGCTGCGCTACCAGGACTGGGTCGCCAAACGCCGCGAGGTCGTACGGGAGTTGAGCGGCGGCAAGTGCGGCTATCTGCACATCCCCGACATGGGCGGCTCCGGCTGGGCCCAGTTCAACCGCGACCTGCGCATGGAGGTGTCCCGGCCCGCCCTGATCGTGGACGTGCGCGGCAACGCGGGCGGGCACATCAGCGAACTCGTCATCGAGAAGCTGACCCGGACGATCCTGGGCTGGGACCTGACGCGGGACGCGCAACCGGTGTCGTACACCTCGAACGCGCCGAGGGGCCCGGTGGTCGCGCTCGCCGACGAGGCGACCTCCTCGGACGGCGACATGATCACGGCCGCCTTCAAGCTGCTGAAGCTCGGCCCGGTGGTCGGCCAGCGCACCTGGGGCGGCGTGGTCGGCATGACCGGCCGGCACCGGCTGGGCGACGGCACGGTCATCACGGTGCCGATGAACGCGGCCTGGTTCGACGCCTACGGCTGGTCCGTGGAGAACCACGGCGTCGCCCCCGACCTGGAGATCATGCGCACCCCGCTGGACTGGGCGGAAGGCCGGCACGCCCAGCTGGCCGACGCGGTCGAACTGGCCCTGGAACTGCTGGAGTCCAACCCCGCCGCCATCCCCCCCGACTACAGCGGGTTCCCCGACCGCTCCCGCCCGAAGCTCCCTCCGAGGAAGCTCCCTCCGAGGACTGGGTGACCGGGGAACTGATCAAAAAGGGCCGCGTATCGAAGGGGCGCGGGGAACTGCGCGACAAGCCACAACGCACCCGCACCCGCACCCGACAACGCGCCGAAGGCACCCCGCACACAGACGCAGGGCACCCTTCAGAAGAAGGGCGCCCCACGCCGATCCGGCCAAAGCCGAGCGCAGCGACTACGCGTCGTAGTCCCGGTCGAAGCGGTCTTCCATCTCCGCTTCCGTGTCCTCGATGTCGCGCAGATTCTCGCGACCGCGCTGCGGCTGCTGCTGGCCTCGCGAGGGCTGCTGCTGGCCACGCTGAGGCTGCTGCTGGCCGCGCTGGGGCTGCTGCTGGCCGCGCTGACCGGCCCGCTCACGGGCCTCACCGAGCTTCTGCTTGCCCTGTTCCTGCCACTCGTTGGCCTTGTCCTTCATACCCATGTGGGTTCACTCCCGTGGTGGGTGAGGTGGAGAATTCGGCCCCTCAGTGGGGCCTCGACCAGATTCACACGGGCGACCACGGAGCGCATGTGGATCAGTCACGGTGCGTAGCGCGCGCTGCTTCGTCGGCCTCCCCACCTGCACCGACGAGCCCGGAGCGCATCCCCTGCAGCCGGGGCGCGAACCGCTTCATCTCGCGCTGCCCGACCGTCCCGATGAGCGCCGGCAGATAACCGCGCACGCCCTGCATGCCGCGCAACCACCACTGCCCGTACACGTGCGCCGAGCGCCGCTCGATCCCGGCGACCAGCCGGTCCACCGCCGGCCCCAGCGGATAGGTCTTGTTGGAGGGCCACGGCAGCCGCTGCCTCAGCTCCCGCATGACGTCGTCCTGGTCGGCGCCGCGCACCATGTCGGTGTCGGTCCAGGACAAGTACGCGACACCGACGCGCACACCCTGGTAGCCGACCTCGGCGCGCAGACTGTGCGCGTACGCCTCCACGCCCGACTTGGACGCGCAGTAGGCCGTCATCATCGGCGCCGGAGTGATCGCGGCGAGCGAGGCGATCTGGAGCAGATAGCCCCGGCTCTCCACCAGCACCGGCAGGAAGGCCCGCGCGGTCACCGCCGAACCGATCAGGTTCACCTCGATCACCCGCCGCCAGGCCTGCGGATCGGAGTCGGCGAACGGACCGCCCGTCGCCACACCGGCGTTGGCGACCACGATGTCGACCTTCCCGAACCGCGCCTTCACCTCCTGCGCGACCCGGCTCATCGTCTCGTGGTCGGTGACGTCGGCGTACCAGTAGGCGCTGTCGCTGTGCAGGCGCGAGGAGACGTCCTTGAGGGCCTCCTCCTCCAGCCCGACCAGCGCCACCTTCGCGCCGCGCGCGGAGAGCTTGCGCGCCAGCAGCTCACCGACGCCGCGCGCCGCTCCGGTGACGACCGCGACCTGCCCTTCCAGGCTGACCCTGCTCATGCGCCCTCCTTGATCTGCACGCCTGTGGCCTTCTTGCGGGTGACGTAGGTGGTGACGAGTTCCCGGATCCTGCCGGTCACCAGGTCGGGGGCCTCGATGGGGGTCATGTGGCCGACGCCGGTCAGCTCGGTGAGACCGACGCAGTGCGGCAGCGCGGCGACCAGCGCGCGGGCGTGCACGGGGGGCGTGAGCCGGTCGGACGCGCCGTGCACGATCGCGGTCGGCGCGTGCAACTCCCGTACGCCGTGGTCGAGATCGAGCACCTCGAGCACGCGCGCCCAGGCGTGCCGCACGGCGCGCGGGCAGGCGTGCACGATCCGCGCGCACGCCTCCACCATGTGCGGGGCGGAACCTGCGCCCATGGTGGCGTACTTGAGGATGCTCTTCGCGACCGGCGTGACCGGGCCGAGCGGGGCGCGCGAGCCGAGAATGCGCCCGGTGATCCAGGTGCGCACGCGCCCGGCGCCGAGCGGCACCACGCGCGCCTCCGCCACCAGCCGCGAACTGCCGGTGCTGCACAGCAGGACGGCGGCGGCGTGTTCCCGGAAGCGGGGGCGCGCGGCTGCGGCCATGACGGTCATACCGCCCATGGAGTGCCCGACGATCAGCGCCTTCTCCCCGGGTGCGAGCGTCTGCGCGAGGACCGCTTCGAGGTCGTCCGCCAGCGTGTGGGTGGTGCACGCGGGGCTCGCGGGACTGCGCCCGTGCCCCCTCTGGTCGTACGCGATCACCCGGTGGTCCGTCGCCAGGTCCCGAATCTGCGCCGCCCAGAAGGCGGTCGAGCAGGTCCAGCCGTGGGAGAGGACGACGGGGGGCGCGCTCTCGGGGCCGTGCACCTCGACGTGCAGCCGCGCGCCGTCGGCGGAGACGACGGTGAGTTCGCGGGAGGCGGTGGGCGGGGCGTACGGCCCGGAGGTCACGGAAGCGATCCTGCTCATGCGGCACCCTCACTCTGCTGGGCGGCGGCCACCGTCTTCTGCACGGCGGTACCGGCCTTCTGTACTGCCGTATCGGCCTTCTGCACTGCCGTATCGGCCGCCTTCTGTACTGCCGTACCGGCCGGCTTGCCGTCGGTCTTCCGGATGACCTCGTACTCCGCCAGGTCCACCCGCCGGGTCGCGCGCCGGAACTCGGACGTCGTACCGGGCCAGATGGTGGTGTTCCGGCCGCTCGCGTCGAGGTACCAGCTGGTGCAGCCACCGGTGTTCCACACGGTGCGCTTCATGCGCTCCTGGACCTTGTGGTTCCAGTCCTCGACGGCCGCGGGCCGGGCATCGAGGGCCGTACGGCCGCCGAGGACGTCCAGTTGCCGCAGATAGTCGGCCATGTAGTTCAGCTGGGACTCGATCATGAGGATCATGGAGGAGTTCCCGAGGCCGGTGTTGGGCCCGATGATCGTGATCCAGTTCGGGAACCCGGCGGCCGCGGCACCGCGCAGCGCCTGCATGCCGTTCTTCCAGGACTCGGCGAGGGTGACGCCCTCCGCTCCGACCACCCGCTCGGCGATCGGCAGGTCCGTGACGTGGAAGCCCGTGCCGAAGATGATCGCGTCGGCCTCGGCCTCGGTGCCGTCGGCCGCGACGACGGTCGACCCGCGGATCTCGCTGAGCCCGCTGGCGACGACGTCCACGTTCGGCCGGGTCAGCGCCGGGTAGTACGTGCTGGACAGCAGGATCCGCTTGCAGCCGATGCGGTAGTCGGGGGTCAGCTTGGCGCGCAGGGCCGGGTCCTTGACGGCGCGGGCCATGTTGCGCTTGGCGAGCTGCTCGACCAGGCCGAGTTCGTCGGGGTGCTTGGTGAACGCCTGCACCTGCAGTTCCCGGATGCCCCACAGCAGGCCGCGCCTGAGCCGGGTGGTGAAGGGGACGGACCGGTGCAGCCGGCGTTCGGCGCCGCTGATGGCGCGGTCCACGCGGGGCATGACCCATGGCGGCGTGCGCTGGAAGAGGGTGAGCCGGCCGACCTGCGGCTGGATCGCGGGCACGATCTGGATGGCGGAGGCGCCGGTGCCGACCATAGCGACGCGCTTGCCGCGCAGGTCGTAGTCGTGGTCCCAGCGGGCGGAGTGGAACACCTTGCCCGGGAAGGATTCCAGGCCCGGGATCTCGGGGATCTTGGGGTCGGACAGCGGCCCGGTGGCGGAGACGACCACGTCGGCGGTGAGCGTGCCCCGCGCGGTCTCGATCTCCCACCGCAGGTTCTCGGTGTCCCAGCTCATCAGCTTGACCTCGGAGTCGAAGCGGATGTGGGGGCGCAGTCCGAACAGGTCGGTGACGTGCTCGAGGTAGGCGCGGATGTGCCCCTGCCCGGAGAAGGTGCGCGGCCAGTCGGGGTTGGGCGCGAAGGAGAAGGAGTAGAGATGGGAGGGCACGTCACAGGCGCACCCGGGGTAACTGTTGTCCCGCCAGGTACCACCGACGCTGTCCGCCCGCTCCAGGACGACGAAGTCGGTGATCCCTTCGCGGCGCAGCCGCACGGCGGCCCCCAGCCCGCCGAACCCGGACCCGATCACCGCCACCCGTACATGCTCGTGCTCGGCCATCCCGAAGCCTCCACGCATCGCCTTGGACTCTGCCAGTGAACACTGGCGCAATGGGACTGTAGAGCAGCCCCGTACCGAGCGGTAGGGGGCGGGAGAAGGAAGTTACCGGCGGTACACCATAGGCTTCGGGCGTGGCAGAGGACGCAGAACACCCGGAGGTACGGCCGCGGGCACGGCGCGAGTACCGCATGGAGGAGCTGGCGCGGCTGGCCGGCATCACCGTGCGCACGCTGCGCTTCTACCGTGAGCGCAAGCTGATCCCGCCGCCCCGCCGCGAGGGCCGTATCGCCTGGTACGACGACCACCACCTGGCCCGTCTGCGCACCATCGCCGCCCTGCTGGAGCGCGGCCACACCCTGAACGGCATCGCGGAACTCGCCGAGGCCCTCGACCAGGGCCGAGGCGTCGCCGACCTCCTCGGCGTCGGCACCCCCACCGAGGAGGAGCCGGTCCGCCTCACCCCTGAGGAGCTCGCCGCCCGCTTCGAGGGCGAGGTCACCCCCGAGAACCTCGCCGCCGCCATGGAACTGGGCTACCTCGGCACCGACGGCGACGAGATCGTCCACATCAGCCGCCGGCTGCTGGACGTCTCCTCCGCCCTGGTCCGCGAGGGCATCCCGCTCGCCGAGGTCCTCACGGCCGCCGCCCGCGTCCGCGAACACGCCGACGCCCTGGCCGGACTCTTCACCGACCTGATCCTCCGCCACGGCCCCGAGGAGGACCTCCACCGCCTGCGCCCCCTGGCCCGCAGCGTGGTCGAGGCGGAACTGTCGCTGGCCCTGGACCGGCGGATCAGCAAGCGGGACTAGAGGTCGTAGACGACGGTCACGGGCGCGTGGTCGGACCAGCGCTCGGCGTGCGTGGCCGCGCGCTCCACAAGGCCCTTGACGGCCTTGCCGGCGAGACCGGGCGTGGCGACCTGGTGGTCGATGCGCCATCCGGAGTCGTTGTCGAAGGCCCGCCCCCGGTACGACCACCAGGTGTACGGACCCTCGACGTCCGGGTGCAGGGCGCGTACGACGTCGACGTAGCCGCCGTCCTCCGCCGCGAACACCCGGCCGAGCCACTCACGTTCCTCGGGCAGGAAGCCGGAGTTCCTGGTGTTGCCGCGCCAGTTCTTGAGGTCGGCCTGCTGGTGGGCGATGTTCCAGTCGCCGCAGACGAGCACCTCGCGCCCGTCGGCGGCGGCCCGCTCGCGCAGCGCCTTGAGGTGGGTGAGGAACTCGTCCATGAAGCGGACCTTCTCGTCCTGCCGCTCGGTGCCGACCTCGCCGGAGGGCAGGTAGAGGGAGGCGACGGTGACGCCGGGCAGGTCGGCCTCGACGTAGCGCCCGCTGCCGTCGAACTCGGCCGAGCCGAAGCCGACCCGGACGCGGTCGGGCTCGCGCCGGGTGTAGAGGGAGACGCCCGCACGGCCCTTGGCGGCCGCCGGGGCGTGCACGACGTGCCAGCCGTCGGGCTGCCGGACCTCCTCCGGCAGCTGGTGCGGCTCGGCGCGCACCTCCTGCAGGCAGACGACGTTCGCTTCCGTCTGCGCGAGCCACTCCACGAAGCCCTTCTTGGCGGCGGCCCGCAGTCCGTTCACGTTCACCGAGGTCACAGTCAGCACCCCGGCACGATACCGGCACACTGGTCGGAGTCCTCAAAGCCCGAGGTCCCACCGTCTGCATAGAAGTACGATATCCAGCATGATTATACGCCCCGTTCGTTTCGATCACCCCGACGCCGTGAAGCTCAACGACGAGGTCCAGGCCGAGTACGCCGAGCGTTACGGCGACGACGGCGACGCCACCGTCCTCGACACGAGGGACTTCGACCCGCCCCACGGCGTCTACCTGATCGCGTACGACGAGTTCGACCGCCCTGTGGCCACCGGCGGCTGGCGCAGCCAGGATCGCAACGAGGAGGGCAACGAGGACGGCGACGCCGAGCTGAAGCGCATGTTCGTCATAGCGGAGATGCGCGGCCGCGGACTGGCCCGCCGGATCCTCACGGCCCTGGAGGAGGACGCCCGCGCGGCCGGCCGCATCCGCATGGTCCTGGAGACCGGGACCAAGCAGCCGGAGGCCATCGCCCTGTACACCGCGAGCGGCTACGAACCCTGCGCCAAGTTCGGCTACTACCGGCACCACGAGGAGAGCCGCTGCTTCGCGAAGCGGCTGTAGACACGATGGAGCCCCAGTCGGCTTCCGCCGACTGGGGCTCCATGCTGCGTGGACCTGAGGGGATTTGAACCCCTGGCCCCCTCGATGCGAACGAGGTGCGCTACCGGACTGCGCCACAGGCCCTTGCAACGAGTGAAACTTTAGCATCCCGATCGGGGTGCTTGGAAATCCGTTCCCTGACTGGTCAGCACGCCTTCCGGAAGTGTGGCGGGCGTCACTCGTTGGCCGCGCGGGGGCGGTCGCCGTCCTCGTACTGATCGAAGAGGGGCGTGCGTCCGCGCTCACGCGCCCGGCGCGCGGAGGCCCCGCCGGGGTTCGCTCCGCGGGTGCGCGTCCGGGCCTGGGGCGGCGAGTCGTTGCGGCTGTCCGCCGGCTTGCCCCCGTGCTCAGGCATCCGCTCCTCCGCGTCGGCCTCCGGCGTGCGGCTCGCCTCGTGCTCCGGCGCGACCGAGCTGGAGCGCGCCGAACTCCAGGTGTCGGGCGCCCCCAGATCCACGTCGGACGTGGCACGCGGCGCGACCGGCGCGGTCACGTACGTCGGCAGGGGCACAGGCACGGGATCCCAGCTGTCCCCGCCGGGCCGCCGCTGCCGCTCGCGCTGCTGGTCCACCCACTCGGCGTGGTCGGTCTGCTCGACCAGGGCGCGCCGGTCCGCGGTGAGTGCGGCGAGCCCGGTGTCCGTCTGGACCTGAGGGGCTCCCTCCGTTTCGTCCGCGCCGGGTCCCGCGTCGAGGGGCGCGCGACGGCGCGGCTGGCGCTCCCGCTCCCGCAGCCGCTGGGCGGCCACCTCGGCGCGCCGGCGGTCCATCTGGTACGCGAAGCGACGGCGCTCCTGGGAGCGCAGGTACGCGATGTACCCGCTGAGCAGAACGGCCGGTGCGGCAGGCGCCCACAGGAAGGCGAGCCCGCCGACGGCGGCGACGATCGCCCCCAGCGTGAAGGCGAGGAAGAGGACCACGGTGGTGCGCCTGCGGCGCGCGAGGACCTTCGAGCGCCGGGCGCGCGCTGCGGCCGCCTGCGCCGAAGAGGCGCGCCGCTCGGACGACCCTGGCTTCTGCGCCGCCGTGGAGCCGGACTTGGGCGCCGGTCCGGCGTCGTGTTCGCGCGCCGGTTGCGCTCTCCCGGACGCCTCGGATTCGGCGTCGGCGTGCACCTGACGGCGGGTCGGAGGCATGGCGAAGGACCGGACGTCCACCGAGTCGGTGACGGCGTCCGGGACACCGGCGCCGGGCTCCCCCTCCTGGTCGGAGCGCGCCCGCAGGTCCTTGGCGTACCGGCGCTCCATTCCCGCCCGTCCGGACAGCAGCCGGATGGCGGTGCTGAAGCGTTCCGTCGGACGGGCCTCGTTCAGCTCGTCCTGCCTACGGAGCCACATCGGCACCAAGTAGGCGGCCCAGGCCCCGACAATGACTGCGTAGATGAGGCCGCTGCTGCTCACGTCTCACACCGTAGAGGGGTTTGCGTGAGGCCATCCGCCAATTGGGCCGGTGTGTCGCACGATCTGGCTGATATTTCCAGCTTTTTTTGCGACCGATGCGATCAGTGACCGCCTCAGGCACGAATTCAATGCCGCTGAGACGGTCAACAACCGATCAATTTCGAACACATATTCAATTTCCCGTGCTCTGGGGTTTCTGCCGCACCTGCTCGGAGCGTGCCCGCTGCCACCGTGCGAGCAAACCGTCGGGCACCTCTTCCGCGGTGAGCGCGAACACCAGATGGTCGCGCCAGGCCCCGTCGATGTGCAGATAGCGCGGCCGGAGCCCCTCCTCGCGGAATCCGAGTTTCTCCACGACCCGCCGGCTGGGCCGGTTCTCGGGCCGAATGCAGACCTCGATGCGATGCAGTCCGACAGTGCGGAAACAGTGGTCCACCACGAGCGCGACGGCCGTCGGCATCACCCCGCGCCCGGCGACGGCCTCGTCCACCCAGTAGCCGACGTGCCCCGAGCACATCGATCCCCAGGTGATCCCGGCGACCGTCAGCTGCCCGACGAGCCGCCCCTGGTACTCGATGACGAACGGCAGCATCCGGCCCGCGTTGGCCTCGGAACGCAGGTGCCGGACCATCTGGCGGTAGGTCGGCCGGTGCGCGATCGGCCCGCTCGGCGTGGGCGGCGGAATGGTCGCCTCCCAGGGGCGCAGCCAGTCCCGGTTGCGCCGGTTCACCTCGCGCCAGGCCCGCTGGTCGCGCAGCCTTATCGGCCGGAGGACGACATCGCCGTCCGCCAGCACGACCGGCCAGGAAGGGCTGTTCAGCTCGCACCCCCGCTGCTGGGTCTGGGGTGGTCGCCGCCGCGGATCTGGTCGACGGCGTGGACCAGCAGGGGTTCCAGCACGGCGAGGCCGTCACGCACCCCGCCCGTGGAGCCCGGCAGATTGACGATCAGGGTCCGTCCCGCCACCCCGGCCAGGCCCCGGGAGAGCGCCGCGGTCGGCACCTTCTCCCGCCCGTGGGCCCGGATGGCCTCGGCGATGCCGGGCACCTCCCGGTCGATCACGGCGCGGGTCGCCTCGGGCGTGCGGTCGGTCGGTGAGATCCCGGTGCCGCCGGTGGTGACGACGGCGTCGTAGCCGGCGTCGACGCCCGCGCGCAGGGCCGCCTCGACCGGCTCCCCGTCCGGGACGACCTGGGGGCCGTCGACGTCGAACCCGAGGCTCTTCAGGCCGTCGGCGACCAAGGGGCCGCCCTTGTCCTCGTAGACACCCGCGGCAGCCCTGTTGGAGGCGGTGACCACCAGAGCGCGGTAGGTCATGCCCTGCTCCAGTCGCCCGACTTGCCGCCCGTCTTCTCCTCCACCCGCACGTCCGTGATGACCGCTCCCTTGTCGACCGCCTTGACCATGTCGATCACGGTGAGCGCGGCGACCGTCACGGCGGTGAGGGCCTCCATCTCGACGCCCGTACGGTCCGTCGTCTTCACGGTGGCCTGGATCTCCACGGCGTCGTCCGCGACCGACAGATCCAGTCTCACACCCGACACCGACAACGGGTGACACAGCGGGATGAGATCCGGTGTGCGCTTGGCGCCCATGATCCCGGCGATCCGCGCGGTGGCGAGGGCGTCGCCCTTGGGCATCCCCTCGCCTCGCAGCAGCTCGACCACGCGGGGCGAGACGAGGACGCGGCCACTGGCGCGGGCGGTGCGCGCGGTCACGTCCTTCCCCGATACGTCGACCATGCGGGCCGCGCCCGAGTCGTCGATGTGCGTCAGTCCGTCCTGCGTACTCATGGTGTGTGCCGCTCCCGGTCCGGGCCCGTCACAGTGCGGTGCGCGGGCCTGTTGTGCGCGCCACGGTACCCCCAACCAGCAGGGCTCAGCCGAGCAGGACCACCTCCACCTCGGCCCCGGGCTCGACGGACTCCACGTCCTCGGGGACGACGATCAGCGCGTCGGCGTGCGCGAGCGCCGCGATCAGGTGCGAGCCGGAGCCGCCCACGGGGGTCACCTCGCCGGCGCCGTACGCACCGCGCAGGAACTGCCGGCGGCCCTTGGGTGATCGCAGCGCCTCATCGGTCCTCAGGGTGGCCCGGGCACGGGGCCGGTGCACGTCCGGCAGGCCCATCAGGACGCGGATGGCCGGGCGGACGAACAGCTCGAAGGAGACGTACGACGACACCGGGTTGCCCGGCAGGGCCAGCAGCGGCGTGTGGTCGGGACCGATGGAGCCGAAACCCTGGGGCTTGCCGGGCTGCATGGCGAGCTTGCGGAACTCCACGCCGCCGCCCGCCTCGTCCTCGTCGCCGACGTACGAAAGCGCCTCCTTGACGACGTCGTACGCCCCGACGCTCACGCCGCCCGTGGTCACCATCAGGTCGGCGCGGACGAGCTGATCCTCGATGGTGGAGCGCAGGGTCTCGGCGTCGTCGGCGACGGCGCCCACCCGGTAGGCGATGGCGCCTGCGTCCCGTGCGGCGGCGGTGAGGGCGAAGCTGTTGGAGTCGTAGATCTGGCCGCCGGACAGATCCTCGCCGGGCTGGACGAGTTCGCTGCCGGTGGACAGGACGACCACGCGCGGGCGCGGGCGCACGCGTACCGTGCCGCGGCCGATCGCGGCCAGCAGCGCGATCTGCGGCGGGCCGAGGATCGTCCCGGCCTCCAGGGCGCGGTCGCCGGCCTTCACGTCGCTGCCCTTGGCGCGCACGTGCGCGCGTGCCTCGGCGGGGCGGTGCACGCGCACCTGCCCCGCGGCGCCCTCCGGGGCCAGGCTGCGCGCCCGCATCCCGCTCACCGGGCCCTCGCCGAGCCCTCCGTCGGTCCACTCCACGGGGACGACGGCCTCGGCACCGGGCGGCAGCGGCGCGCCGGTCATGATGCGGGCGGCCTGGCCGGGGCCGACCCGGACCGTGTCGGCGGCGCCCGCCGCGACGTCGCCGACGACCTCCAGGACGGCCGGGAACTCCGCACTGGCGCCCGCCACGTCCGCGACCCGCACCGCGTACCCGTCCATGGAGCTGTTGTCGAACGGCGGCAGGGACACCGGCACCGTCACGTCGTCGACCAGGACGCAGCCCTGGGCGTCGAGCAGCTGCAGCTCGATGGGGTCGAGGGGGCGGACGGTCGAGAGGATGTCCTCCAGGTGCTCGTCCACCGACCACAGGTCGTCCGGGCCGGCGGGGCGGGTCGCGGCGCTGCTCAATGTTGCTGCATCTCCTCGGCTACGTAACTGCGAAGCCAGGTCCGGAAGTCCGGGCCCAGGTCTTCACGTTCGCACGCCAGTCTGACAATGGCACGCAGATAGTCGCCACGGTCGCCGGTGTCGT
>NZ_JBSFJZ010000083.1:0-19232 GCF_053598315.1 Streptomyces sp. NPDC001153
CGGCCGCCTGACCCCCGTCGAATACGAGACCGTCATGACCACACCGGCCCTCCGAGCCGCGTGACCCAACCTGTCACCCGAAACTGCAGCAGACCTACGCACGTGCCCTTCGTGCCCAATCGAATGGCGAACAGCGGGGAGTGTCGGCAAGTTGCCCGCAAACGCGCGGGTCGCCCTCTTGCCAGGTCAGCACCCCGCCGCATACGCGATCTTCCAAACTGTGGCTCTAGGCGCCGACAATCAGCCCGGCTGGAGTTGTCCCGTCGCTGTGAGGGTGACCGTCGCCGTCCACCAGTCGCGTGATCCACACGGATCGTGCGTGGTGTGGTGCACGAGCCGTACCAGGGTGTTGGTCCGGAGCACCTCCTTCCCGGCCTGGTCCGCGGTGAGGCTGACTGTCACAATGCGGTGTGGGTCGGTGCCGGGCGGAGTCGGGACGTGCCGGGGTGCTCCGGCATCCCCGGCCGGGTACGACACACAGTGGCTGTCGGCGCAGGCTTGCACTGTCGCCTGTGGGTGCGATCGCGTCCAGGCCGAGACGTTTAGCTGGACCGAAGGGAACGCCCACACCGCCGAGGCTGCGCACACTGTCGGCTGAGTGGTGCACCCGGCAACCGCACCGATCATGACCGCGCTGGCTCCAAACAAGCGGCCCATGCTGAATCGTGTCGCAGCCGGCACCGTGAAACGAGGGCTCATATCCATGAGACCTTGCTGAACCGATTTTGGTTGCCGGTCGCGTCCCACAAAGTGGTGTAGCGATGCGGAGTGGGCGACTTCGCAGGTCACGCCTGCGCTGGGGTCGCCGTTCCGGCGGAGCGCCGCTTCCGCCGCTGCGAGCGGCGCGGAAGTGGCCGGCGAACTCCTGATGGGTAGCGGCTGTCCCTTTTAGCGGCATAGCTCAGACACCAGACCCCATCGGGCCCTCCCCGGCTCGTGCTGAGCGCGTGTCGGGCAGAGAGGTGGGGCTCCTCGTCCACGTGGCCGCCGGTTCCGAGGGGGCGCCGCAAGGCCGGGACCGCTGCGGGGTGAGCGCTGAGTACGCCGCGGCCCCGCAGCTCGTCCAGATCGGGGAGACGGACTCCGGCAGGTTCACCCCGCTCAGCGTGCACTTCGGCCCCTGCCTGTTCAGCGTTAGGGTTGCTGGCCAATGCCACCGTGAGCGGGATATGGATCGGAGACGGGTCGGCCTGCGCGACCGCGCCCAGGCCATCGTCGTCGCTTACGAATCCGGACTCGTCAAGCCCGGAACGCCCGCGTGGCGGGATAGAAACGGAAGCGGTCAGCGCCCGGACGCCTGGAGCCGCTGTCGGCCGGCCCGGCCACCGCTCCGCATCCGGACGGGGACTTGGAGGTCGCTGGCGGTACGAGGTCGAACCCTGAGGTCGACAGGATCCGGATCGTTCCATGTCCGATGAGATCACTCTGCGCCCGGTGACCGACGACGTTCTCGACCTGTTCGTGTCCGAGTTCAACGGGGCGGAGGGGGCCGGCCCATACCAGTGGTTGGGCTCCGTTTCACCGGCCGGCCTGCGCCGGTAGGTCGCGGAGACCGGCCTGCTCAACCCCGCGGCGGCGTGCTTGGCCGTCGCGGAGGCGGGCCGGACGGTGGGCGATGCGTTACTCGCCGTAAGGGTCAGGGCAGCGGCCTCCGGCCCGCTCAGCACGACTGCCGCCAGGAGCACCGCCGTCTCCCGGGCGGGCGGCTGCGGCTCCTCAATTGGCACCAGGTGCCACCCGACCAACGCCCCGGCGGCCGACTGAACGGGACTCGGGCGCCCGATTCCGGTCGTGGCTTGCCGCGCTATCGGTGGCGGCGATCGTCTGGCGCAAAAGGCGGCGCGCGGTCTCCAGGTCGGCGGCACGCTGGTCGAGGACGTTCAGCTGATCACGCAGGCTGGTGAGAACACCAGGACAGGGGCGTAGCGCCATCTCGTCGAAGGTGCAGGGCAGGACCTGGCGGATGATGCGAGTGGGCAGGCCTGCAGCCAGCAGGGCGCGGATGTGCCGCACCGTCTCAGTGGTCTCATCGTCGTACTCGCGATAGCCGTTGGCACGGCGCTCGGCATGGATCAACTCCATCCGCTCGTAGTAGCGCAGCAGGCGCTCGCTGACTCCGGTACGACGCGACAACTCCCCGATCAGCACCGACCATGCCTCCAACTTGACCTTCCCACGGTGTCAGGCAGCAACAGTGCACTGGTCGGCCGCATTCCCGGCCGAACGTCAAGGAAGGACTGAATCAGTGATCATCGATGCGCACAGCCACGTCCACGACCCCGTCGAGTCGCACGTGGCGTTGCTGGACGAGGCCGGGGTGGACCGCGCCGTGCTGTTCGCCACTCGCCCGCACCCGGAGCGAGCCGACGACCTTGTCTCACTGCGCCGGGAGATGGCGATCCTGGACGAGGCCATCGGTGGCCGGGCCAACACGGCCGAGGGGTACCGCGGTGCATGGGAGGAGTTGGGCGCCGCGCTCGCCGCACGGCCGGAGCGGTTCATCGGCTTTCTGTCCGTTCCGCTAGACCTGGAGCCGGAACAGATTGCCGCGACCGTGGAACGCGAGGTCGTCGGGCGTAGGCTGCACGGTATCGGCGAGTTGACACCGCCACCGGGACGGGCAGGGATGATCGAACCGGTGCTCCAGGCGGCAGCCGATCACGGCCGACTGCCCGTGGTCGTGCACGGATTCGCCCCGACCACGGCCGACGACCTGATGACGCTGTCGGCACTCGCCGGCCGCTACCCGACGGTCCCGCTGGTGGTCAGCCAGCTCGGAGGGCTGAACTGGATGCAGGCCGTGGAACTGGTCCGGGACACCCCGAACATGTACCTGGAGCTGTCCACGGCCAATATCGTCTTCGCGGTCCGGCTGGCCATCAAGGAGATCCCGGACCGGACCCTGTTCGGCTCGGACGCTCCGTACGGCGACCCGGTCCTCACCCGGGCGATGGTGGAGCGGGTCACCAGCCCGGGTGAGGTACGCGACCGGGTGCTCGGCGGGACGATCGCCGAACTGGCCGGGCTCGGCTGAGACAGGGTGGAAGTCCGGGGCTCCCCGGAGCTCGTCCCTTCGTCCGCCGTCGGCCCGTGGCAGGCAAGGGGGTGGGATCGGACCCCCCGGTGGACTGTGGAAGGCGTCCGAGGCGCGAGAGGGGTCCGCCCAGCCCAAGACCTGGCGGTCGTCCCGGCGCTCGCCGTGGCGCCGGCATCCCACTTCACTCGACCGGCCTGCGATGCCACGGTCCTGGACTGGCATTCATCCTGGCCATGGTCCAGGTACACGGCTTCGAAAGCCTGGCCGAGCATCGTCGGCGCCGACCGACAGCAACCGGCCCGGCGGCCGCTCTCAGTGCCAACTCGACTCAGCCTGGCCAACTCGGCCGCGCATCCGCCAGTTGAAGCGATCCGGCACAGTCATCGAGGCTGACTCATGCGGCGGGCAAGGCCGTCCAGGATGCATTGCAGTCCGAAGCTGAAGGCGTGGTCAGGGTTGTACATGCCCTGGTGGGCGGCGCCCGCGGTGCTTCCGACACGGGCAGCCAGTGGGAACCGTTCGGGATCGAAAACCTTGGCCAGGAGTGGTTCGTTGAGGGCCCACCACTGCTGGTCGGACATCGCGCTGTCGCGGGCGGCGGCTTGGGTGGCAAGGGTTGCGCGGGCGACGGACTGGACGAAGTCCAGCAGGAGAGTGAGAGCTGCGTCCATCTCCAGGTCGTCGAGCCCCAGGCCGTCGAACGCGGCCAGTTCGTGTTCGTACTTGGTCATGAGGCCGGGGCCCAGTGGCGGGCGTGTGGTGGGCATGGTCGCCACCCAAGGGTGTCGGTTGTACAGATCGCGGTTCTCGTGCGCGACGGCCTCCACCCTCGTGCGCCACGGGTCCGTCGATCGGTCGCAGCGCGGCATCTGCAGGTACACGGCGTCCAGCATGAGGTCGAGCAGTTCTGCCTTGCCCGGGACGTAGGTGTAGAGCGTCATCGGTGTCACGCCCAGCTGCCGGGCGATGCCGCGCATGGTCAGGGCCTCCAGGCCGTCGGAGTCGGCGAGCTCGACGGCGACGCGGACAACGGCGTCGACCGTCAGACCCTGCTTAGGGCCGCGGCGGGAATCGCCGTGTCCGGGCTCACGCCACAGCAGTTGCAGGATGCGGGCCGGGTCGCTCGTGCCCCCGTGTTCCTTGGCCATGGGCTCCATTCTTCCTGCCAGGCCTCGGTCCTTCCACCACCTACTCTGTACAAGGTACAGTATACAGCGTACAGAGATTGTTCCCGACTCCAGGGCAGGTCATGAACATCACTTCCACCGCCGTCTCCCTGACCGTTGACGACGTCCCCGCCTCCGCCGCATTCCTGGTCAAGCACTTCGGCTTCCATGAAGCCATCGCCGCCGACGGCTTCGCCTCGCTGGTCCGCGAGGACGCGGCCAACGTGATCTTTCTTCAGCGCGGCATCGAGGTCCTGCCCGAAGGCTTCCGGGACCAGCCTGCCGCAGGCGTGATCATCGCGTTCACCGTGACCGATCTGGACGCCGAGTTCGAGCGGCTGCGGAGCGAGGGCGCCCCCATCACGATGCCGCTGCGTGAGGAGCCGTGGGGCGAACGCCTCTTCCAGGTCACCGACCCGAACGGCATCATCCTCCAACTTGTGGCCGGGGCCGCCCCCGGGCACCAGTGACCGGACACGGGCCGGCCGCACGGCCGGCGGTCGGCCCGTGAAGCGGGCGGCGTCAGTTCCCTACCTCGTCGTCCTCGGCGGCGTCGGAGTCGTGGAAGGGGCATTGGCCCTGGCCGGGGCCGCTCGCCTTGATGTTGAAGGGATCCCGGCCCAGGGAGTTGGTGTGCCGGTCCGTGAACGGGGAGAGCACGGACGGCGTCTTCGTCCTTGATGTCGTGGCCCTCGGCGCGCAGTTCGGCGACGGCGGCATCCGAGTGGGGAGAATTCCCCGCCACCACCGCGTTGAGAGACCAGCCCCAGACCGGCGAACAGACTTCCTGTCCCTCGCGATGTGCCTACGGATCTGGCCCTGGCCGCCAGGGCCGAGGGCGCGGGCGAGCCGGTGGCGGGGCTCCTGCACGGTGGGCTGCCGGTTCATCGGGCGGCGGTAGGTGTCGTCGACCCGGTCGGCCAGGGCGAGCACGCGCATGGCCCGCTGCGCGGATCGGTCGGAGACGAGTAAGGCACTCGCGAGATGCGGCTCGGCGTAGGTATCGCGGCGTCCGTACCGTGCTTCTCATGGTACGGCCCGACCGGGACGATCTCCCTGTCCGCCGGAGCCATAAAGCAGTGGACAGCCCTCCAGTGCTCGGAAAGCATCACCGCGTTGAACAACGGACCTCTCTCCAACCCCGAACGCGTCCGCTTCGTCGAACTCAGCGCGAAGACGCTGCGGGCCCTTGCCGACGGCGACCTCACTGGCGCCAGCGCCGAGGCCGGGGTCGCCCTTCACGAACACTTGACAAGCGACCGGGCCCGCTGGATCTTCGCCTATCGCCCGACCAACTCACCAAGAACCCGTCTGTCGCTCCCTGGATCACGCACGCCGCGGTGTCCGAGCCGGACGGGGCCGTCGTCGGCGACGCCGGGTTCCAGGGGCCACCGGACGAGGCCGGCATGGTCGAGGTCGGCTACACCGTGGTACCCGGGTACCACCGCCAGGGCTATGCCCGCGCCATGCTGAGAGCGCTGCTCGGCAGGGCCGCCGCCGAACCCGGCGTCAGGACCGTACGGGCCGTGATCAGCTCCGACAACAACGCCTCCCTGGCCACCATCGCGGGCTTCGGTTTCACGCGCGCCGGCGAGCAGGGGAACGAGTGCGACGGACTCGAGATCGTCTTCGAGGTCCGAGCAGACGCAGTTCATGCCGAGCAGCCTCACGGCCCCGGCGGACATCGTGATCTTCGAGGTCAGCCCGTGACATGGGCGGGGATTCGCGAACGCGGCGGGCTCGCCACACCTACGCGGAACTGGGCCGCTGAGCTACCGGGCCTCAGACCCGAAGGTCGTCAGCAGCACCGGCCGGGATTCGAACCGGGGTCTCTCTCTTGGCAGGAGAAGTAGCACCCGCCATCGCACCGGGCGCCCCCGATGCCTGTGCCTCCCGAGATCAAGACGGCCTGCGGCGTGATTCACCATAAGAAGTAGCCACGGGCCTGCGCACCGGGAGGTGCGGAAGTCTGAAGTTGTGGTCCAGAGATCAGAGTCGGCGACGGCTCACGGACTGATGCTCTTCCCATTGAGCTACCGGCCAACACCGTTGGACCGGGCGGGACTCGAACCCGCAACCCTCAGTTCCAAGAAGGATCCGTCACGTACGCACCTGGACGCCCCCACTGTAGCGAGCCCGTCAGATCGCGCAACGCAAAAAAGCCCCCGCCGCAGCGCAGTTGCGCTCGGCGGGGACTGAATCGCGGGCGTGCCGTTTCAGTCGGCTTCGTCGTCCGGCGGCCAGTTCGGCGCCAGGAACAGGCCCTTGTACTGCCGGCGCGCAACGAGTTCACCGGTGCGCGGGCCGCTAGCGGCCGACCGTGTGACGGCGGCGGGCCGCGCTCGCCGCGCCGGCGGGATGGGTTGTGGCATCCGACCTCCTCCTCGACAGCGCCGCTGCCGGCACCAGCAGCGTCGCCGCGCGCGCCCGCTGAGTCAGCTGCCGTTGGCGATTTTCTCGGCGTCCTTGTCGGCCTTCGCCAGGTCTGCGAGACAGTCGGAGGCGTCCTTCCGAGTCGTCGCGTCCGGGGCGTCCGGCGAGGTGCCGTCCATCGCGTACTGGGTGATCCGGCTGTTGGCGTCGCCGTTGTCGGACCGCCACTGCTCCATGAGGTCAGTGGGCTCGTTGTCGGCGGTGAAGTAGGCGTCCGCCTTGGAGAATGCGGTCTGCTTCATGTCCAGGCCGACGATCGCCTTCTGGTACCAGGCCGTGAACTGCGGCATGCCGGTGACCTTCTCCCCCTGGGCGAGGAAGTCCCGGAAGTCCTGGTCCTCCTTCTCCAGGATGGCCGCTGCCTTCTTCCGGGCCTCGGCCGTCGGCGGCTTCTTCGCTGCGGGTGCGCCGGTCGAGCCGGCCTTCACAGGGGCGGCGCTGTGCTGAGTCTTGGCGGGACTGCTACTCGCCGTGGTCGCGTGGACGGGCGTGGCCTTCGGTTTGTCGGACGGGCCACAGGCGGTGAGGGTGGCAATCAGTATGACGCCCGTGGCGGTGAGGGATCGCTTCATGGTGGGCCTCAGCTCAGTCCGTTGGCGGCGGCCTGGTACGCGGCGGCCTGGGCCGGGGTGAGGTAGTGGGACACGCGGACGACGACCGCGCCGTGGACGTAGTCGTACTCGGCGAGCGCCGGCATGGACTTGGTGACGGTCTGGATGTACTTCGCGCGGATTTGCGCGTCCGACGGACTGCCGAAGACTTCCACCGCGCCACCGCGGTCGACGTCGCCCTTCTCCGTGCCCTCGACGTCGCTCGCCTTGATCCGGGAGTCCGTGAAGGTGACCTTCGACGTGTACTGGTTCGGCCGGCCGAGGAGATGGTTCGGGTCATTGGCCGCCGTGACGGTGCCGGAGAGCTTCGCCGAGGCGACCTTGCCGGAGATCTGCGTGAACGCGCCACTGGCGTCGAGCGGCTTGCCGGCGGTAGGCGTTGCGGAGGCGCCGGCCTTCCCGTTCGACGTGTGCTGCGACGAGGAGCTGCTACCGCTGCTGCAGGCAGTGACACTGGCAAGGAGTGCGGCGGCGATTGCAGTGGTGAGGGTTGTTCTGTTCACGGGGCGATATTGGTTGCCTGGGGCAGCCTACAAAACCATGTGTAGGTAATGTGACGGATCTGTGACGGTACGTTCGACGTTATGCGCTCCCGCACACCCTGTGCGTGCCCCCGAGCGGGCATTGCGGCCCGGACACAGCCGATACCGTCGCCCCGTGCACCGCAACCACACGAGCTGCCGCCACACCCACTACGCCTTCACCTGCGCCGAATACGACGACCTCCTGCATCTCGCCGACGCACCACTGCATGCCCTGCCGAGTCAAACGCACAGCGAGCCACTCCCTCAACATCGACCACGACCACACGCTCGGCCGCTGGGCAGTCCGCGGTCTCGTCTACGACCGCTGCAACCAGGCCCTGCGCTACGTCGACGCCGGAGAGAAACCCGACTGGCTGCGCATCAGGCACCACCTCGACACTGCCTGGCATGTGTCCCAACCGAGGAGCGCGGAGAAGGCAGCCCGGGAGAAGCCGCGGGCCACCTGCCCGACGTGCGGTCTCGAAGAGGTGACGGTGAACAAGGACGGCTCGCTGCACCAGCACAAGAGGATCTTGCGAGTCGGCGGGAAAGTCACGCATCCGGCCCGGGCGGCGGGTGTGCCCTGGGACGAACGGTACTCTGGCGACGGGCGAGATGAGGCGCGATGCGGGCAACAACGTCATCCCGTTCCAGGCGGCGCGGCGACGGCCGAAGCGGGCGTGAGCTTCGAGGGCGGAAACGACAGACGCCAAGGCCCGCACCCAGATGGTGCGGGCCTTGATGCGTCTTCGTCATGCGTCGGCGGCTTGAGCCCTCCACGCCTTCAGATTCTGCTGTGCCCACTCTGGCGCCAGCTCGGCGGCGCGCCCGCGGTCGACGACCCCCTTCGAGCAGCGCAGAGCAAGCTTGGCCAGGCTGTCGGCCGCTTCGTTCAGGGGGTGGCCAACGTGCCCCTTCACGTGGGTGAAGGTGAGTCCCGGCGTGTACTCAGCCATCTGCTGCAGCTCCACCAGCGTCGGCTGACGGTCTGAGCTGCGCCACGAGACGCGGTAGCCGTCGGGCATCCGCGTGCCGCCCGCCTGCCAGGCCGTCAGGTAGCCGAGGGCATCGGCGCTGTCCGTGAGCACGGTGACCGGCCGCGACGACCCGACCGACGCTGTGACGGCCTGGAGCGCCCACAGGATCGCCCGCAGTTCGGCGACCGTGGACCGTGAAGGGCCGCTGATGTCTCGGGGGTAGGGGTGGGCGCGGGCCCCGTAGTGGCCGCTGGTGGCGAGGTAGCCTCCGCCCGCGCGGGCGTCGTCCACGGCAGCGTCGGTGGCGACGAGTACCGTTCCGGTGGTGTGACGGCTGGGCACGGTGCCGGCGAGGGCGATCTGACGCTTGAGCGGTTTCGGCAAGGTTTCCCCTCCTTGGACTTGGGGGGTTGATGGTCGCGCGGGCGTCGGGCGGGCGTCACCTGATTGACTGCTTCCGCTTCGGTCGTCAGTTGGTCACGCGGATGTCGGCGATCAGGGCGGTGGCGTTGTCGGCGTGCAGGTTCCGGACGGCCCGGACGGTGGCAACGGCGGCCGACACACGCCTCCTCAGCTCAGACGCTGGGCCGCGCTTACAGGGTGCCGCCCATGGAGTCGGCGTGGAACTCCTGATGGGCAGGACGTTCGTGCAGCGGCGGCAGGCGGGGGGCTACGCATCCGTGCCCGACGGCTTCCACCATGAGGCGTGCGGCTTCTCCCAGTCGTCGTCACCGTCGTGTCCTACGGCGGAGGCGTCGGCCATGGCGCGTGCTGCGCGTCGAGCTGCGGTGGCGGTCGGCACCTGAGGGCCGGTGAGGCCGGCCGCCGACTCGTACGTGAATGGTGTCCTGCCGCTCGCGCGGATCACGTCTGAGCACTCCCAGGGATCACCGCTGATGACGTTGAGCGCGGCGCGCGCGAGGCTTCGACCGTCGGGCCGGGTGCCGGCATGGCACAGGGCGAGGTAGGCGCAGTGGTACGCCTCGGCGTCCGATTCGTAGGAGTGCGTCTCGAACCCTGCCCGGTGCAGCACTGCTCCCACGTGTCCCAGCAGACAGTGCGGGCCCTGTCGACCCTCGGGTAGTCGGTTGCGTAGTGGGCGCTCTGTCCCGACCCCGAATGGCCGGCTCATATCCGCCGCTGGCTCGACTCGTGACCGACCCCCTTCCCCTCGCGCGACGCCGCGGTCCAGTTCTTCGGCGGCGGAGCGATCGGTATGGGCTGGGCGGATGGCCTGGAGGAACGCGGCGGGCAATGGTGGCCCCGCTTCGACCGGAACGTGATGGTCCAGTCCGTGGCGGACACTGCCCAGCACTCCTTCGCGCACGAGTGGGAGCGCATCACCTGCCCCACTCTGCTCATCCTGGCCCAGTCGAGCTTCATCTCGCCTGCACGGGTCGATGAACTGATGCGCCGCCGCGTCCCGACCATGTCCGTCAGCATGCGTGTAAACCGCCATGACCTGCACCTGGAGCAACCCGACACCGTGTATGACCTGATCTCCCCGTTCCTCGCCGGTCTATCTGCGTAGGGATGCGCCGGACCCCCGTTGGTGTGGCCGCGCGGCCTTGCGGGCCTCAAGCGCGACCGCGTCCGCGGTCAGGGCGCCAGCCCAGTGGGCCGCGGCCAGTCCGGCGACGACGTGCTCGTGTTCCATGTGCCGGCCCAACAGCAGCACCTCCATCAGGGCTCTGGTGCCGGCCGCCTCGCCGTGAGCGGCGCGGGCCGCGGTCCACGAGGCTTCATGAACCCGGGTGAACTTCCCTGCGGCTTTGGCCTGTTCGAGGGCGATCGAGGCGGTGAGGGCCAGGAAGTGGCTGGCGTTGCGTTCGTAGCGGCGGTGTAGCCGTCGGCATCCACGGAGCCAGGCGATGGACCGTTCGACGGTCCGGCACCAACCGCTCGACAGGCTCACTCGCCATCCCGACAGCGTCCGGCAAGATCACACCGAATGAAATGGCCGGCCTGTGAGAACACGCTGGACGGTCCGCCCCGTGTCGGCGGCCTTTGAGAATGACTGTGACAGCCCCGTCCCTGGACCTGGCTGGCTAGCGCGCAACCCCTCCCTTGTGCCCGATGTCCCAGCTTGTCTGTTATAGGAGTCCGGGGCCGTAACGAAGGCGCCTCGCCCGGAACACCAAGGAGAGATCATGGCTGTCACGACGACGCTGGCCGCACGCACAGGAGCGGCCTTCCAGGTACCGCAGGACGGAACACTGCGTGTGATCAACACGTACGGAAGCCAAGTGGTCGACACCTGGGCAGTGGCGAGGCAGGAACCGCAGCACGGGCTGTCGATGGCGCACACGCGCGCCGTGCTGGGCCGCGTGATGGTGAAGGCCGGTGACGAACTCGTCGACGATCGGCGCAGGCCCCTCCTGCAAATCGCCGAGGACACCTCTCCGGGCGTGCACGACACGCTGATCCCGGCCTGTGACCCCGTCCGGTATCAACGACTGGGACACAAAGGCCACCACGACAACTGCAGCGACAACTACCACCGAGCCCTCGCCGAGTCCGGCCTCCCGGACCTGCTGACCCCGGTGCCCGCTCCACTCAATTTGTTCATGAATGTGCCCGTCAACTCGGACGGTGACATCGTGTTCAGCGCGCCGGTCAGCCGTCCGGGCGACTCGGTGCTCCTGCGGGCGCTCACGGATGTGGTGGTCGTGCTGTCCGCCTGTCCGCAGGACCTCGTCCCGGTCAACGGCGAGCTCCAGCAGCCGAGGGACGTGGAGGTCCGCATCACGACCGAATCCGACCGACCGCGGTAAAAGCGGATCGAAAGTGCGGATTGAGGAACGCGCCGGCGGGGCGGACGGTCGGAGCCACCCGCAGGACGCCCTCCGGCCCGGGAGCCGACTCGGCCACGACCTCCACCGAGGAGTGCTGCCCGTACGGGAAGCGGGGCTCCGGCGGCTCATGCGAGGCCGGTGTCGCCGAGCCGGATGCCTGGACCCGGGAGGTCTACCTCCGGCCGGGCCCGTGCCCGGTGGTCGTGGACCGCCGGCCCGGATGGGACCGCCGTGCTCCACAAGACCGAGCAGCTGTGCGCCGCGCAGAAGGCCGCCCACCTGGACCCGGCATGGGACCCCGTCGACATCCTGGTGTCCGTCAACCAGCTCGCCATGCCCTGGGCCGGCCAAGCCGACCTGATGCCCGCAAATGAGGAACAGCGCACGCCATTCCTGGCTGCCCGCGCGGCCATCGTGACGGCGGTCCAACGCCTGTTTCCTCCTGGGGAACCTAGCCGCCAAGCTCCGACGGACACGGCCTGGTACTGCAGCCGTAGATCGTTATGTGCCCAGGCCCTGGGGCTGTCTGCCACTGGCGGAAACTCAGGTGGCCTCAGCGCACGATCTCGGTAGAGTCGGGCAATGCCCGAGCTGAAGCGGCTGCATGCCGACCACGCCCCGGCGGTACTGGCCTTCGAGCTCGCGAACCGCACCTACTTCGCTGCCTCGATCTCCGACCGCGGCGACGACTTCTTCGACCAGTTCACCGACCGGTACAACGCCTTGCTGGCCGAGCAGGAAGCCGGCAGCTGCGCCTTCTACATGCTCGTCGCCGAGGACGGCTCGGTAGTCGGCAGGTTCAACCTGTACGACTTGGAGGACGGCGCTGCGAGACTCGGCTACCGGGTCGCGCAGCAGGTCGCCGGCCGCGGCCTGGCGACCGCGACCGTCCAGGAGCTTTGCCAGCTGGCAGCGGCGCGGCACGGGCTGCGCACACTACGGGCGGCCACCTCCCACGACAATGTTGCGTCCCAGAAGGTGTTGACCAAGGCCGGCTTCGTCCCGGTTGGCCCGGCCGCCCCGGCCGATCTCGGCGGCAAGTCAGGCACCTGGTACCAGCGCGACCTTCAGCCGTAGACCGTGATCTTGCTGGTGGACCGGCTGCAGGAAGGCTGCGGCCACCGCTGATCATCGGTGTGTGAAGACTAACGATCTTGCGGTGGCCGCAGGTCACAGCGCAGACCCTGCCCGCCGGCAGGAAGCGTTCGAGCTGGACGCCCGGCGGCACGCGGCCAAGGAAGCATCCGTCGCCTTCATCGCCGCGGCCGCCACGCTACTGAATCCCGACAACCGCTGACCGAGGGCAACCACTGCCGGCGTCCTGGCCGTCCGGTCGCGCCGGTCCCCCACGCCCTACAACCCTCGTACGCTCCCGTGGCGGGTGTTGCCATTTCCCCGCGAAGACACCGCCCTCGGATTCGGAACGGCAACAGCCACCAAAGCCCGACGTGGTCCCTCGGCATGGGCAGGCTCAGGGGAGGATCTGGGCGAGTGCTCCGGTGACGGCCGCGGCGAGGGTGAGGGCGGCGGCGAAGGTGGTGGCGGCGCGCATGAGGGCGGTGGGGTACGTGGCACCGTCGAGGCGGGCGAGTGTGCCTGCGGCCGCGGCGGCCAGGAGCGCGACCACGACGACCAGGGCAGCGGCGAGCAGGACGATAGTGATGCGGTTCACGGCAATCTCCCAGATGATTGCGGGATGTTGACGTGAGTGAAGGTCGCGGAAACGGTGTTCACCATGGTCCGGCCGAACGATGATGAACACCGTTGAACACAGGGCTGGGGGTGCATGTGAGCGGGGAAGAAGACGAACGCGCGGCCGCCCTCGTCGAGCTGCGCAAGCGGCTGGATGACGGACTGGCCCACAGGAGGCTGACCAAGTCCCAGCTCGCCGCCCGAACGGGACTCGGGCGCACGACCGTCCAGGCGGCTTTCCAGCCCGGCGGGCCCGTTCCGTCCGCCGCGACTATTGCGGCACTGGCCAGCAAACTGGGCCTGCCGGTGGAGGAGTTGCTGGAGCTGCGACGGGCCGCAGCTGGTGAGGCCGGTCCCGCGCATGCAGGGCAGGAGGGACCGGGCAGACCGATCGGGCAGTGGGATCCTCACGACCTGGAGGTCCATCCCGCCGGAACCGTCACCACCAAGGCCTGCTCCGGTTCTCGCCCGCAACGGGCGCTGCCCGGCTATGTGCGCCGCGCCCACGACCAGGTCCTGGCGGCGGCGGTGCGGGAGGCTTCGGACGGTCGCAGCCGGATGCTGGTACTGGTCGGATCGTCTTCGACCGGCAAGACGCGGGCGTGCTGGGAGGCCGTCCAGCCGCTGGCCGCCAAGGGATGGCGGCTGTGGCACCCTCACGACCCCAGTAGGGCCGAGGCCGCGCTCGCCGACCTCGACCGTGTGGCGCCTCGCACGGTGATCTGGCTCAACGAGGCCCAGCACTACCTCGGCAGCCCCCGGACCGGCGAGCGCATCGCGGCCGCCATCCATACCCTGCTCACCCACCCCGACCGTCAGCCGGTCCTCGTCCTGGGCACCCTGTGGCCCGAGTACGCCGACTCCTACACGGACCTGCCTCGACCCGGTGAGCCTGACCCGCACAGCCGGGTCCGCGAGCTCCTGAGCGGACACACCCTTACCGTCCCCGACGCCTTCGGCCAGGAAGCGCTCCGCGCCGCCACCGCCCTCGCCCAAGGGGGCGACCGGCTCATCGCGGACGCCCTCACTCGCTCCCACGCCCACGGGCGGCTCACCCAGGACCTCGCTGGCGCACCCGAACTGCTGCGCCGCTACGAACACGGCGCCCCGCCCGCCAGAGCCCTGCTGGAGGTCGCGATGGACGCCCGCCGTCTCGGCGTCGGACTCCACCTCCCGCAATCCTTCCTCACCGACGCCGCCATCGACTACTTCACCGACCACGACTACGACCAGCTCGCCGAGGACTGGGCCGACGCCGCCTTCGCCTACCTCGCTCGCCCCGTTCACGGCAAACAAGCTCCCCTGCGCCGCACCATCGCCCGCCCTGCGCGCCGTCCTCCGGGCGCTCCGGCGGCGGCCACCGGGCCCGTCCCGGTGGCAGGACCGGTCTTCCGCCTCGCGGACTACCTCGAACAACACGGCCGCGCCAGGCGTCAAAGGCTCTGCCCGCCCGCCTCGTTCTGGCACGCCGCTCACGCCCATCTCACCCACCCCGACGACCTCAATAACCTCGCCGGCGCTGCCAACGGCAGACACCGCTTGCAATGGGCCCATCACCTCCAGCACAAGGCCGCTGACGCCGGCCACCCGGATGTCCTGTTCAAGCTGGCGTTGATGAAGGAGGAGGCTGGAGACCGGGAGGGGGCCGAAACCTTCTACCGGCGGGCCGCCGACGCCGGCTTTCCCGAGGGCCTGGCCGAACTGGCGCAGTCGCGGGAGGTGGCCGGGGACCTGGAGGGCGCCGAAACCGTGGCCTGGCAGGCTGCCGAAGCCGGCTACGCCAAGGCCCTGACCGACCTGGCGCGGCTTCGGCATGAGCTCGGGGACCGGGAAGGCGGCGAAATCCTGGCCCGACAGGCTGCCGAAGCCGGCCACACCAAGGCCCTGACCGACCTGGCTCACTTGCGGCAGTTGGCTGGGGACCGGGAAGGCGCCGAAAGCTTCTACCGGCAGGCAGCCGAAACCGGCGCCCCGGGCGCTCTGGCCGACCTGGCACGGTTTCGGCGTGAAACCGGTGACCAGGACGGCGCCGAAAGCCTCTACCGGCAGGCCGCTGACGCCTGCGGCCCCGGCGCTCTGGCTGACCTGGCCCGCTTGCGGCACAAGGCCGGGGACTGGGAAGGCGCCTATCTCCTCGCGTGGCAGGCTGTCGACGCCGGCTATCTGGAGGCCCTGGACACGATGGCGCAGGTACGGGAGATGGCCGGCGACCAGGAAGGCGCCGAAATCCTGGCCCAAGAGGCTGCCGAAGTTGGCTACCCCAGCGTCTTGTTCGACCTGGCACAGATGCGGGAGGAGGCCGGGGACCTGGGAGGCGCCGAATCCCTCTACCAGCAGGCTGTCGACGCCGGCTACCTGGATGCACTGGACACCCTGGCGCGGATGCGGGAGACGGCCGGGGACCGAGAGGGCGCCGAAAGCCTGGCCCGGCGGGCTGTCGACGCCGGCTACCTGGATGCACTGGACACCCTGGCGCGGATGCGGGAGACGGCCGGGGACCGAGAGGGCGCCGAGACCCTGGCCTGGCGGGCTGCCGGAGTCGGCCGCTTCGGCCCCTTGTTCGACCTGGCGTGGAACCGGGAGGAGGCTGGGGACCGGGAAAGCGCCGAAAGCCTGGCGTGGCAGGCATTCGAAGCCGGCCGCCCCAGTGCCTTGCTGAACCTGGCACGGAACCGGGATGAGGCCGGGGACCGGGAAAGCGCCGAACGCCTCTACCAGCAGGCAGCCGACGCCGGCGACCCCAACGCGCTCGCTGGCCTGGCACGGATGCGGGAGATGACCGGGGACCTGGGAGGCGCCGAATCCCTCTACCAGCAGGCTGTCGACGCCGGCTATCTGGGTGCCCTGGACGACCTGGCGCGGATGCGGGAGAGGGCCGGGGACCAAGAAGGAGCCGAAACCCTCTACCGGCAGGCCGCTGACGCCGGCCGACCCCCTCTCGGTATCAAGAAGAGATGGCCCAACGGACTGGACCCGGACGGTTCGCCCACTCCCCCCTGGCTCTGAACACGCATGCTCCACCCACAGCCACACACACGGGCACGCCACACACGGGCACGAGCGCTTCGATCCCCGCCGGTGACGGGCCGCCCGTTCACGCCGGTGAGCCGCATGCGGTCGTAGACGCCTCCCGGCCGCTGTCTCTCTTGACCGCCAACACCCCCGCCGGAGAAGGGAGATGCACAATGCTGCCCGATCCACGCCAAGCTCGCCCTGATCACCACGGCCGTCACCGCACTTCTCACCCCTCACGGCAGCTCCCGCAGCTGCTACATCACAACCCTGTCCTTGCCGAAAACCTCATCCACCCAGGTCGGATGGGGGTGGACGACTTCGCGGTCGACGCTCACTCCAGGACGCTTCTAGCGCTGAAGCCGATGAACCGGCAACGTGATCAGCTGGGCTGCTGTGATTGGCCTACCTGGGCGTGAATGAGGCGCTCGCGCTGCTACGTCTCCTGCCGATGAGCGATCGGGACAAGGACATCGAAATCCTGACCCTGCGGCATCAGATCACGGTGCTGGACCGGCAGCTGGGCAAGCGCAGGCCGCGGTTCGACGCGGGCGACCGGACGTACCGGGATCGATCCGACCGTCCGCTTGCAGACGTCCTTCCTGGCGGCGGTGAGCGAGTTCCACGACGATCACGGCTTTCCAACTCCATGGTTCATCGACGACGTTGACCCCCTGGCCTTGACCGAAACTGCGGCCTTCGCCGCTTACGTGACGCGCGTGCTGAGCGAACGGGACGAAACAGCCGGGCGAGCGGACTGGTTCGTGCGATGACGACGCTGTGGTGGGTCGAGGGTGACCAGATGTTGGGCAGCCCGGCCATCCGCCACTGGCTGACTCCGCTTCTGGAGAAGGCCGGCGGCCACATCGGTTACGACATCCGGCCCAGCGCACGCCGTCAAGGACACGCGACCACGATGCTTGCCGCAGCCTTGCCGACCACTCACTCGCTCGGCATCACACGGGCCTTGTTGACCTGCGACGAGACGACACCGCCTCCCGGCACGTGATCGAAACGAACGGCGGCCGGTTCATCGACAGGGTCGGAGACAAGCGCCGGTACTGCCGCCCTCGCGGCCACTTCCTGCCCGGCGAGCAGCAGCGCCTCGTGGCTCAGCTGGAAGACAAAGCCCGACAGGCCGGCCCCTGGATCGGCCGCCGCACCCGCAGGCAGATCACGGCCTGGAAGAACAACACTACCCAGACCACGCCAGCACCCAGAACGACGACAGCAACAGCCCTACCGCCACGCCCTCCGGCCACCACACAGCAACCCACGCCCAAAGCAAAGCGCAAGCCCGAGCACCCCCTGGGAACAACTGTGCGCGCAGGTCAAAGGACTACGAGAACTCGGCGAAGAGCAGCAACGCCAAGCCCTTGTGACCGCACCCACGTAGCCGACACCCAGCCCAACAACAGGGCAGTGAACCCGACGCCGAGGCTCCCCTGGCAGAAAGCAGTAGCCGGCGTCCACGCCGCGTACAAGCCCAAACCCCTACCCCCAGGCGCCACGCCCGTCACGCAGCCCCAGGGCAACGACAGGCCAAGCCACTGAAGCCTTGCCGCACGGTCGACAACGCGGCGGGGAGCATCCCCCTTACCTGCAGGAACGCTTGCAGGAGTCGTCATCTCGGCCGTTCCCGGAGAACGACCGCCACTGCCGTGTATACGCTCCAGCCACTGCTCGGCGTAGGGGTTGCGATCCTCGGCCGCCACCAGCAGAACACCGCGCGGCCCTCACTGATCGTCACCGACCCCGCCGCAGCTGGGAAAACCACCGCCCTGCTCCACGTCGGACGCGCCTGCCTCCTCGCCCACACCCACCGCGACCCAGCAGCCTCACGATCGAGGCTGATAGTGCCGGCCAGGTGCGAGCGAATCCGACGGCGGGGGGGGCTCAGCCCGTCGCCCAGCGACGGAGTTTCTCGGGGTTGCGTACGACCCAGATGTGTGTGATCCGGTCGCCCGCGACCTCGAACGCGAATACCGTCACGATGACGCCGTCCTGCTCGGCCACCACACCGGGTCGGCCGTTGACCGTACGCTCCAGGAACGTCATCGTGCCTGGCCTGCGGCGGGCGATCTCGACCCAGGCGCGCGCGATCTGCTCACCGCCTTCGATGGGGTGCAGGAAGGTGGTGGCCAGGCCGCCGCCATCGGCGATGGCTGTGGCCTCGGGGTCGAGCAGACCGATCAGGGCGTCGATGTCCTTTGCCTCCCAGGCCCGTTTGAAGTCCCTGACGACGCCGGCGCGCTGGGCCGCCGAAGTCGCAGTGGCGGAAGGCTGCGCGGCCCGGACGCGACGCCGGGCCGAGGAGGCCAGTTGGCGGCAGGCCGCCGGGGTGCGGCCGACGATCTCGGCCACTTCGGCGAAGGAGTGGCAGAAGACGTCGTGCAGAATGAACGCGACGCGTTCGGCCGGGGTCATCGATTCGAGCACGACCAGGAAGGCCAGGTTGACCGACTCGTCCAGGGTGACCCGGTCGGCCGGGTCGACGGCCGCACCCCCCACCCGCCCGCTGATCCACTCCGTGTGCCCGGGCAGCGGCTCGGGGATCCATTCGCCCACGTAGGTCTCCCGTCTGACCCGTGCCGAGCCGAGCAGGTTGAGACAGATCCGGCTGGCGACCGTCGTCAGCCAGGCGCCGGGGGACTCGATGGCGTCCTGTTGGGTCCGGGGCATGGCGTACCAGCGGGCGTAGGTCTCCTGGACGGCGTCGTCGGCCTCGACCAGGGAGCCCAGCAGCCGGTACGCGAGATTGATCAGCCGACGCCGCTCGCCCATGACCGCGTCCAGGGCCGGATCGGGCCGGTCGCATCCTGACTCGGATCGGTTGCTCATGGTGTCGAGGCTCCCCTCGGTTGCATCTGCTCTTACCGGTTCGACAAGACAGCCCGGCGGAATGTCAGGCCAGTGCAGGGGGGGGGGAAATCACCCGCCGGTGGTGTTGTTAAACCAGGGTCTGACAAAAAAAAAAAAGAACAA
>NZ_JBSFJZ010000084.1:0-16722 GCF_053598315.1 Streptomyces sp. NPDC001153
GGGGCGACCTCGCCCTGGCCGAAGAGGAAGAAGCGCAGGAAGTTGGCGAAGGGGTTGCCCTCGGTCCACTCGAAGTAGATGTGCGGGGTGCAGCCCGTCATGTCCCGGGCATGCAGGAGGAGGGCCGCCAGCGCGTTCGAGATGGAGGCGGACTCCAGGGTCAGCACCCGGTAGCGGTCGTGCAGCACCTCGCCGCGCACGGTCAGGCCCGCCTCGAACTCGGAGGGGTCGGTGACCGTGACCTCGACGAAGACGAAGTCCTCCTGCTCGGGCATGTCGTTGTCGGCGCGGATCTGCTCGACCTTGTCCCGGTACTCGGCCTTGTCCCGGTGGCCGGGCTCGTTGGCGATGAACCGCATCTTGCGGCTGGCCATGTCCCGGATGAATCGTTCCGCCATCGGGTCGAGCGTCACGCTGGTCACGCGCAGTTCGAAGGCGCGGGCCAGCCGGGACAGCAGCGAGACCAGGATGATGCCGGCGATGAAGCAGGCACCGATCTTCACACCGTCCGGGCGCTCGATCACGTTCATGACGGTCGTGTACAGGAACACCGCCGAGATCACGCCGAACCCGATGGTCCACTTGCGCTGTCCGGCCTTGCGCGCCGCGATGGTCACCGCGATCGCCGCGGAGCTGATGAGCACCAGCACGCCGGTGGCGTAGGCGCCGCCCTGCGCGTCGACGTTGGCGTCGAAGAGCCAGGTGACCAGGAAGGCGATGAGCGTGAAGACGATGACCATCGGGCGCACCGCGCGGGCCCAGTGCGGGGCCATGCCGTAGCGGGGCAGATAGCGCGGCATCAGGTTCAGCAGACCGGCCATGGCGGAGGCACCGGCGAACCACAGGATCGCGATGGTCGAGATGTCGTAGACCGTGCCGAAGGCGCCGCCGAGGTACTCGTGCGCGAGGTACGCGAGCGCGCGTCCGTTGGCCTGGCCGCCGGTCTTGAACTCGCTCTCCGGGATGAGCAGCGTGGTGATGAAGCTGGAGGTGATCAGGAAGGCGCTCATGATCAGCGCGGCCGTGGTGAGCAGCTTCTTCGTGTCCCGGATCCGGCCGGTCGGCTTCTCCTCGGTGTCGTCCGGGTCGCCCTGGACGTGGGGCATGACCGCGACGCCGGTCTCGAACCCGGACAGGCCGAGCGCGAGCTTGGGAAAGACGAGCAGGGCCAGGCCGATCATGACGAAGATGTTGCCGTGCTGTGCGGTCAGCGCGCTGGACCAGTCGGTGATCACATGGCCCGCGGTGATCACGTGGTAGAGGCCGACGATCACGACGACGACGTTCAGCGCGAGGTAGACGCCGACCAGTGCCGTCGCGACGCCGATCGCCTCGAGGAAGCCCTTGAGGAACACCGCGCCCAGCAGCGCCACGAGTATCAGGGTGATCAGCATCTGCTGGCCGTGCAGTGCGCTCGTCAGATGCGGGTTCTCCACCAGGTGGGTGGAGGCGTCGGCGGCCGACAGGGTGATGGTGATCAGGAAGTCGGTGGCGGCGAAGCCGAGCAGGGTGAGCACGAAGAGCTTGCCCTGCCAGAAGGACAGCAGCCGCTCCAGCATCGCGATCGAACCCTCGCCGTGCGGGCTCTCCTCGGCGACCCGGCGGTACACCGGAAGCGCGCCGGCCAGGGTGACGATGACAAGGACGATGGTCGCGATCGGCCCCAGCAGTCCGGCCGCCAGCGCCGCGATGCCCGGCTGGTAGCCGAGGGTCGAGAAGTAGTCGACACCGGTCAGGCACATCACGCGCCACCAGCGCTGGCCCTTGTGCGGGGGTTCGGGCTCGGCGTGGGGCCCGGTGTGGCCGCCGTGCTTGCCCATGTCGGAGAGCCCCTCCAGCATCCAGTTGCGCAAGCGACTGGGAGGGGGGTGCTCGGTCGTGGCCATCAGTGGGCTCCTGTGTGCGGCTCAGCTCTTTTCCGGCCATCAGACGACGGCCGCACCAGCGTAAGCAGAGAGTGACGTCTGGGCCCACGGATCCCGGCTCAGGAGGCGTCAATCTTGCGTTAAGAATGGCGTGGGAGCGGTAAAGCAGCATCAAGAACCGGAGGCCGGAGACGGTCGCCGGAGGCACGGCCGTCAGGCTTGCGCTCGTGCCGTCGGAGCGAGAACGGCCACCGAGGGTCATGTCAGGGCGCCCGCCGCCCATCGATGATGAGCGGCAGCCCGGCTTCACATCTGCGACGGTGCTCCGACGGCCGCTGAGCCGTGCCGGCCTCACAGGCGCCGGATGTCCATGCGCAGGTGCCAGGTGTTGCGCCGGTGGACGGACAGCAGCTCCGACTCCAGGGGGGACGGGGGCACCGCGAGCACCGGACAGACCGCGTGCGCCAGGCAGTGCCGGGAGACGCGGCCCGAGAAGGCGCGCTGAAGACCGCGCCGGCCCGCGCCCACGACCAGGACGTCGTCCTCCCGGTCGGCGGTCGCCACCAGCGCCGGGCCCGGGGCACCGCGGACGACGAGGGCGTGCATCGGCACACCGGGGGCGTTCCCGCCGAAGATCTCCTCGAGCACCGAGGCGAGGCGCTGTCCTGCCAGCCGCTGCCAGTCCTCGACCAGGAGGCCGGCGGCGGGGGAGCGGCGCGCGGCGGAGTCACCGCCCGGCGGCTCCCAGGCCAGCACCGGCCACAGTTCCGCTCCCAGCCGGCGGGCGAGCGCGGTGGCCCGCCGCAGGGCCGTGACACTGCCCAGGGAGCCGCTCACACCGACCACCACCCGAGCGGTCGCCGAGGCGTCGTAACCCGACATCACTCCACCGTTCCTCGCGGGCGACGCCGGGGCGTCTCGCGCGCGGACGTGCCCGCCCTGCAAGGCCCTTGTTTCCTTCCTTCCATCCCACTCCCGTACCGGCGATTCGACCAGCCCGGGCGGCGGTGTCTTTTCAACGACTTCCGTATGGGGGGCCGATCGGCTCGGCCGCCGCCAAGATTCGGCGCCGCATCCGAAAGTTTCGGGCGCCTGTTGGGAGCGCACCATGCGGACCTACGACAACCCCGTCCTCCCCGGCTTCCACCCCGACCCGAGCGTGTGCCGGGCCGGGGACGACTACTACCTGGTGTGTCGTCCCGCTGTTCCACAGCCGGGACCTGGTGCACTGGCGGCAGATCGGCAACGTCCTCGACCGGCCGGGCCAGTTGACGCCGCCCGACGACACGCCGGCCTCGGGCGGCATCTACGCGCCGACGATCCGCCACCACCACGGGCTCTTCCATGTCATCACCACCAACGTCACGGCCGGAGGCACCTTCATCGTCACCGCCGAGCGCCCCCGAAGGTCCCTGGTCGGACCCGGTGTGGATCGACCTGCCCGGTATCGACCCCGACCTCGCCTGGGACGAGGACGGTTCCTGCTGGTGCGCCATGGCCGGGGTCACCGTGGCCCGGATCGATCCGCGCACCGGCCCAGTGCTCGAAGGCCCGCTGCCCACGTGGTCCGGCACCGGTCTCAGGGACCCCGAGGCGCCGCATCTGTACCGGATCGGCGACTGGTGGTACCTGCTGCTCGCCGAGGGCGGGACCGTGCTCGGCCACGGTGTCTCGGCCGCCCGCGCCCGCTCGCCGCGCGGCCCGTGGGAACCGGCTCCCGGCAACCCGCTGCTGTCCCACCGCGGTACCGGCCTGCCCATCCAGTGCACCGGCCATGGCGACCTGGTCCAGGCGGCCGACGGCACCTGGTGGATGGTGCTGCTCGGCACCCGGCCGCGCGGCTGCTTCCCGGAGTTTCATGTGCTGGGTCGGGAGACCTTCCTGGTCCCGGTGGAGTGGGCCGACGGCCGGCCCCGGGTGGGGCCGGTGCGCGAGCGGCATCCCGCGCCGGCTGCCTGGGCTCCGCTCCAACCACCGCCGGTGCGCGACGACTTCACCTCCCCGGTGCTCGCGCCGTACTGGATATCCCCGCGGCGCAGACCGGAGGGGTGCTGGTCGCTCACCGAGCGGCCCGGCCGGCTCACGCTGACCGCCACCGGGGACAGCCTCGACCGGCCCGGGCACACCTTCGTCGGTCGCCGCCAGCAGCACCTCGACTGCCGGGCCGCCGCACGACTGGACCGGCCGCGCCGGGCTGTCCATCCGCCTGGACGAGGACCACCACTACGACCTGGAAGTGGCCGCGGGAAAACGCCTGGAGGGGGCCGCGGGAGACCACCAGGACGTGACCGCGTGAAACGCCCCGGCCTCGGGCGTGGGAATCGGCCTGGACGTGGCCGGGCTCAACGCCCTGGGCGTGGCTGGGGGAGAGGACTCGGACAGCGGTTTGGGAAACGGCCCGGACGTGGCCGGGGACAACACCCTGGACGCGGCCCGGGGCGACAGCTTGGACGCGACCCGGGACGGGGCCGCGGGTGACGACCCGGACAGCGGCCTGGGAAACGGGCCGGACGTGGCTTGGGGCAGTGGCCCGGGCGGCGCGGGTGTGGGAAACAGCCTGGGCGTCGGTGTGCGGACCGTGGCCGTGGTCGTGCGGATCGGGCCGGTGCGCCAGTGCGTCGCCGAACTCCCGCTGCCCGTGGGCCCGGTCACCCTGGCCGTCGGCATCCGTGCTACCCGCGACCCCGAGCCCGGGAGCGGTCCCGACAGCATCGCCTTCTCCGTCGAGACCTCCGAGGGAAACGTCCGGCCGGCCGAACTGGACGGCCGTTATCCGTCCACCCAGGTGGCCACCGGATTCACCGGCCGGGTCATCGGCATGTACGTCACCGAGGGCCGCGCGGCCTTCGACTGGTTCGAGTACGCGCCCGCAAGCTCCTGCACGACACCTTGACGCTCCCCACGCGCGTTTCTAGAGTCGCGGTCCGGAACGTTCGAGATTTTCTTCGAATGTTTCGAAAACAGCTCTGCGAAGCAACTCCGAAATTTTTCGAAGGAGCGCAAGATGGGCGACCCTGCACTGTCCCGCCGCGGCTTCCTGGCGGCCTCCGTCGCCGCCGGTCTCGGTGTGACCGCACTCAGCGGCTGCGGCGGCGACTCGGACGGAGGGTCGTCCTCGGGGACGACCACGATCGAGTGGTGGAACATCTCGACCACCGAACCCACCAAGACCGTATGGGCCGGTCTCGCCAAGAAGTACGAGGCCCGGAACCCCAAGGTCAAGCTCAAGATCGTCCAGCTGGAGAACGACGCCTACAAGTCGAAGATGACCGCGCTGACCGCCTCCGGGAAGCTACCGGACATCTTCCACACCTGGGGCGGCGGCGTGCTCCAGCAGCAGGTGGACGCCGGGCTCGTCGAGGACCTCACCGACCGCAGCAAGCCCTGGGCCGACGGACTGCTGTCGGTGTCCAAGCAGCCGTACCTCCTCGGCGACAAGCTGTACGGGATCCCGTTCGACATCGGCATGATCGGCTTCTGGTACAACAAGGCACTCTTCAAGAAGGCCGGGATCAGCGCGCCCCCGACCACCTGGAGCGGCTTCCTGGATGCCGTGAAGAAGCTCAAGTCCGCCGGGATCACCCCGCTGGCGCTGGCCGGCAAGGAGAGCTGGACGGGCATGTACTACTGGGCGTACCTCGCGATGCGCACCGCTGGTGTCGACGCCCTGCAGAAGGCCGACGAGAAGAAGGACTTCAGCGACGCCGGATTCGTCCAGGCCGGGCAGCACCTGAAGGACCTCGTCGATCTCCAGCCCTTCCAGAAGGGCTTCCTCGGGGCCGCCTACTCCTCCCCGACCGGGCAGGCCGCGACCGTCGGCAACGGCAAGGCCGCCATGGAACTCATGGGCCAGTGGGCGCCGGTCGTGGAGGCGGACGCCGGCAAGGGGCTCGGCGCGAACCTCGGCTTCTTCCCGTTCCCGGAGGTCGAGGGCGGCGCCGGGAAGATCACCGAGGTGTTCGGCGGAGGCGGCGGCCATGCCTTGCGCAAGGGCGCCCCGCAGGCGGCCGTGGACTTCCTGGAGTTCTTCGCCTCCGAGGCCACCGACAAGGAGCTGGTGCACAAGACCGGTGTCCTGCCCGTCGTACCGGCGGCCGAGAGCGCCCTCACCGACCCCGACATCAAGGCCGTACAAGCCCAGTTGAAGGGTGCCACCGGCTTCCAGCTCTACCTCGACCAGGCCTACGCCCCCGCCCTCGGCCAGCAGGTCAACGACAGCGTGGCCGGACTGATCGCCGGATCCAAGTCCCCGCAGCAGGTCACCCAGGCGATCACCAGCACCGCGAAACAAGAGCAGTAGGGCGGGCGATGACCTCCACCTCCCTCTCGGACCCACGGGGCGAACGGAGTGGACGCCGCGGATCCGGCGCCGTCCTGCCGGCCCCGGCGGCCGACGCCGGCCGGCAGCGGAGCCGTAGGCGCGCCCTGCACTGGCTCACCGCCGTCGGCCTCCAACTGCCCGCTCTCGTGCTGTTCGGCGTGCTGGTCCTGCTGCCGATCCTGTTCGCGCTGTACGCGTCCTTCTTCCGCTGGGGCGGCTTCGGGATGCCGTCCGACTACACCGGCACCGACAACTTCAGCCGTCTGCTGCAGGATCCGGTGTTCCTCGGCGACCTGTGGCGGATGCTGCTGCTCGTCGTGCTGTCGCTCGCGCTGCAGCTGCCGTTCGCGCTCGCGATGGCCGTCCTGCTGAACCAGAAGGTGCGCGGCCGGGCGGTGTACCGAATGCTGTTCTTCGCGCCGTACGTGCTGTCCGAGGCCATCACCGGCGTGCTGTTCAGCATGATCTTCGCCCCGGACGACGGCCTCGCCGACCACGTCCTCGGCGCCGTCGGACTGGGCGGGCTCGGCGGCCAGTGGTTCGCCGGCACCTCCACCGTGCTGGCCACGCTGTTCCTCGTCATGACGTGGAAGTACTTCGGCTTCCACATGATGCTGTACCTGGCCGGACTGCAGTCCATACCGGCCGAGTTGACGGAGGCGGCGATCGTCGACGGCGCGAACCCCTGGCAGCGCTTCCGGCACGTCACGCTGCCGCTGCTCGCGCCCACGCTGCGGATCAGCGTCTTCCTGTCCGTGATCGGATCGATCCAGCTGTTCGACCTGGTCTGGGTCGTCACCGCGGGCGGGCCCGACCACCACTCCGAGACGATGGCCGTGACCATGTTCCAGTACGGCTTCAAGCGCTACCAGGTCGGCTACGCCAGCGCGATCAGCGTGGTCATGTTCGCCATCAGCCTCGTCTTCGCCCTCGCCTACCAGCGGTTCGTGCTGCGCCGCGACCTCGAAGGGGCCACCACGCACATGAGGGGAGCCGGAGCATGAGTGTCCGCCGCAAGGGTCGTACGCTCCCCTTGCACGTCGTCCTGGTGGCGGTCGGCGCCGTGATGGCCGTACCGCTGCTGTACGCCCTCCTCTCCGGCTTCAAGTCCACCGACCAGCTCTCCCGCAACCCCGTCGGGCTGCCGAAGCCGTGGGTGTTCTCCAACTACGGCGACATCCTCGGCTCGGGCTCCTTCTGGCGGCTGGTCGGCAACAGCACGCTGATCGCGGTCGGTACGACGGTGATCGTCGTCGCGGTCTCGGCGCTCGCCGCGTTCTCCTTCGCGCGGTTCGCCTTCCGGGGCCGGGAGCTGCTGTTCACGCTGTTCACGATGGGGCTGATGTTCCCGTTCGCGGTGGCGGCGCTGCCGCTGTTCCTGCTTCTGCGCTCGATGGGCCTGCTGGACAACCCGCTCGGTGTGATCCTGCCGCAGGCCGCGTTCGGGCTGCCGATGACGATCATCATCCTGCGCGGATTCTTCCGGCAGATTCCGGGCGAACTGGAGGAGGCGGCCACGCTCGACGGCTGCGGACCGCTCGGCTTCTTCTGGCGGGTGCTGCTGCCGATGGCCCGGCCCGCGCTCGGCACGGTCTCCGTGCTCGCGGTCGTCACCAGCTGGAACAACTTCTTCCTGCCGCTGCTGGTGTTCACCGACAGCACCTGGTGGACCATCCCGATCGGCGTGCAGCAGTTCCAGGGCCAGTACTCCGCCGACACCGCACGTGTCTTCGCCTACCTCGTTCTCGCCATGGTCCCCGCCCTCGCCTTCTACTCGGTCGCCGAACGCCAGCTCGTCGGCGGCCTGACCGCGGGCGCCACCAAGGGCTGAACATCCCGCTGAGAGACAGGAGTCGCACCATGCCCAGCAAGAGCACGCGTCTCAGACTCGCCGGCGCCCTCGCGGCCGCTTTCATGGCCACCGGACTCGCCGCCCCGGCGGCCCAGGCCCACGAGCGGCGGCCCACCCTCGCCGACCTCGCCGAACGCCACGGCCGATACTTCGGCAGCGCCACCGACAACCCCGAACTCACCGACAGCGCCTACACGGAGATCCTCGGCGGCGAGTTCGACATGATCACGCCCGGCAACGGCATGAAGTGGTACGCCACCGAGCCCCAGCAGGGCGTCTTCGACTGGACCAACGGCGACCAGATCGTGAACCTGGCCCGCAGGAACCACCAGAAGGTCCGCGCCCACACCCTCGTCTGGCACAGCCAGCTGCCCGACTGGCTCACCTCCCGGCAGTGGACCGCGAGCGAGCTGCGGGCCGTGCTGAAAAAGCACATCACCACCGAGGTGCGGCACTACCGGGGCCAGGTGTACTCCTGGGACGTCGTCAACGAGGCCTTCAACGAGGACGGGACCTATCGCGAGACGCTCTGGTACGAGACCCTCGGCCCCGGCTACATCGCCGATGCCCTGCACTGGGCCCACGAGGCCGACCCGCACGCCAAGCTCTACCTCAACGACTACAACATCGAGGCCGCCGGCCCGAAGAGCGACGCCTACTACGCACTGGCCAAGGACCTCAAGTCCAGGGGTGTGCCGCTCGACGGCATCGGCTTCCAGACCCATCTGGCCCTGCAGTACGGCTATCCCACCAGCCTTCCCGACAACCTGCGCCGATTCTCCGGCCTGGGCCTGGACACCGCCCTGACCGAGGTCGACGTACGGATGCAGCTGCCCGCGACCGAGGACAAGCTGGCCGAGCAGGCGGACTGGTACCGGCAGTTGACCGAGGCCTGCCTGGCCGTGCGCAGGTGCGTCGGCGTGACCGTCTGGGACTACACCGACAAGTACTCCTGGATCCCGGCCTTCTTCCCGGGCGAGGGAGCCGCGCTGCCGTGGGACGAGCAGCTGAACCCCAAGCCCGCGTACCAGGCCCTGCGGGACGCGCTGCGCTAGCGCCCGGCTACGTCCGGTAGCCGCCCCTGGACACACATCGGGGCCGGTGCGCACCTCACAGGGTGCGGCCGGCCCCTCGGGTCGTTCGCCCGCGCTCCGCTCAGGCGGCGGTCATCACATGCTCCGCACCGAGCGGGCGGTGCGGAGCGATGATCCGGCCGTCGGGCAGCAGCTCACCGGTGTCCTCGAAGAGCAGGACGCCGTTGCACAGCAGACTCCATCCCTGCTCCGGGTGGTGCGCCACGAGACGGGCGGACTCCCGGTCGGCGGACTCGGCTGGCGGACACGGTGGCTGGTGCTGGCACATGGGTGGGATCTCTCGCTCTGTCGTGGTCATGGCCGTCCCCCGTGGTGTCATGTCGGTCGGAACCCAGTGTTGCCCTCTCGGCGTCGTTCCGCAGGGATTTCGCAGCACCGCTTCCCACAGGTTCATGACGCGTCACCCGCGCGGACGGTTCAGTCCAAGTGCACTGTCACTTCGGGTGGTTCGCAGTGGCCGGATCGGGCTAGTCCCTGCAGGCCAGACCCCTGATATGGACGTACCCCGCTTCCCTTGCGGGCAAGCGGGGTACGCGCATGTCCGTCAGGCGGCGGGCGAGCCGAGCACGGGGGGCGTGAGCAGGGGGAGCGGAGTGGCGCGATGGGTCAGCACCGGCAGCAACTCACTGACCCGGAACGGACGGTGCGCCGATATGCCGGGCGGTGCCGGCGCCAGTGGGACGAGGAGATCGGTGCCGGCCGGGTGCCCCTCGGCTCCGTCGGCGGTGATGTCGCCGTGCAGCCACAGGGTGAGCATGTACAGACCGGGCACGGACAGCAGCCGGGCCTGGTACGGCTGTGGCAGTGCCTCGGCCTGCTGCAGGGCGCGCTCGGTGGAGGGGACGTACGGGCCTTCGAAGAAGTGCGAGAAGGCCCAGCCGTCGGGGGTCAGCATGGTGTCCGCGGCGGCCACGGCACGCTCGCCGCAGCGGATCAGGAAGCGCCAGCCGGCCAGCCGGGTCGCGGACAGGCCCGGTGCGGTGATGCGGTCCAGTACGTGCACGGGCAGCGGGAGCTCGGGTGTCGTCGGCCCCTGCGCGGCGCGCAGGGAGGGGGTCGGGGCCTCACGTACCGCGGTGGGGGAACCGAGGGCGGCGAGGACGGAGCGCAGGGCAGGCGCGGGGGCAGGGGGCACGTGCAGCGGCATGTGGGTCGCCTCTCTCGTACGACAGGCGCGGCGGCGCGAGGAGGGGATGGGGCGGACGGCGCTGTCTGCTCACGGAAGGCCGGAAGGGTGAAGGCCCGGATCGGTGAACGCGGGTGCGGCTCGGCCTGCCGCCCGTCACCGGGACGGCCTGAACACGGCAGGAACCAGGACCGAGGCGTCAACCTTCCGCCTTGTGGGCGAAGTTTATATGACGCATGTTCGGCCGATGTTTCGTCTATCCCAATTCCGGAAGTCGCGCAAGGCGGTAATACGCCGTCGATTTGCGGGACTCCTCCCGGTTCCCGGGCCGCTCGCCGCCGCTGACCACGTCATACGCGCTGGTAACGGTCGGCCGAATGTCGTCGGCGTTTTTCACGAGGTGCGACGGGAACCCGTTGGTGCAGACCGACGCATGCCCCGTGAATGTGCCGCGGGGAACATTCCGACAGAGTAGCGGGTGCCGGGCCCGCGCGAGGCGTTATCGATCGCTTCCACTGGGCATCATCCCCCCTGCACCAGGGAGCCCGGCGGCCGGACGTCGGCCCGCCCATCCGAGGAGGGACGCTTCGATGGGGGAGAAGGTCGTGGCGGGGCAGTTCGACCTGTCCGATCGCCAGCGCTACCGTGAAAAGCTTCAGAAGTGTCTCGCGGGACTGGAGCGACTGCTGCGGGAGAAGCGATTCGATCGTCCCAAGAATCTCATGGGAGTCGAGATCGAATTGAATCTCGCGGGGCACGACGGTATGCCGAAAATGTTGAACGGGCAGGTACTGGAGCGTATCGCGAGCCGCGATTTCCAAACAGAACTCGCCATGTTCAATCTGGAAGTCAACATAGCCCCACACCGGTTGGGCGGCCGGGTATTCGACCGGCTCGCCGAGGAACTGCGCACCTCGCTCGCCTACGCCGACCGCAAGGCGGGCGAGGTGGACGCCGGCATCGTCATGATCGGCATCCTGCCCACGCTCGACCGCGACGACCTGGTCTCCTCCAACCTCTCCGAGGTCGACCGCTACACCCTGCTCAACGACCAGATCGTGGCCGCGCGCGGCGAGGACTTCCGGCTCGACATCGAGGGCGTCGAGCACCTCGTCTGCACCTCCAAGTCGATCGTCCCCGAGGCCGCCTGCACCTCCGTGCAGCTGCACCTCCAGGTCACCCCGGCCCGGTTCGCCGACGTGTGGAACGCGGCGCAGGTCGCGTGCGCCGCGCAGATCGCCGTCGGCGCCAACTCACCGTTCCTGTTCGGACACGAACTGTGGCGCGAGTCCCGGCCCCCGCTGTTCCTGCAGTCCACCGACACCCGCCCGCCCGAGCTCCAGGCCCAGGGCGTACGGCCGCGCACCTGGTTCGGCGAGCGGTGGATCAGCTCCGCCTACGAGCTGTTCGAGGAGAACCTGCGCTTCTTCCCGGCGCTGCTGCCCATCTGCGACGACGAGGAACCGCTGGAGGTCGTCGAGGCGGGCGGCACGCCCAGGCTCGCCGAGCTGGTGCTGCACAACGGCACGATCTACCGCTGGAACCGGCCGGTGTACGGCATCGCCGACGGGGTCCCGCACCTCAGGGTGGAGAACCGGGTGCTGCCGGCCGGGCCGACCATCACCGACGTGATCGCCAACGCGGCCTTCTACTACGGCCTGGTCCGCGCCCTCGCCGAGGAGTCCCGCCCGGTGTGGACCCGGCTGTCCTTCGCGGCGGCGGAGGCCAACTTCGACGCCGCGTGCCGGTACGGAATCGACGCACGCTTCGTCTGGCCCCGGCGCGGACGCTACGGCGGCACGGGCGAGGTCGACGCGGTCACCCTGGTCCGCGACGAGCTGCTGCCGCTGGCCTCGGCCGGCCTGGACGCGTGGGGCGTGGAGGCGGCCGACCGCGACCTCTACCTGGGCGTGATCGAGGAGCGCTGCCGGCGCCGGGTGAACGGGGCGTCCTGGCAGGCGGCCACCTTCCACAGGCTTCTGGAGCAGGGACTGTCCCGCGACGACGCGCTGGCCGCCACGACGCGGCGCTATGCCGAACTGATGCATGTGGGCGAGCCGGTCCACATGTGGCCGGTGGGGTTGCCGGAACCGGTGCCGCTCGGTTGATCACCGGGTGGGAGGCGGGGTGGTGCGCGGGCTGCGCACCGGCCCGCTCCGCCGGGCCGGGCCGACGGCGCGGGTTCAGCGCCGTGGCGACCGCGTGGCGGAGCGGCGGGCCCGATGCTGCCCGCTCGGTCCCAGGGCGCGCCGTCGTGCCCGAGCGTTGTCGTGGCCGACATGAACAACGCGGAGGCGCCGGGGCGCTCGGCGGAACCAGGTGGGCGTACGCCGTCCTCACATCTCCTTCTGCGATCCTTGCCAGGGCAGTGGTGGGCCAGGGGCCCGTGAGCCGGATGGAGGCAGGGGTGCAGGTGGAGGCTGACTCGGTGGCCGATTCCGGGGCGCGGCGGCGCGACCCGCGGCGCGTCCTGCGGGACGAGACGCTGCTCGTCCTGGCGCTGTCGCTCGGAGCGAGCGGGGTCTCCGCGCTGATCAGCTTCATCGGCGCGGTCACCAAGCCGGGGGGCCTGAAGGACCAGGCGGCCACCCTCAACGCCTCGGCCGCGCCCGGCCGCCCGTGGCTCGACCTGGCCTGGCAGCTGTTCGGTATCGCCAGCGCGCTGGTCCCCGTCGCCCTCGTCGCCCATCTGCTCCTGCGCGAGGGCGGCAGCCTGCGGACACTGGGCTTCGACCGCACCCGGCCGTGGCCCGACCTGGGCCGGGGCGCCGGTGTCGCGGCCGTGATCGGCAGCACCGGGATCGCCTTCTACCTGACCGCCCGCGGCCTCGGCTTCAACCTCACGGTCGTGCCCGAGGCTCTGCCGGACGTGTGGTGGAAGTTCCCGGTGCTGATCCTGTCCGCCGTGCAGAACGCGGTCCTCGAAGAGGTCATCGTCGTCGGTTATCTGCTGCGCAGGCTGGGCCAGTTGGGCTGGACCCCGGGGACCGCGCTGGTCGCCAGCGCGGTCCTGCGTGGCTCGTACCACCTCTACCAGGGCGTCGGCGGCTTCATCGGCAACATGGTCATGGGCGTGGTCTTCGTGTGGCTGTACCGCCGCTGGGGACGGGTCGGCCCCCTGGTCGTCGCCCACTCGCTGCTCGACATCGGCGCGTTCGTCGGCTACGCGCTGCTCGCGGGCAGGGTGGGCTGGCTGCCGACGGCCTGAGGACCGGAGGGCCGGCGGCTCAGGCGTGCAGCTCGCCCTCGATGACCGTGACCGCGCGGCCGGTGAGCAGGGTGCGCTCGCCGCGCAGGGCGGTGCGGACCAGGCCGGTGCGGCGGGAGGCCTGCAGACCGGTGAGGTCGTCGCGGCCCAGGCGCGCGGACCAGTGCGGGGCGAGCGCGGTGTGGGCGCTGCCGGTGACCGGGTCCTCGTCGATGCCGACGTTCGGGAAGAAGCAGCGGGAGACGAAGTCGTAGCCGCGGGACGGTTCGTCGGCGCGGGCGGTGGCGATGATGCCGCGCGCGGAGTAGGCGCCCAGGGACCCGTGGTCCGGTGCGAGGCCCAGGACCGTCTTCTCGTCGGCCAGTTCCAGCAGCAGGTCGCCGACGTTCGGGCCGGTGTCGAAGGCGGCGACCGGCTCCGCGCCGAGGGCTTCGGCGACCCCGGCCGGGATCTCGGCCCGGGTGAGCGGGGCCGTCGGGAAGTCGAGGGTGATCGAGCCGTCCTCGGCGGGCGTGGCGATGAGCACGCCACTGCGCGTGGTGAAGCGCACCGGACCCTCGTGGGCGCCGGTGGTGTGCAGGACGTGGGCGGTGGCGAGCGTGGCGTGCCCGCACATCGCGACCTCGGCGACGGGCGTGAACCAGCGCAGCGCCCAGTCTGCATCGCCGCCCTCGGGCAGCCGGTGGGTGAACGCCGTCTCGGCGTGATTGACCTCCATGGCGACGTTCTGGAGCCAGTCGTCGTCCGGGAAGACGTCGTCCAGGAGCAGGACTCCGGCCGGGTTGCCGGCGAAGGGGCGGTCGGTGAAGGCGTCCACGATTCGAATGCGCATGGCGCCGACGCTAGCGGCGGCGAAGGACGCCCGCCCAAGGCCAATCCACGAGTCCTGGCACGTTTCCCGCATTTCCCGGACCCCTGCGGCATCGCGTCGGGAAGGGTCTTGTCATGCGATCGGTTCCGATATATCGTTGAGGTATCGCGAACGATACGCGATGCGGACGTGACAGATCATCGATGGAATGGAGTGATCGCGATGCGTACCCACGGATTCGAGCGTGGACATCGGCACGAGGGCCCCGGGCAGCGGGGCATGGATGGATTCGACCGGCGGCGGGCCGCCTTCGGGCCCTTCGGTCCGGGTGGCCCGGGCTTCGGCCCCGGCGGTCCCGGTTTCGGCCCCGGCCCCTGGGGGCCCCGGGGGCGCGGAGGCCCGAGGGGACGGGCGCGGCGCGGTGACGTACGGGCCTCGATCCTGGCCCTGCTCAAGGACCGTCCCATGCACGGCTACGAGATGATCCAGGAGATCGCCGAACGCAGCGGCGGCGCGTGGAAACCCAGCCCCGGCTCGGTGTACCCCACGCTCCAGCTGCTGGAGGACGAGGGCCTGATCGCCAGCGAGAGCGAGGGCGGCAAGAAGCTGTTCGCGCTCACCGAGGACGGGCGCGCCGCCGCCGACGAGGGTCCCGACGCCCCCTGGGAGGAGGCCTCGCGCGGGGTCGACTGGGAGGCCCTCGGTGAGATCCGCCAGGCCGGCTTCGGCCTGATGGAGGCCTTCAGCCAGGTCTGGAAGACCGGCAGCAAGGAACAGCGGGAGAAGGCGCTGGCCGTCATCAACGACGCCCGCAAGAAGCTGTACCTGATCCTCGCCGACGAGCACTGAGGCTCGTGCGACGGTCCGGGCGCCCCGCGGAGCACCTCCGCGGGGCGCCTTCCCGTACCCCGGCTCAGGCGACCAGGCCGGCCAGCTTCCGCAGCGACTCGTTCAGCGCGGCCGTCGCCGAGTCCTTCAGCTTGCCCGCCATCAGCGACACCGCGGCGCCGGTGAACTCGCCGTCGATCCGGACGGACGTGGCGTCGCCGTCGGGTGTGAGGGTGTAGCGGGTGGCGACCGTCACCGCCATCGGTCCCTTGCCCCGGATGGCCAGCACCCGGGCCGGCTCCAGCTCCTCGATGGTCCAGTCGACCTCGGCCGGGAAGCCCATCAGCTTCATGTTCTCCTGGAAGGTCCCGCCCACGGCCAGGCTCTCCGGGCCCCCCTTGGGGAAGCTGGTGTGGGTGGCGTTCCACTCCCCGTACGACGACCAGTCGGTGAGCTGGGCCCACACCTTCTCGGCCGGCGCCTGGATGCGTGCCTCCGCGCTGACTTCGGCCATGCGACCACCCCTTCGGATCCGGCGTAGCGGGCTACGGTGTCGCGGAACGTAGCCGCAGGGGCGCGAACATTCAATACTGATGAACCGTCAGGAATTGCGGAGGCCCGGCGGGGTCAGCCCATCCGCCGGATCACCACCGCGTCGAACAGGTCCCACGCGTGCGGGAAGGCGCTCTCGTCGTGGCAGTGCCAGGCCTGCCAGAACACGTCCGCGAGCAGGGCGTTCTCCGGCGCGTACACCCGGTACACGTACTGCTTGCCGTCGACCGCGGGCAGCGCCACCGGCCAGCACCCGCCCACGCTCTCCACATAGGTGGGGGACGAGCGGGGGTGTGCGGTGGTTGCGTACGGGGCGCACAGCAAGGCGGCGCGCGCCCTTCGGGCCGGATCGGCCGAATCTCCTCCGTAAGGATGAGATCCCGAACGCCGGGGTCCACTCTGTGTGGGACGCGGAGATGGTTCCCCTCGTGGATGACCCGGCCCGTTGAGGCTGATGGGGTGGGGTTGTGCAACCCCGTACAGCCCCCTGGACCGCCCATGACGAGGCGGTCGCGCACATCGACGACGATGCCGTGCTCGGCGCCGAGCTGGCAGCGGTGGTCGCCGGTGCCCGCCGCAGGGCCGTCCGGGACGGGGACCGCCAGACCGACACCGCCCATCTGCTGCACTCCCTCCTGGAGCACGACCCCGAGGTCCGCGCAGCCGTCGGCGGCCCGCAGCGGCTCGCCCGGCTGCTCGGCTACCTCGTGCAGCGCAGCATCGGCTACGGGCTGCGCTGGCAGGGCAGCGTCGAGGACTCCGGCGCGCTCTCCGTCGTCCCCGCCGCGGCCGTGCCCGGCCCACGCGAGCCGAGGGACACCGCCGGCTGGTCGCCCGCGGCCGCTGCCGCGTTCGCCGACGCCCGCGAGCGGGCCCGGCTGCGGGGCGAGCCTCGTGTCACCGGCCTCGGCCTCCTCGCCGCGCTCACCGCGGACCCGGGTTCGCGGGCCGTGGAGGTCCTCGAGCGCGCCGGCATCCGCGATCTGAACACCCCGCCGGAACCCGTCGCCGACGAGTACGCCGGAGACGGCGGGGCGGCCCACTGACACCGGCGGACGTCCAGCC
>NZ_JBSFJZ010000084.1:16820-19034 GCF_053598315.1 Streptomyces sp. NPDC001153
GGCATCCGCGATCTGAACACCCCGCCGGAACCCGTCGCCGACGAGTACGCCGGAGACGGCGGGGCGGCCCACTGACACCGGCGGACGTCCAGCCCCTGAGACAGGTGTCAACAGGGGTGACGCTCATGTCGCCGCCTGTCATCATGTGCCGGTGCATACGTCAGAGAGCAGTCAGGGCAGCCGTGGCAAGGGCGTCGGACTCGGTCTCGCGCTCGCCTCGGCGCTGGCCTTCGGCGGGTCGGGAGTGGCCGCCAAGCCGCTGATCGAGGCGGGACTCGACCCGCTCCACGTGGTCTGGCTGCGCGTGGCCGGCGCCGCTGTCGTCATGCTGCCCGTCGCCGTACGGCACCGCGCGCTGCTGCGCCGCCGGCCCGCGCTGCTCGCCGGGTTCGGGCTGCTCGCCGTCGCCGGCGTCCAGGCCTGCTACTTCGCCGCACTCTCCCGCATCCCGGTGGGTGTGGCACTGCTCATCGAGTACCTGGCTCCCGCCCTGGTGCTCGGCTGGGTCCGGTTCGTGCAGCGGCGGCCCGTGACGCGCGCCGCCGCGCTCGGTGTGGTCCTCGCGGCCGGCGGCCTCTCCTGCGTGGTGGAGGTCTGGTCGGGGCTGAGCTTCGACGCCCTGGGCCTGCTGCTCGCGCTCGGCGCCGCCTGCTGCCAGGTGGGCTACTTCGTCCTGGCCGACCACGGCGGCGACGCGGGCGAGGAGGCACCGGACCCGCTCGGCGTCATCGCCTACGGCCTCCTCGTCGGTGCCCTCGTACTGACGGCGGTCGCCCGCCCCTGGACCATGCGCTGGTCGGTGCTGACCGGCTCCGCCGACATGAACGGCACCGCCGTACCCGCCCTCGCCCTTCTCGGCTGGATCGTGCTGGTCGCCACCGTCGTCGCCTACGTCACCGGCGTGCTGTCGGTGCGCCGGCTGTCGCCGCAGGTCGCCGGGGTCGTCGCCTGCCTGGAGGCGGTCATCGCGACCGTGCTGGCCTGGGTGCTGCTCGGCGAGCACCTGTCGGCGCCTCAGATCCTCGGCGGGGCGGTCGTCCTGGTCGGCGCGTTCATCGCCCAGTCCTCGGCGCCGGCGAAGGGCTCCGCCGAGCCGGTGGCCGCGGGCGGCGTCGAACGCGAGTTGTCGCCGCGGGGCACGACTGCATAAAGTGCCCGTCATGCCGTCGAACGCACTCGTCCTTCCGCCTCCGGCCGCCTGAGGCGGGCCTCCGGGACATCAGCCCCGCGCTTGTGCGCCGGGCGTGACGGTGCTGCCCGCAGACGAAGTCCGCGCGTCCCGCTGAAGCGGGCGCCCCCGAACTTCCGCACCCCTGGGTGCGTTTCTGCGGAAGAGTTTCCCTTGACGACGTCGAACGCTGCTTCTGGCCTGCCCGTGGGGCGTGGCCTGCTCTATCTGATCATCACCGGTGCCACCTGGGGCACCGCCGGGGCCGCCGCCTCCCTGGTCTACCGGACCAGTGACATGGGCGCCTTCGGACTGTCCTTCTGGCGCTGCGCGCTGGGTCTGGTCCTGCTGCTCGCCGGACGCGGACTGCGCCCCCGGACCCGCCCGGCCGGCACCGAACCGCTGGCCCGCAGGGCCGGGAAGGTCCTCGCCACGGGCCTCGGCCTGGCGGTGTTCCAGACCGCCTACTTCGCCGCCGTGGAGTCGACCGGCCTGGCCGTGGCCACGGTCGTCACCCTCGGCGCGGGCCCCGTCCTCATCGCGCTCGGCGCCCGCCTGCTGCTCGGCGAACGGCTCGGCGCCGGCGGAGTGTCGGCCGTCGCCGGGGCGCTCGCGGGGCTGGCCGTGCTGACCTTCGGCGGCTCGGCCGCGACGGTACGGCCGGCGGGAGTGCTCCTCGCGCTCGTCTCGGCCGCGGGCTACGGCGCCATGACCCTGCTGACCCGCTGGTGGGGGAGGGCCGGCGGCACCGACGCCTCCGACACCACCGTGGGCGCCTTCGCGGTGACCGGCCTGTGCCTGCTGCCGTTCGCGCTGCACGAGGGCCTGCTGCCGCACACCGCCCACCCCGGGCGGCTGCTGTGGCTCGTGCTCTACATCGCCGCCGTGCCCACGGCCCTCGCGTACGCCCTGTACTTCGCCGGGGCGGCCGTCGTACGGTCCGCCACCGTGTCCGTGATCATGCTGCTGGAGCCGGTGACCGCGGCCGTGCTGGCCGTCGCCCTGCTCCTGCTCGGTGCCGTCGCGGGCCTCGCGGTGAGCGAGGC
>NZ_JBSFJZ010000085.1:0-18591 GCF_053598315.1 Streptomyces sp. NPDC001153
GTCGCCGGTCAGGTCGCCGTCGGCCTGATGGGTCGTCGGCGCGGCGGAGTTGAAGGCAATGGTCGCCGTCCCGCCGAAGTTGCCTCCCGCGGACAGGCTGGTGATCGACAGGGTGTTGGTGCGGCTGGTCGGGGTGACCGTGATGGTGGCGTTGCCGGAGGCATCAGCCGTCACGGTGGCTGGGGCACCTGTGTTGAGCTGATATCGGTAGCTGCTCGGTACGGTCCCACCACTGGGCGCGGTGACGGCGATGTTCAGCGGCTGTCCGACGGTGGACGCCGCCGGTTGGGCGATGACGGGCGTGCCGGGGCGCGTCGGGTCGAAGGAGAAGTGGCAGATGGCCGACCAGGCGCCGGTGCGGTGGAAGTCGGTGGCCCGGACTTTCCAGTCGAACTCGGTGATGGAACTGCCTGCCGCCGACTCCAGGGTGGCCTTGGGGATGACGTAGACGGCCGTGTCGCCGGATTGCGTGGTCAGCTTCGCCGGGTCGGATTCGGCGATCGCGTCGCCGGATTCGCTGCCGTGCGGCGACAGGCGGAAATCGGCGCCCAGGGTGCCGCCGTCGGGGTCCGAGACCTTCGCGTACAGGGTGACGTCACCGTCGCCCACGAGGGCGTCGGCCTGGCAGGAGGTGGCCGGGGAGGTGCTCAAGTCGGTGGGAACCGCCGGCGGATTGTCCTGCGTCGCGGCCAACGCCGCGGTCGGCTGGACGATCCCCGCCGCTGCTATCAGCAAGCCGAGCGCTGTCGTTGCTGTGACGGCACGTCCGGGGCGGGGTCTGTTCGAGGAGGACGAGTCCACGAAGTCGTCGCCTTTCCGAGGGGGCCGGATGGCCCCGAGTGGAGTCAAGTTACGGCATGGATCAAGGAGGTTCGCGGGGGCCCCGACGGACTCCGCCCTGGTCACGTCGGCAGCCCGCCGATGAACTCCCCATGTGGCCGACGGCCTGATCGATCCCGGTGAAACCGACATGCGGCCACGGGGATGACGTCGGTCAAGGGTTGCTCATGCTGTAACGAAGTCCCTGTTCAGGGATGCCGAGAGCCCGCCGTCATGTCCCGCGCCACCCGGCCGTGCACAAGCAGCTCTCACCGGCGCATGAGCGCGGCGGATTCGCAAGGTCAGTACGCGTGAGCAGCGGTGACCTCTGCGGAGCGGGCCAGGGCCTGTTGGGCGTCCGAACCGCGCAGCGCCAGCAGGGTGAGGGCCAGTGCGTCGACCACGACGAGATGAGCGAGGCGCCCTGCCACGGCTTCGAGGCCGAGAGTGAGGTCCTGGCCGCCGGCAAGTAGCGTGCACTGGCTGGTCTCGGTCAGCGGCGAACGGGCGTAGCTGGTGAGCGAGATGACGGTGGCTCCGCGCGTGTGGGCGCGTCGGGCGGCGTCCACGGTGGTTCGGGTGGCGCCGGTGTGGCTGACGGCCAGGCAGACGGCGTCCGAGGGGAGCAGCGAGGCGGCCACCTCGGCGGTGAGTGGGTCGGTGGGGGCGTCGACGGCGCATCCCAGGGCCCTGAGGCGGTAGGCCGCGTCGGTGGCCACCGCGGTGGACAGGCCGGCACCGACGACCAGGATCCGGCTCGCGCCGTGCAACGCCTCGGCAGCAGTGCGCAGGTCGTCGGGAGAGACTGTCGCGGACAGCCCGTCCAGGGCCTCGCGTGCCGCTTGCACGGTGTCGGCCAACGCGCGGGAGGTGGGATCGGCGCCTTCCGGCGTGGTGGGCCGGGGCGCCTCCCGGGCTGCCGTGATCTTCACCTCCTGATAGCCGCGGAAGCCCAGCCGCTGACAGGCGCGGACCACGGAGGAGGGCGCTGTGTGCGCCATCGCGGCGACGTCGCTCACGCTCAGCCGCACCAGTTCAGGTCCCTGATCGAGCAGGACCTGAGCGACCCTTGCCTCCGCGTCGCGCAGTTGCGGCAGCCGGGCGCGTACGTGGGCGGCGAGATTCCGCACGTCAACAGCCCGTGCGCCGGCAGAAGCACTTCCGATCGGGGAATCATCTTCCATTCCTGTAGCATACTGCGGAATTCAATTCCCTGACGCTTCAGCTTCTGGAACGGTCGACGCTCATGAATGTGTTCATGCAAGCCGGCACTGCCGTACCCGTAGTGGTGCTGACCGCAGCGGTGCTGCACGCCGTGTGGAACGCACTGGCGCACGCGATTCCGAACAAGCTCGCCGGCTTCACGCTGATCAACCTCGTCTTCGTCGGCGTCAGCGCGATCTGGGTCTGTTTCACCCCGCTCCCTGGCTCTGCCGCGTGGCCGTTCATCGCGGCGTCAGCCGTGCTCCAGGTCGCCTATCAGACGCTGCTGCTCCAGGCCTACAGGCTCGGTGACTTCGGTCAGATGTACCCGGTGGCGCGCGGCGTCGCACCCCTGCTGGTCGCCGTCCTCTCGGTGAGCGTTCTCGGCCAGGAGCTGTCAGCCCCCGAACTCACCGGAGTCCTGATCATTTCCGCCGGGCTGGTCGCCCTGGCCCTGGCGGACGGCTTGCCGGACCGTGCCCAGTTGCCGGCACTGACGGCTGCCCTCGGCACCGGCGTCATGATCGCCTCATACACAATCGTCGACGGCACGGGCGTACGGCGCTCAGACAGCGTCTTCGGCTACATAGCCTGGAGTTTCCTGCTGCAGGGCATGCTCTTCTGCGCCGGTGCCTTCGTGCTGGGCGGGCGCCGCCTGTCAGCCCGGCTGCGCGCCGCCCCGATGCGCGGACTGACTGGTGGGGTGCTCTCACTGACCGCGTACGCACTGGTGGTATGGGCGCAGGACCACGGCGACCTGGCGTCCGTCGCCGCACTCCGCGAGACAAGCATTGTCATCGCCGCGCTGCTCGGTACCGTGCTCTTCCGCGAGCGACTGGGCGGCCGACGGCTGGCCGCGAGCGTCACCGTGGTGGCCGGCATCGCCGTGCTCCAGCTCGCGCACACCTGAACGTCCGAGCCGACTGGCCGCCCGCACCGACCTCGGAGAACGCGTCCAACACGCCCATGCCGAGCTATCGGTGACGGGCTTGTGCCGGGGCTGTCTGAGCTGGTGCTCGACCCTGCGCGAGTCCTCTTTCACCTCGGGGCCGGCTTCCCGTGCTGACGGCTGCGGCACCCGCCGGTGATCGCACGGGTGCCGGGGGTGTCAGCGGGTGGCGTGGTGGCTGAGAACCGCGTGGGGGTCGCCGCTGCCGGGAGTCGGGTGCGGGTCCGTGTGCACGGTGGCCGCGGTCAGCCGGGGTACCGCATGCATCAAGGCGTGTTCGGCTTCGACAGCGATGGCGTGCGCCCGGGCGACACTCAGCCGCGGGTCGACGACGATGTCCGTCTCGGCTCGCAGGGAGTGGCCGATCCAGCGCATCCGTACCGAGCCGACATGCTCGACGCCCTCGACGGTGTGCAGGGCCCGCTCGGCGCGGTCGACCAGGGCGGGGTCGACGGAGTCCATCAGGCGCCGGTAGACCTCGCGGGCGGCGTCCTTGAGCACCATGAGGATCGCGGCGGTGATCAGCAGCCCGACGGCCGGGTCGGCCCAGCGCAGGCCGAGGGCGGCGCCGCCGGCGCCGAGGAGGACGGCGAGGGAGGTGAAGCCGTCGGTGCGGGCGTGCAGACCGTCGGCGACCAGCGCGGCGGAACCGATCCTGCGGCCGGTGCGGATGCGGTAGCGGGCCACCCACTCGTTGCCGATGAAGCCGGCCAGCGCGGCGAGGGCAACGGCCCACAGGTGGCTGACGTCGCGGGGGTGCAGCAGGCGGTCGACGGCCTCGTAGGCGGCCAGCGCGGAGGAGGCGGCTATGGTCAGCACGATGGCGATGCCGGCCAGGTCCTCGGCGCGACCGTATCCGTAGGTGTAGCGGCGATCGGCCGCCCGCCGCCCGATGACGAACGCGATGCCGAGCGGTACGGCGGTGAGCGCGTCGGCCGCGTTGTGGATGGTGTCGCCCAGCAGCGCGACCGACCCGGACACCGCCACGATCACCGCCTGGACCACGGTCGTCGCCCCGAGGACGGTGAGCGACAGCCACAGCGTGCGCATCCCCTCGCGGGAGGTCTCCATCGCGGAGTCGACCTTGTCCATGGCCTCATGGCTGTGCGGAGTGACCAGGTGAGCGAGCTGGTGCCGCACCTTCGACCACCGCCCGACGCCGTGCGGGTGTTCATGGCCGTGATCATGGCCGTGGCCGCCGTGGTGGTGGCCGTCGGCGTGAGCGTGCTGGTGCCCGGGCGGCTCGTGGGTGTGGGTCTGCTCGTTCACGGTGCACCTTTCGTGGACGGCCGGCTCGTCGAAGGTGGACGCCGGTGCTGCTGCTCCACCATTATGTGCACATGAACGCACGCATGCATCTGTCAGGTGCGCACCCCTCGCAACAAGCGGATGAGGGCGAGCGCCTCGCCGTCGCCGTGGAGGTCCTCGGCCTGCTGGCCGACCGCACCCGTCTGGCTCTGCTGCGGCGGCTCGGCGAGGGCGAGGCGGACGTCACGACGCTGACCGGGGCGACCGATGCCACTCGGACGTCGGTCAGCCAGCATCTGGCCCGGCTGCGCCTGGCCGGGCTCGTGACGACCCGGAAGGAGGGGCGCCGGGTCGTGTACGCCCTGCGCCACGGGCATCTGCGCCGTCTGGTCGACGAGGCACTGAACATCGCCGACCACCAGATCGGCCACCTGCCGCCCCACGACTGACGTCCCGCAACGAGGGGCGGGCCAAGAGGCCCTCGGCGGAGGCGGCGTGCCGCAGGGGGCGACGCGCGGAATGTCAGGTGTGGAGGGAAGGCAGGCCCCCGTATCCTTCGGGCAGGCGAACAGACTGCTGGGGGGAGGCGGGTTCCGTGGCGGACGACCAGGCCACCACCGTGAGCGTCGCCGGTCGGGCCGATGGCGGGTGCGGGCGCACGGACGCCCTGGGCTGCCGCCCCCGCATACCCGGCGCACCGGGCCGCGCCTCGTGAGCGCGGCAGCGGACGCCGCCCCGGCCGCCGAGTCCACCCGGCGGCTGCTGTTCGAGTACGTGCGGCCGCACCGCGGGATGCTGCTGCTCGGCGCCCTGCTGTCGCTGATCACCGGGGGCACCGGGCTCGCCCTTCCCCTGGTGACCCGCTCCCTCATCGGTGGCCTCGCGCACCACCGCTCCGTCAGCGCGGCGCTGCTCGGTATGTCGGCGCTGGTGGTGGCCAACGCGGCGATCGGCGCGCTGGGTTCCTACGTACTGCGGCGCACCGCCGAGTCGGTGGTGCTCGGCGCGCGGCGCACCCTGTCGTCGTATCTGCTGCGGCTGCGCGTCAGCGCGGTGGACGGCAGCGAGCCGGGCGACCTGATGGCCCGCGTCACCTCCGACACCACGCTGCTGCGCGAGGTCACCACCGAGTCGCTGGTGGGCCTCGGCACCGGCGGGCTCACTCTGGTCGCCACGCTGGTGATGATGGGTGTCGTCGACCCCGTGCTGCTCGGCGTGACCGTCGGCGTGCTGGGCGGGGCGGCCACGGTGATCGGGGTGATCGTGCCCCGTATCAACCGCGCCAGCCGGCAGGCGCAGGACGCGGTCGGCGCGATGGGCGCCTCGCTGGAACGCGTCCTCGGCGCGCTGCGCACCGTCAAGGCGTCCGGTGCCGAGCACCGCGAGGAGCGGGCCGTCCACGACGCGGCGGAGCGGTCCTGGCGGGAGAGCGTGCGGGCGGCCAAGTGGTCGGCCGCGGCGGGCAACACGGCGGGGCTGGCCCTGCAGATCGCCTTCATCACCGTGCTCGCGGTGGGCGGCGCCCGGGTGGCGACCGGCGCCATCGACGTCGGCACGCTGATCGCCTTCCTGCTGTACGTCTTCTATCTGATGTCGCCGATCCAGGAGGTCGTCGGCGCCGTCACGCAGTACCAGGCGGGAGCGGCCGCACTGGCCCGGATCCAGGAGGCGCTGCGCCTGCCCGCCGAACCGGCGGCCGAGCCCGCACCGCTTCCCGAACCCGGTGCCCGGCCCGCCGCGGTCGTCTTCGACGACGTCCGCTTCCGCTACGCGGACGATCTGCCCTACGTCCACCACGGCGTGAGCTTCGCGGTGCCCGCGCTCGGCATGACGGCCTTCGTCGGCCCGTCCGGCGCGGGCAAGACCACGCTGTTCTCGCTCATCGAGCGGTTCTACGACCCCACGTCGGGCCGTATCACCGTCGATGGCCGCGACCTCGCCGACTGGCCTCTGCCCGAACTGCGGTCGGCCATCGGCTATGTGGAGCAGGACGCCCCGGTGCTGTCCGGTTCCCTGCGCGACAACCTGCTGCTCGGCAACCCGGGCGCGGACGAGGCGGAGCTGACCCGCGTGCTGAAGACCACCCGCCTCGACGGCCTCGTCGCCCGCCTCCCCAAGGGCCTGGACACGCTGGTGGGACACCGTGGCACCAAGCTGTCGGGCGGCGAACGCCAGCGTGTCGCCATCGCCCGTGCCTTGTTGCGGCGCCCCCGCCTGCTGCTCCTGGACGAGGCCACCAGCCAGCTGGACGCGGTCAACGAGGCCGCGCTGCGCGACACGGTCACCGAGGTCGCCCGCGCCACGACGGTGCTGGTGGTCGCACACCGGCTGTCCACCGTCACCACGGCCGACCGGATCGTGGTCATGGACGCGGGCCGGGTCCGTGCCGTGGGCACCCACCGCGAACTCGTGACCCGCGACCCCCTCTACGCCGAGCTCGCCGCCACCCAGTTCCTGGCCTCCGGCTGAAGGCCGGGGGGCGTGGGAATGCTCAGGCTCCGGCGGCGGTCACCACGGCGTCCGTGGCGAAGCCGAGGAGCAGACCGAGGAGGACGCACCAGGTGGTGAGCGTCTTCAGATTGGCCTTGCGGGCCACGGCGAGCAGTTCGATGACGACGTAGAGGATGGAGCCGGCGGCCAGCCCCAGGAACGCGATGGAGAGAGTGTCGTTGACGAGGTGCTGGCCGACGAGGGTGCCGAGGAAGGTGGGTCCGCCGCCGATCAGGCCGAGCCAGAAGAGGGTGGCCCAGGTGGGGCGTTCGCCCTCGGCGGCGAGCGGGGCGACGATGCCGAAGCCCTCGGTGGCGTTGTGCAGGCCGAAGCCGATGATGAGCAGCACGGCGAGGGAGAGTTCGCCCTTGGCGGCGGAGTTGCCGATGGCCAGGCCCTCGGCGAAGTTGTGCAGGCCGATGCCGGTCGCGATCATCAGGGCGAGGGAGGCCGCCTGGCTGCGGGTCTTCGGCGCCAGCTCCGTCGCCGCGGCGGCGCCGGGACCGGCGGGACGCTGGGCGGCGGCTCGGCGGCGGGCGATCCAGGCGTCGTAGTACACCAGTCCGGCGAGTCCGGCGGTGAGTCCGGCGGCGAGGACGAGGCCGCCGGAGGCGACCGTCGCCCAGCGATGGTCACTCAGCGCTTCGTCGACCGGTTCCCAGGCGTGGGTGAGGACGTCCCAGACCAGGAAGACGAGGATGCCGATGGCTACGGCGTTCAGCCCGGCCCTCAGGCGGGGCGTCGGTGTGCGCAGCCGGCCGAGCGGGAGGCCGAGGTAGATGGTGAGGCCCGCGATGGCGCCGAGCAGGGCGATGTTGGCGCTGGACATGGGGAGAACTCCGGGTCGTGCTCTGGGGGCGGCCTGGTGGGGGCGGGCTGCCTGGGGACGACCACAGCATAGGTTAGGTGAGCCTTACCTATGGTTTCCTGTGCGGCGCTTGGGTGAATCTTGACGGACCCGTTGCCGGTCCGTGTTTCCGAGGGGTCCCACGAGCCGTCATTCCAGGCATCCCGTGAGCCGCTCGTAGGCGTGATGGGCGTCGCTGATCAGGTGCTCGGCCTCGGTGCGGGAGCCGCAGGCGACGACCTCGCCGACGGGCCGGCGCTGCAGGCGTGCCAGAACGGCGGCCCAGGCGTCGGCTTCGGCGTGCCAGCGGGGCAGGTCGTCGATGTCGACGAGGTCGATGAAGGAAGGGTCCTCGGCCACGCACAGCAGCGTGGGCGCGGCGGGCGCGGCCGGTGCCCCGGTCCGGTGCAGGACGCCCAGCGGCCAGGCGGGCACGGTGCTGCCGGCCAGGGCGGGTTCGGGCATCAGCACCAGGGCGTCCAGCGGCAACCCGTCGGCGTCCAGGGTGTCGGGGATTCTTCCGTGTCCGACCGGCCAGCCCGTCGAGGTGAGGCGGCCGGAGGCTCCGTCGTCGGACGTTCGGATGGTGGAGGAAGCGGTGGCGTCGATGTCGACGGTGATCCGGGGCATGGCCCTGACCTCCTCAGACGTGAGCGTGGTCAGCGGGTGGACGCCATCGGCACCGCGGCTGGGCGGTTGGCGGCAGGCCCATCGCCGGATACGAGCAGTCTCCTGCCGGGCGGCCGCCGCGGCAACCAGGCGGGGCCCACGATGACCTTGTCCGCTTCCGCATCACCGGTGGATGCCCGGAATGGATCGAGGAGCACACTGGAAGGGCACACCCACTGATCTCGCCAGTGGTTGCGGCCGCCCCGCGGAGGACCTACGACATGGAGGACGACGTGGAGTTCATGGTGACCGTGGAGATCCCCCAGGGATCCCGCAACAAGTACGAGATGGACCACGCGCTGCACCGCATCCGTCTGGACCGTCTGCTGTTCACCTCCACCAAGTACCCGGCGGACTACGGCTACATCGACGGCACCCTCGGCCGCGACGGCGACCCGCTGGACGCGCTCGTCCTGACCGGCGAACCCACCTTCCCCGGCTGCACCATCGAGTGCCGGGCCATCGGCATGTTCTGCATGAAGGACGAACAGGGCCCCGACGAAAAGGTGCTGTGCGTCCCCGCGCACGACCCGCGCTACGCGAACCTGCGGGACATCGGTGACATCGCCGAGTTCGACCGGCTGGAGATCACCCACTTCTTCGAGGTCTACAAGGACCTGGAGCCCGGCAAGTCCGTCGAAGGCTCTCACTGGGAGGGCCGGGACGCGGCGTACGAGGAGATCGAAGCCTCCCGGCGGCGCGCAGTCCCGGGCGAACGGCCGTGAGCCGTCCCGGCCATGCGACAGGGTGCGTCACGGCAGTGCCTCGCCGGAGCCGGCCTCGACCGCCGGCGAGGGCCAACGCCCTTGTGTCAGCGCTGGCTGCCCCTGGTGACCAGCAGCAACACCACCGCCAGGGCCTGGATGGCGACAACCACCGTGATCAGCACGGGAATCGAGTAGCCGTACAGCCCGCCGGTCAGCGCGCCCCCGGCCAGACTCGCCGCGCCGACCACACCGGCGAACAGGCCGTAGGCGGTGGCGCGCCGCCCGCTGGGCACCAGGTCCGCGACCGTGGCGCGCAGGGTGGACTCCTGGATGCCCATGGCCGCGCCCCAGACCAGCGACCCGGCCACCGCGACGGCGACCGTGTCGGTGAACGCCAGCGCCACCACGCCCGCCGTGAGGACGGGCAGGGCGATCAGCACGCGTGGGCCGTACCGGTCGTACAGCCATCCGGTGGCCAGCGCGGCGACCGCGTCCACGGCCATGGCCGCCGCGTACAGCACCGGCACCCACGCGGTGGACAGCAGATGGCGCTGGACCAGGTGGTAGGAGAGCACGCCGAAGGTCGCGAACCCGCTCGTGGTGGCCGCGGTGAACGCTGCGTAGGTCCAGAACGCCCTCGGCAGGCGCACGTCCTGGCCGTCGGGCGTCGTGGGTGCTGCGGCCGTGACCTCGCGTTCGTAGGCTTCCGGGTCCGGCACCCGAGCCCGCAGCCAGAACAGCAGCAGCAGTACGGCGATGCCGGGCACGGCGAGCACACCGAGCGCGGGCCCGTAGGCGTTCCCGGTCAGCGCGAGCACGCCCGCCACCAGCAGCGGGCCGACGAGGGCGCCGATCTGGTCCATCGCCTCATGGACGGCGAAGCCGCGGCCCCGCCCGGTGGCGGCGGTGGCATGCGACAGCAGGGTGTCCTTCGCCGGTGAGCGCACCGCCTTGCCGACCCGCTCGGCGATCACCAGCGCGCACGCGGCCCACAGCACCCCGGCGACGCCCAGCAGCGGGACGGAGACGACCGTCAGGGCGTACCCGGCGATCGCCAGGCCCCAGAAGCGGTGCGTGCGGTCGGCCAGCGGGCCGGAGACCAGCCGCAGTCCCAGCGCCGCCGCCTCACCGGCGCCGGTGACCACGCCCACGACAAGGGCGGACGCGCCCAGCGAGGCGAGCAGCGGGCCCGTGATCGAACGGGCGCCCTCGTACACGAAATCGGCGAGCAGACTGACCGTGCCGAACCAGACCACGAACCGCCACGGCCCCATCCGCACCGACGGCCGGTCCGCCTCCCGCCCTTCGGACACCGGATGATTCATCCCCACAGCGCCTCCGCAGCCGACACCCCGACGAACGCGGCCCCCGGGCCGGCCACCACGCCGGCGCCGCGTACCTCGCAAACGTACTCAACGCGCCCAGGACTCCGGTACCGAAGAACCGCCGCACGGGCCGGCGCGCCGCCCACACATCGGGGCCCGGTACCCTCGCCACAGCCCGCCGTCCACGGGCGGTGGGGGCAGCCCGGCCTCCTCTCCGCCCACCCGGGGGAGCCGCACATGATCCGTCGCCTCGGCCCGCGAGCCGTGCCGGGCCTCGTCGCCGGCCTGGTCGCCGCCTTCGCCGCCGCCGTGTCCGGTGTGCTGCTCACCGGTGGCAGCCGACCACCCGAAGTGGCGCTTCCCCTCCATCCGGTGGCCCGGATCCACCTGCCGGGCGACAGCTCCCGATTCGACTACGCCGCCCTCGACCCCGGCCGCGGGCTCCTGTTCATCGCTCACCTGGGCGCGAGTCAGGTCATCGAGGTGGACGTCCGTGCGGACCGCGTCGTACGGACCATCGACGGGCTGCCCGGCGTCCACGGCATACTGGTCGTCCCCTCCCGCCACCGGGTGTACGCCACCGCCACGGACGCCGACCAGGTGGCCGCCATCGACGAGACCACGGGCACCGTTGTGCACCGCGGCCCCACCGGCGACTACCCCGACGGAATGGCCTACGACCCCGTGCACGGCACCGTCTGGGCGACCAACGAGTCGGGCGGCTCGGAGACCGTCGTCGACGCCGCCACCGGAGCGGCCCGCGGCACCGTTCCCCTCGGCGGCGAGGCCGGCAACGTCGCCTACGACCCCGCCACCCGCCGGATGCTCGTCGACGTCCAGACCCGCGACCAGCTCGCCGTCATCGACCCGGCCACCCTCCACATCACCCGCCGCGTCCCGCTGCCCGGCTGCGACCACGACCACGGGCTCATCCTCGCCCCCGCCGACCGGCTGGCCTTCGTCGCCTGCGACGGCAACGCCCGCCTCCTCACCGTCGACCTGACCACCTTTCACGTCACCGGGTCCGACCAGGTCGGCCAGGACCCCGACGTCCTCGCCTACGACCCCTCCGCCCGCCACCTCTACGTCGCCGCCGAGTCCGGCTGGGTCACCACCGCGGACAACCGCGGCCGGCACCTGACCGTCACCGGCCGCTCCCACCTGGCCGACGGCGCCCACGTCGTCGCCGTCGATCCCACCACCCACCGCAGCTACTACCCCGTCGCCCACGGCTCCGACGGGCATCCGGCCCTCCTCGTCTACCGGCCGGCGTCTCCCTGAGGTGCCGACTCCTCGGGTGCGGTGCCGGCCTCTTGCCGACGCAGCACGGTCGGCTGCGAGAATGCTCCGATGAGTGCCGAGACCGCTTATCACGGTGCGATGGGCGAACAGTTCGCCTCGCAGGCCACGGACAGCGCGTACCACGCGCATACGGATCGACCGGCCATGCTGCGGCTCGCCGGTGAGGTGACCGGACTTCGGGTCCTGGATCTCGGCTGTGGGGCCGGCCACTACGCCGCGGAGTTCCTGGAACGGGGAGCCGCCCGGGTCGTCGGGGTCGACGGGAGCGAGAGCCTCCTGCACGCCGCGCGGGAGCGGCTCGGGGCGGATGCCGTCCTGCACCATCACGATCTGGAGGAGCCGCTGGCCTTTCTGGCGGACGAGTCGTTCGACCTGGTCGCCATGGCTCTCGTCTATCACCACATCGACGCGCGCGGACAACTGCTCGCCGAAATCCGGCGCGTCCTGCGGCCGGGTGGCACCCTGCTCGTGTCCACGACGCATCCCACCGGCGACTGGGGCTACTTCGGCGGCTCCTACTTCGCTCACGAACGCGTCGAGCTGCCCTTCGGCAACGGATTCTCCCTCAGCTACTGGAGGATGACGCTGGAGCGGTTCCTCGGTGAGCTCTTGGGGGCCGGGTTCCTGCTGGAGGCGCTGGAGGAGCCGCGAGCGCGGGATGCGGCCCGGTCGGCCGATCCGCGTCGCTACGAGAAGACCCACCAACAGCCGCACTTCCTGGCCGTCAGGCTCCGTCGCCCCTGACGGTCGTGGCAAAACCGCCCCATCGTGATCGCTCGTCGGCGTAGGGCCGACGCGGGCGAGCGGGAGAGCGGCCGCCCCCACGGACGTGGTCAGGCCGGCGCCGGGTGTGAGGGCGGCCAGGGCCGGGACGGAATGCGGCGATCCCGTCCCGAACACGGGCTACGGGGCGTCCCGGTGGGGGACCCCGCGACCGCGTTGCCGACCTTCACCGGCCAGACCCGCCGCGTCCTGACCGTCGCACTCTTCGCGCTCACCGCGGCCACCGGACTGCTCCCGCGCTCGGCCGAACCCTCCACCACCCTCATCGCCGACGTCCACCACCCCACCACCCGTCTCTGGCTCGCGCCGCTCCTGCTCGGTATCGGACCCGCCGCGGTCACCCCCTACTGGCTCACGCTCGGCTGTCCACCGCCCTGCCGCACATGGTGACCGGGCCGCCCCTCGCCACGGGCCAGAACCTCCTCGCCCTCGTCCGGGCCACTGCGCACCCCGGCTCCCTGGCCGAGAGCATGGCACTGGGCCTGCTGGCCGCCGCAGCCATCGGCGCCGGCCGGGACCTACGGCGCTCGGGCCGGGAGAGTTGACCTTGCCCCCAGGGGCAGGGTTTACGCTGCGACGGGCTGCCGGGGAGGCGGGGCACGGCGGGCCCCGACCGTCACCGACACGTCTGCCGACCCGCCGATCCTGGAGTCAGTGTGTCCGACATGAACGCCGTGGCCCTGCGCGGTGCCACCCTCCACTACGACGACCTCGGGCCCTCGGCCGGGCTGCCGGTCCTGCTGATCCACGGGCACCCCTTCGACCGCACGCTGTGGGCACCCCAGGCCAGGGCGCTGACCGAAGCGGGATACCGGGTCATCACCCCCGATCTGCGCGGGTACGGCCGCAGCAGCGTCACCCGTGGCAAGGTCTTCCTCTCCGACTTCGCCGACGACCTCGCCGCGCTCCTCGACCACTTGGAGATCGAGCGCGCGGTGGTCGGCGGCGTGTCCATGGGCGGCCAGATCACCATGGAGTTCCGGCGCCGCCACCCGCAGCGGGTGCACGCCCTCGTCCTGTCCGACACCTCCTCCCCCGCCGAGACCGACGAGGGGAGGGCGTTCCGCAACCGGCTGGCCGACCGGCTCCTCGCCGAGGGGATGGACGGCTACGCGGGTGAGGTGATCGACAAGATGCTCGCGCCGTACAACGTCGCCGCGATGCCCGATGTCGCGGAGCGCGTCCTGGGCATGATGCGCGCCACCGACCCCCACGGCGCGGCGGCGGCACTGCGGGGGCGGGCTGAACGACCGGACTACGGGGACACGTTGGCCGCCGTACGGGAACCGGTTCTGATCGTCGTCGGCGCGGACGACGTCTACACGCCGGTCGCGGACGCCGAGGCGATCCACCGCCTCGTCCCCCACGCGACCGTCGTCGTCATCGAGAAGGCAGGGCATCTGCCCGGCGCCGAACAGCCCGAGCGCTTCAACTCGGCCCTGCTGGACTTCCTCACCACACAGGTGGCCACCGAGGGGTGACGTGCGCACCGGGCATGCCCCGGAAGACAGTAGCCATGTACGCGCTGGTCGCGTCCCTGTAGCACCGGCCTGGTCGAGCGCACCCGGGATGCCGCCGACCCGCGCGCCGTACGGCTCGAACTCACAGAGCAGGGCCGTGAGGTCACCCGGAAGGCGATCGATGTCGTCCAAGGGCTGTTGCGGCAGCTGCTGGCACCGCTCGGCGGTCCCGGCAGTCCGCGCGCACGGGAGTTCACCCGGGAGTGGACGGTCCTGCTCGACGCACCGCTTGATCCGTTCGGCACCACCGATCTCGAGACGGAGCAGCCATGACCACCACCGCGCCCCTGGTCGACGGCGTCGCCGGCGCACTGAAGGTCCCCGCGGCGGACGCTCACGGGACGGCCGGCGAGCCGATCGCCGCCGGGCTGCTCGGCGCGGCGGAGGGGTCCCGCATCGGCATCACCGACGCGGGCCGGAGGGTGTACGCCGAGTCCTCGGCCGAGACGGCACCGCTGACGGCGCGGATCTACGCCGGCATCTCCGAGGAGGACCGCGCCGTGACCGGCCGGGTGCTGACCCTGATCACCGAACGCGCCGACGCGGAGCCGGCCGCGCTGGAGGCCCGACAGGGTTAGTGGAATATTGAACAAACGCGTTCCGTTGTGGCCGTCCAAGGAGGTCACGAGTGGAGACGCAAGTGGAGACCACGTACTACGACCACGGCACACCGGACGAGCGCTGGGAGCGCGCGCGGCAGTTCTTCGACGCCAGGGACTACGCGGGCGCGGCGCGGGTGCTGACCGGGCTGGTCGAGGAGGTGCCGGAGCAGACCGGACCCCGGCTGTTGCTGGCCCGCGCCTACTACCACTCGGCCCAACTGAGCCGCGCCGAAGCGGAGTTGCGGATCATCGTCGAGCGTGACCCGGTGGAGCACTACGCCCGGCTGATGCTGGGCCGTACGCTCCAGCGGCAGGCCCGGCACGAGGAGGCGGAGCCGCATCTGCGGATCGCCTCGGCGCTCGCGGGCGACTTCCCGCAGGAGTGAGCCGCAGCGGTGAGCGGCGGGGCGGGGGCCCGGTTCCCGGCAGGGGGCCGGGCCCTCGGCATGTCTCAGGCGGACGCGCACCGTGCGGGTGACCACCCAGTGGCTCTTGCCCAGCCGCCGGACGCGGCTGAAGCCCCGGCTCTCGAACAGCGCCACCGTGCCGTTGTGCAGGAAGGACGCGGACACCCGGGCACCCTCGGTGTCCTGCGGGAAGCTCTCCACCGTGCCGCCGCCCGGCCGGGTGATCCCGCGCAGGGCGCCGTCGAGCGCGGCCGGGGCCACACCCGTGCGGCGCCGGGCGCGATGCACGAAGAAGCAGGTGATCCGCCAGTCGGGCGGGGCCGGGGCGGCCGCCTCGTAGGCGCGGCGGTGTTTGATCCTGGGCAGTTCGGCGGGCGGGCCGAACTGGCACCAGCCGACGCAGTCGGGGCCGTCGTACACCAGGGCCGCGTGTGCCCTGCCCTCGCGGACCCGCGCCTCCTTCTCCGCCCGGTTCTGCTCGGGCGTCCTGGTGCGGCCGACGCCCTCCTCGTGGAACGCCATGCACCAGCAGCCGCCCCAGACCCCGTCGTGCTCGGCCACGAGCCGGGCGAAGTCGGGCCAGGTGTCCGGCGTCAGGGGCCGTACCGAGAACGCCATCCGTGTCCTCCGGGTCGGAGCGGGGCCGTGGTCGCGCAAGTTCGTCGTGCGGTACGGCACCCCGTGCCCGGGGGCCGGACCAGTCGTCCGGCGGGGGGTGCCGGGCGGACAGCGGCGGCTCCAGCGGCAGCAAGACGAAGACCGCCATGGGCCGTCAGTCTTCCCTAGGGCCCTCCTCCGTGTCCGCGAACCGAGGCAGACCGGCGGGAGATGACGTCCTTGGCCGGCGGCCGGGTCGGGCGAGGTCGCCGCCGCTGCCCCACCCGGGCCGCGGTGACCGGCGCGCCGGGCCACGCTCCTTCACGGCGCCCTGACCAGGTGCACCCGTCGGCGGCCCGTTGGCATGGCATGCTGGCGCGATGGCCCCTCTCCGTGATCACGCGCCGCTCGCCGAGCGGGTCGAGGAACTCCTCGCCGCCGGCGGCCCCTTGCCCATCGTCGCCGCCGGGCAGCCGGTGCTGCGGCGCGGCACCGAGCCGTACGACGGTCAGCTCGGCCCCGCCCTGCTGGCCCGTTTCGTCCAGGCCCTGCGCGTCACCATGCACGCCGCGCCCGGCGTGGGCCTCGCCGCACCGCAGGTCGGCGTGCCGCTGAGGATCGCGGTCATGGAGGACCCGGCGCCGGTGCCCGAGGAGGTCGCGGTGGCCCGGGGCCGGGTGCCGCAGCCCTTCCGTGTCCTGGTCAACCCGGTGTACGAGCCGGTCGGCACCGCTCGTGCCGCGTTCTTCGAGGGCTGTCTGAGCGTGCCGGGCTGGCAGGCGGTGGTGGCCCGGCACGCCGAGGTGCGGCTGCGCACCGAGGACGAGCACGGGCGCGCGCTGCACGAGGTGTTCACCGGGTGGCCCGCCCGGATCGTCCAGCACGAGACGGACCACCTGGACGGCACCCTCTACCTGGACCGCGCCGAACCGCGCTCGCTGTCCACGAACGAGGCGGTCGCCGCGCTGTGGAACCGGCCGACACCCGAGGCGGCGGCCGAGGCACTCGGCTTCGAGCTGCCGTAACGTCCTTCAACCATTGGTCATTTGTCCCGGTAGGCCTCCAGCAGCCGGAGCCACACCTCGCTCAGCGTGGGGTACGACGGGACGGCGTGCCAGAGGCGGCCGACCGGGACCCGGCCGGCGACGGCGACGGTCGCCGAGTGGATGAGCTCGCCGACGCCGGGGCCGACGAAGGTGACGCCGCGCAGGATCTCCTCCTCCAGGTCGACCACCATGCGGGCGCGGCCCTTGTAGCCGTCGCCGTACAGGCCCGCGCCCGCGACGGCGGAGAACTCGACGTCGACGGCGCGGACGCGGTGGCCGGCCTGTTCGGCCTCGGCGAGGGAGAGGCCGACCGCGGCGGCCTCGGGGTCGGTGAACACCACCTGGGGTACGGCGTGGTGGTCGGCGGTGGCCGTGTGCGCGCCCCAGGACTCGTCCTGCACGGTGTCACCGGCCGCGCGGGCGGCGATGGCGGCGCCGGCGACACGGGCCTGGTACTTGCCCTGGTGGGTGAGGAGGGCGCGGTGGTTGACGTCGCCGACCGCGTAGAGCCAGTCGGTACCGGTGACGCGGAGGGTGTCGTCGACGTCCAGCCAGGAGCCGGGTTCCAGGCCGACGGTGTCGAGGCCGATGTCGTCGGTGTGCGGGATCCGGCCGGTGGCGAAGAGGATCTCGTCGGCCTCGATCCGGTCGCCCGCGGCGGTGACGACCACGACCGTGCCGTTCTCGCGGGTGACGGACTCCACGGAGGTGCCGGTGCGGACGTCGGCGCGCGCCTCGGTGAGCGCCTCGGCGACCAGTTCCCCGGCGAACGGCTCCATGCGGTTGAGCAGCCCCTTGCCGCGCACCAGCAGGGTGACCCGGGAGCCGAGGGCCTGCCAGGCGGTGGCCATCTCGGTGGCGACGACACCGCCGCCGACGACGATCAGCCGGTCCGGGGCGGCCTTGGCGCTGGTCGCCTCGCGGCTGGTCCAGGGCTTCACCTCGGTGAGGCCGGGCAGGTCGGGCAGCTGGGCGCGGGTGCCGGTGGCGACGGCGACCGCGTGCCGGGCGGTGAGGGTGGTGACCGTGCCGTCGGGCGCCGTCACGGTGACCGTGCGGGGGCCGGCGAGCCGCCCGTGGCCGCGGTACAGGTCGGCGCCGATGCCGTCGAGCCAGCCGACCTGGCCGTCGTCCTTCCAGTGTGAGGCGTACGCGTCCCGGCGGGCGAGGACGGCCGGGGTGTCGAGCGGCCCTTGGACCGACTGGGCGAGGCCGGGCAGCCGGCGGGCGTCCGCCTGGGCGATGACCGGCCGGAGCAGTGCCTTGCTGGGCATGCACGCCCAGTACGAGCACTCTCCGCCGACCAGCTCGCTCTCCACGACCGCGGTGGTGAGGCCGGCCGCGCGGGTGCGGTCGGCGACGTTCTCCCCCACGGGCCCGGCCCCGAGCACCACGACGTCGTACGCGATGGATTCCGATTCCGTCGTTTCCGTCATGGGGTCAGTCTGCTGGGTGGTGTGCGCGACGGCCACATGGGTACGTGCGCCGAACACAGACGTGCACGTGTGGAATAGGCGGTCCGACGGCCGTGTTTCCGCCGTCGGCACACCCCACACCAGGAAGAGGGACCCACGCCATGAGCAGCACCGTGGAGCTGACCAAGGACAACTTCGACCAGACGGTCACCGACAACGACTTCGTTCTGATCGACTTCTGGGCTGCCTGGTGCGGGCCGTGCCGTCAGTTCGCACCCGTGTACGAGAAGGCCGCCGTGGACAACCCGGACCTGGTCTTCGGCAAGGTGGACACCGAGGCCCAGCCGGAGCTGGCCGCGGCCTTCGGCATCCAGTCGATCCCGACGCTGATGATCGTGCGGGACAAGGTCGCCGTCTTCGCCCAGCCGGGCGCCCTGCCCGAGGCCGCGCTGACGGACCTCATCGGGCAGGCCCGGAAGCTGGACATGGACGAGGTCCGCAAGAGCATCGCCGCCCAGGAGGCCCAGGGCGGCACCGCCCAGTAGCCCCTGGCACGGGTGCGGCTGCCCCTAGGGCCTGTGTGATGTTGTGATCAGGTAGTTGCCTTCAGGAGGTCGTTGATCCAGATCATCGAGGCACGGAGGTGGAGGCCGGCGAGGTAG
>NZ_JBSFJZ010000086.1:0-18590 GCF_053598315.1 Streptomyces sp. NPDC001153
GTCGCTTCGGCGGCCTGTGCGTTCGTCGGCATCAGCGTGAGGGCGGCGGCCGCGGCGCCCGTGGTGGTGATGCCGGTGAGGGCGAGGGTGCGCAGACGGGCGATGCGGGTGCGGGCAGTCATGGTCATACGGAAGGAACTCTCCACGGAAGGACGTCGTCGGCGCCGGCCGCTGTCGGTCGCGGTGGCGTGGGGCGGGGCCCCGTACTGCGTCGGGAGCGGGCGGGGCCGGCGGAATCCCGCTCGGTCCGGCCGGTGGCTCCCGGCGACGACAGCAATGTTTAGCGGCGGCCGGGGCGGAAGGCAATGATGTGACCTACTACCCCACTACCGGCAAAACGCCTGAAATCGGAAACAATGCCTGCATCTGTCCTGTTCAGGGGCATATCGTTCTACGATCCTGCTTAGGATGTGATCCCGCTCTCGTGGGCACCGTCACCCCTGGAAGCCCCTGCCGCCCGTGATTGACATGACCGGAATCAGCGCCGTCCAGCGGGGCAGGCGCCCGCGCGCGGCTGGTGGGGGGCGTGTGGAGCGCCGTTCGGAGGAGCGGCGGGTGTCGCGGAGAGGAACCCGGGGACGCTGCTCGTACGTTCGGCTGGCGTGACGTACGTATCGAGTGATCGCGCATCCGGCCCCACCCGCCGCACCGCGCTCGCGGGGCTCGCCGGTGGTGCCGGGGCCGTGCTGGCCGCCGGGTGCACCTCGTCGGACGCGATGTCCGGGAAGCACCCACTCCCCGTGGCGCGACGTCGGCCTCCGCCCCGGCCCGCGGTCCCACGCCCGGGGTGATGACGCTCTTCGACGACCCGGGCTTCAACCTCAGCGGGCTCCTCGCGCTCGGCGCGTCCGGTTACTGCGCCGGTGAGGTGGGCCAGGTGCTCACCGCCGTGAACACGATCAACAAGGCCGGCCTCTCCGCACAGACGTACACGAAGACCTTCAAGAAGCTCGGCGATCAGCTGATGAGGGCGCCCCAGGGCAGCAAGCCCGGGACCGAGACCACACGCTTCCGTGCACTGCGAGCGGCGACCTGCCTGTGGTCGCCGTAGCAGTCGGCGAAGGCGTTGCGGGCGCCGGCCAGAGTGATCACGGCGTTGGCCACCTGGCGGTTGCAGGTGACGGTGGGCTGTTCGGCACCGGCGTCGTAGTCGAAGAAGAAGTACGTCGGCCGCTTGGTCTGTGCCGTGCCGGCGACCGCCTTCTGCACGGCGAACAAACACCCGGCGAGTTCCCGGGAAGTCGGCGATACGGCTCGGGAGGAAACGCCACGGCCGCTCACGCCCCAGGTTCTCCTTCACCATCGCAAGCGCGGCCACCCCGGTTCGGTGTCAGCTGCTGACGACGGTGTCGGTGCCAGGACTTGCAGGCACCGACACCTTCCCGGATCGTCACGCCGCCAGCGCGGCGGGCCTCGACGCCTCGTCCAGCAGGTCCATCAGAGTCGCGCGAGCTCGGGCGACCCGGGAACGGACCGTGCCGATCGGGCAGTCGCTGACCTCGGCCGCCTCCGCATAGGGAAGGCCGAGCAGCTGCGTGAGGATGAACGCCTCCCGACGGTCTTGCGGCAGCGAAGCCAGCAGATCCAGCAGGGCGACGCCGTCGTCGAAGCCGGGCAGGTCGCACGACTGGGCCAGTTCGACGGCCAGTTGCCAGTCCGGTACGTCCGACAGGCGCGGCCGGGCGGCGCGATGCCGGTAGCTGTCGATCACCGCGCGGCGGGCGATGGACAGCAGCCAGGCACGGGCCGAGGAACGCCCCTCGAACCGGTGCAGACTGCCGAGCGCCCGCAGGAACGTGTCCTGCGCCAGATCGTCGACGGTCTGGGGATCGCCGCACAGATGGGCGACATAGCGCTGGACGTCCGAGTGCAGGGCCCGCACGAACAGCTCCACCGCGTCCGCGTCACCCCCTCGAGCGGCCAACGCCCACGCGGTGATCGATTCGTCGAGCGCTGCTGTTTCGTTGCGTGTTGTGCCGTGCTTGGCGCGCGAGGCGGGCAGGGCAGAGGTCATCACCTGGTGTCCTTCTCGGGTCGACCGTGATCCGGACCAGGGCACGCAAGGCCGCGTGCGGTCCGGTGAAGTGGGCAGACGGCCCTACGCCGCTGTGGCGCGGCAACGCCTGGATCACCTCGGTGGCGTTGCAGCGCCTGGATCACCCGTGCGGTCGTAGGACCTGGCCCGAGGCGCACATGGGCAGCCTCGGGAAACCAGCTGTCGTCAGACGACAGCCGTTCCCACAGGCGGACCCCGAGAGGTGATCGCGTGGACGAGAAGGAGGAGCCGCGGTGCCCGGTCCGAGCGGCGACGCCGGTTGCGAACGCGTGGGCGGTCCGGGGTGACGGGCAGAGCCAGCAGCAGCCGCATCGGCGCCGCCAGCCAGCCGGCCACCGCCCGCATGATCCGGAATGCGGCCCTCTCGCCGTACGCCAGCCACAGGCCGCACAGCACCGCGGCGAGCAGGTGGGCGGTGAACATGCCGAACGAGGACAAGCCGCCGCCCATGGAGTGGCCCATGCGGTCCATGTGGCTCATGCCCATGTGGCTCATGCCCATGTGCCCCATGTGTCCCATGTCCATGGAGCCCATCTGCATCGACGTCATGTCCATGGAGTCCATGCCACTCATGTCCAGGGAGGCCGAACGGCCGGACGCCGACTGGGCGTAGGAGAACGCCTCATGCAACACGGCCTGGGCGGCGACCACGACCGCGACGATCAACGGCAGGCCGCGCTCACGTCCCGCGAAACACCAGCCCGCGGCACCGGTCCCGGCCACGCCACCGGCCAACGCCCACGCGGGCACGTCGCTCCCGGACATCAGCACGTGGCCCAGGGCGGCGAGCAGCACGCAGACGGCCGCGAACACCGCGGCCCGTATCGCGCGAGCACACCACCCTGCTGTCATGGCGTCTCATCCTCGCATCCGGGCTTCGGTCGTCATGCGGGGGCATGGAAGTCCACCGGGCATGAGCTGACGGACGCGGAGCAGGCGCCCGACCAGGCCCGCACCTCGCCGGGTGCACAGCGACCACGACGGCCCTGGCCAGGATCGTGTGTGCTCTAATCCGCCGGGCCGCAGCAGACGCCCTGCGACGCGCCGCAGGGCCCAGGTCATCCAGGCCCTGGCGTCCGACGTTCGCACGCCGGCAGGGGGTGTGGCAGGACAACGAGGGCGACTACGCCTCGCCGGTGGCGAACAGCTCCAAGTGCCCGCACTTGGGGCAGAGGAACGCCTCTATCTGCCGTCGGGGCCGGCCCATCCGCTTGGCACCCCCGAAAATCCCCCTCTCCAACGCCCCTTCGATCCAGCGCGCGTAGCCACGCGAATGCTCGCCGGCGTCTTCGATGAAACCTTCCATCAGACCGACGGTGCCACATTGTGTGCACGTGTAGTTGCTCATCCGGTGAGTGTAGAAAACGGTGCGCACACTCCGCCGTCCCCGCCGGCCTCGCTCTTGCGGCACCTCACGGCACCGTGGCCTACGACGCCCCGGCCGGAGCCCGTGCTGCCGGCAGCGCCGCACGACCACCACCCAGGAGCGTAGATACTGGCCCTGAATGCAGGCACGGACGAGGAGCCGACCAGTGGTCAGTGACCATCGCACAGGACCCCCCAACTTCGGCAGCGAACGCGACATGTTGAGGGCCTTCCTGGACTACCACCGAGCGACCCTCGCCATGAAGTGCGAAGGGCTTACCGACGAGGAACTGCGGCAGCAGTCGATGCCGCCGTCGACGCTTTCGCTGCTCGGTCTGGTGCGGCACATGGCAGAGGTGGAGCGTGCCTGGTTCCGTCGCGTGTTCGAGGACAACGACGCGCCCATGGTCTGGTCCGACAAGATCGACTTCCAGGCCGCGTACGACGCGAGCGCTTCGACGAGGGCCGAGGCGTTCGCAGCCTGGGAGGCCGAGGTGGAGAACTCGCGCCGCATCGAGCAGCAGGCCGAATCCCTGGAGCTGGCCGGCTACCAGCCAAGATGGGGCGAGGAAGTATCGCTGCGGATGGTGATGGTGCACATGCTTCTGGAGTACGGCCGCCACAACGGTCACGCGGACTTTCTGCGCGAAGGCATCGACGGGACCGTGGGCGCATGAGCCCGCAGAGGCCCTCGCCCCCGTCCGCGCATACTGACCGTCACAGAGAAACGCAGCCGATCAAGCGCGCTCACTGACCGCCGACGTCGGATCACTGGCACTTGGAATCGATCATCTGGAGAATCCTCTGCTCCGGCTGGCCGCCAGTCGGATCGAGCGGTGCCGCAGAAGAACGGCAGCCGCGGTAGCGCGTGCCGTCTGCGAGAATGCAAGGCGTTCTAGGAGCGCCGCGTTGTGCGGTGTCATCGCCTCACAGGAGTACACACGGTGTCGCCACAGCACGGACCCCCCGCTGCCTCCGGGGAGCGCAAGCGGTCCCTTGCCGCCGACGGGCAAGGGCGGCCGTCCGAGGCCGGCGAGCGCAAGCGCCCTTCCGGGGCGCAGGGCCGGGAGCGTGCCGCCTCCACGGGCCAGGGGCGCGAGCGCGCCGCCGTCGGCCAGGACCGCAAGGCGCAGCAGGCCGGGAAGAACCGCCAGAACCGTGGGAAGGACCGACCGGACCAAAAGGGCGACGACCGAAGGGCATCCCACGCCCCCGAAGCACACCGGAACCGCAGGGCCACCCACGAGCGTGAGACCTCCCACGACCGCAAGGACCTGCAGGCCGACTGTGCCAACTGTTCCGGCCTGTGCTGCGTGGCATTGCCTTTCGCCCGGTCCGCCGACTTCGCCGTCACCAAGCCGGCCGGGCAACCGTGCTCGAATCTCCAGTCGGACTTCCGCTGCGGCATCCACGCGCAACTGCGCGACAAGGGCTACCCGGGCTGCACCGTCTTCGACTGCTTCGGCGCCGGCCAGAAGGTGTCCCAGATCACCTTCGGCGGCACCGACTGGCGTCAGGCACCGAAGACGGCGCGCTCCATGTTCGAGGTCTTCCCGGTCATGCGGCAGCTGCACGAGCTGCTCTGGTACGTCACCGAGGCCCTCGACCTCACACCGGCCCGCCCCGTCCACAAGGAGCTGCGGCGGGCGCTGGCCCACATCGACGACCTGACCCGCGGCAGCGCCGAGTCGATCATCGGACTCGACGTGAACGCGCTGCGCGGCGAGGTCAACACACTGCTGCTGCGGGCCAGCGAGCTGGCGCGGGCCCAGGTCCCGGGCCGCAAGAAGAACCACCGCGGAGCCGACCTCATGGGCGCGAAGCTGGCCGGCGCCGACCTCCGGGGGGCGAGCCTGCGCGGCGCCCTGCTCGTCGCCGCCGATCTCAGCGGGGCCGATCTGCGCGACGCCGACCTGATCGGGGCCGATCTGCGCGACGCCGACCTCAGCGGGGCCGACCTCACCGGCGCCCTGTTCCTCACCCAGGCACAGCTGAACGCGGCCAAGGGAGACGCGGCGACCGCGCTGCCTCCCACGCTCGGCCGCCCCGCTCACTGGTAGGCGCGGGGAGCACCACGGCCGTCCCACCAGCCCGTGACGCACCCGCCACCGCCCGTCGAAACGGTGCAGGCGCACCCGGCCCTCGACCGGCCCGGGCACATCCAGAGCCGCACTGAACGTGCCGTGCCGAATGGGATCGCAGCGCGCGCCGGGGTCGGCTGGCGTCGAGCCGCCCCAGCCGGGACCTCTCCGAGGACAGCCTGATCAACTCACGCGCTGCGCTCCATTGCGCTGCCGCCTTGCCGGGGTCCGTGGCGGATGTCTTTTCAACAGTCCACGGTGAGGCGGCGGTTCAGGTGCTCCGGGCTCTCGGTCTCGTCCGGCCGGCCAGCCGGGGCCGGTGTGGTAGACGCCGGTGCGCTCACCGGGGGGCGAAGTGGACCGGCGGCGAGGACCACGACGGCAAGGAACTCGACGAGGCCCCCGTCGAAGGCGAACCACCCGGCCCACGCGCCTGGTTCACGACAATGCTGCCCGTTCGCTCGGTCGGCTGCCGGCTGCCGGCTGCCGTTCCACGACACCGGTCATGGGCCCGGTCAGCGAGATCCAGTCGGTGGAGCCGAGGGGATTGCCGTATGCCGATGAAGGCGCCGAAGGCGCCAGTGGCGGACGAAGGCATCGAGAGCGGTCGGTGGGGTCACCGCGGGGGCGCCTCCAGCATCTCGGCGGCCGGCACGAATCGGTGCTCCTCCGGTCGCAGCACCTCGTAGAAGTAGCAGAAGTACTCCGTTTCCGCCGTCCCCGTGAGCACCGCCAGCAGGAAGGCGAGGCACCCGGTGTCGTGGTACTCCCACAGTGGGCCGCGCCCCTCGTTGTAGAGCACCGTCCACTCGTCGGGGTGCTGACCGGGCCGCACCAGCCAGTACAGGAACGCCCCCGTGCCCTCCTCGAAAGCCCATGGCAGCACCCGCGCATCCGTTTCCTGCAGTTCGGCGGGTCTCTCCTCGCCCGCGTCCCACAACGCGGCCAGGATCTCGGCCCGTTCCGCGGTCTGCGCGTGCAAGTCGCAGTCGCCGTGGGCGGAGTCGGGGACGAGCAGCCAGATCGTCTCGTCGAAGAGCCCGTCGCCGTACGTCTCGACCAGCAGCTTGTAGTCGGCGGGCAGAGCTGTGCCGAGGGAGCGTTCGGCCTTCGCCCAGTCCACCGCGCACCGTGAGCCGAGCGGAGGTGGGCAGAGGCGGACCAGGGCGTCAAGGGTGTTCACGGGTGGGACGCTACTGGAAGCCCGGTCGGCGAGCGAAACGATGTCGCGGGGCTGAGATGTTTCTGTAGCGCATTCCGACGAGTGCATTCCGACGCCCCACACCTGATCGCACATTCAACAAATTGAGCCCGGATATTGCCGCGATCAACTTCTCCACTGCGTTTTCGCGCAGCAAGGCCCGGTCGGTGCCGCCGGGTCGTGGAAGCACGAGCCCGAGGTAGTAGCCGGTGACTCGCCGGGTACTCGGCTCAGCACTAGATCCATCAACGGAGGCACTGATGAGCACGGTCAAGGAAACAGTGGAAGTCGACGTGCCCGTTCGCACCGCCTACAACCAATGGACGCAGTTCGAGACGTTCCCGGAATTCATGGAAGGCGTCGAGGAAGTCAGGCAGCTGGACGATCGCCACAACCACTGGACCACCAAGATCGGTGGAGTCCGCCGGGAGTTCGACACGGAGATCGTCGACCAGCATCCCGACGACCGCATCACATGGCGCACCACGAGCGGTGACACGTCACAGAAGGGTTCCGTCCGCTTCCAGCGTGTGGACGACATGCACACCAGGGTGGAACTCGTCATGGATGTCGAACCCAGTGGGGCCGCAGAGAAGGCCGCGGACATGCTCGGAACACTGGACCGGCGTGTCAAGGGCGACATGAAGCGCTTCAAGCAGTACATCGAGCAGCGCGGAGGAGAGTCCGGAGCGTGGCGCGGACGCATCAGGCCAGGGGGACAGTGACACCTGCCTGGGGCTGCGGTCGGCCGCCACGTCCTGGGCGATGGGGACTGGTTGCCGAGTCCACGGACAGGCCTACGGGAAGGCGCCGGACACACTGCTACTACGCGCACCGCGGACTTGGGCGGCCGCGTCGTCCACGCCCCGAGTCTGTCCTCGCAAGCCCAGCGGGGCCCGCCGGCGCACAGGCGCCGTGGCCTGCGGCTTGCTGTAGAGCACATTGAGTGCGGTGAGCCACGATGGGCCGCACCGCGCCCCCACTGGCTGCGGCGGAGGCCGTCGCGCTCGTCGCCGAGCTGAACGCTCAGGCGTGGACCGCTTCGAAGAAGGGCGGCGCAGCTCGATCACGGTGACGGCCGTGACAGCCGTCAGGTGCGGCTAGGTGCCGGTTCCGGGTCGCAGAGCTGCGCTGACGCACGACGCGGAAGCAGCAGCGGGGTCGCCAGCAGGAGCACGCCGGCCAGGCCAATGGCCGTACGCGGGCCGAGCAGGCTGCCCAGCACGCCCCAGACGGCCGTGAGGAGCGCGGTCGAGGCCTTGGTCGTCACTGTCCAGGCGGACAGCGTGCGGGTGACCCGGTCTGTCGGGGTGCGCTCGAGGCGGTAGGTGGCGTAGACAGGGTTGAAGACCCCGCAGCAGAAGATGAGCCCGAGCTCGACGCCCATCACCAGCAGGAGCCCTCCGGTGCCCGGCCCCAGGAAGGCCAGGCCGACCGACCAGAGCGCGCGCAGTCCCCCGGCCACGACCATGACCTTGTGCTGCCCGAACCGGGTGACGAGCGGTCGGGCCAGCCGCGAACCGATCAGCCCGCCGATCGAGGGCGCGGCGAAGGCGAGACCGTACTGCCAGGGTGCGAACCCGAGCCGGCCGAGCATCAGGACGGCCAGCAGCGGCTGGGCGGCCATCACCAGGCCGTTGAACAAGGCGGTGTTGAAGAACAGCGGACGTAGCGCCGCGTCGCCGAGGATGTACCGCCAGCCGTCGAGCAGGTCTCCGGCCCGCATGCGCGCGACCTCCCGGCGCTCGGGCCGCGCCTCGTGCCCGCCCGTCGCGCGGATGCCCAGGGCCGAGAGCAGGTAGCTGACCGCGTCGGCCGCCACCGTCGCCACCGGTCCGAGGAGCCCGATGGCCGCGCCGCCCAGCGGCGGTCCGATGATCGTGGTCGTCCAGGCCGTGGACTCGAATCGGGCGTTGGCGACGAGCAGGTCCTCGGCCGGCAGCAGCGTCTTCAGATACGCGCCGGAGGCGGCGCCGAAGGTGATGTCGGCGGCCGCGACGACGACCGAGACCAGCAGGAGCTGAAGGAAGGTGAGCACGCCGAGCGCGAACGCGGTGGGGATCGTCAGCAGCGCCGCGAACCGCACCAGATCCATCGCGATCAGCACCGGCCGCTTGCGGCGGAACTCCACCCACGGGCCGAGCGGCAACGCCACGGCCGCGCCCACCGCAGCCCCCACGGAGGAGAGCGCGGCGACCTCGGCCGGTCCGGCGTGCAGCACCCGGATGGCGATCAGCGGGATCGCGCCGAAGGCGAGCCACGTGCCGAGCGCGCTGGTCGCGTACGCTCCCCAGAGCCACCCGAACCGCCGCCCGAGCCGACGCCCGAGCCGACGTCCGAGCAGATGTCCCTGCCGGTGCCCGCTGTTCATGCCCGACGCCCCCCTCGCCACTCCCGCACAACCGATCCGCGTTAGGAAACATCAAAGCGAGCACCGTACCCAGGGATCAAACAACCGCAGGGTCACCGTCCACAACCACTGGTTGTTTGCATAGGGTGTCGACATGGACCTCGAGACCGTCCGGACCTTCGTCGCCGCCGCCGACGCGGGGCAGTTCCAGGAGGCCGCCGCCGAGCTGGCGGTCACCCAGCAGGCCGTCTCCAAGCGCATCGCCGCGCTGGAGCGCACCCTCGGTGTGCGGTTGTTCACTCGCACCACGCGCGGCGCCGAACTCACCATCGACGGGCAGGCGTTCCTGCCCCACGCACGCGAGCTGCTGCGCGTCGCCGAGCGTGCGGTCGCGTCCGTGCGTACCGGCCGGCGTCCGCTGCGCGTCGACGTGATCGCCTCGCGTGTCGCGCCGTCGGGCCTGATGCGCGGCTTCCACCACGCGCACCCCAAAATCGACCTCGACGTGGTGATGCTGTTCGATATCGAGGCGGCCGTCGCCGCCATCCGCTCCGGCACGATCGACGCATCCTTTCGCGCTGTCGGCGCTCCCGGCCGGCCCCTGCCCGAGGACATCGAGTCCGTCCGTGTGCTCGACGAGCCGCTCCAGCTTCTCACCGGCCCCGCCCACGCGTTGGCGGGGGCCCGCTCGGTGACCCTCGCTCAGCTCGCCGGGCACCGGATCTGGATGCCCGGCATCGTCCCCGGTACCGAGTGGGCCGCCTACTACGACGACCTCGTCGCCGAGTTCGGCCTCACCCTCGAGGCGACAGGCCCCAACTTCGGCTCCGACGCGCTCCTCGACACCATCGCCGACACCCCGGCCCTGGCCACGTTCATGGGCGAACACACCCGCCTTGTCTGGCCCGCCGATCACGGCCTGCGCCGCATCCCGGTGACCGACCCGACGCCCGTCTACCCGCACTCGCTCCTCTGGCACCGCGACAACCCCCACCCAGCGCTGGCCACCCTGCGCGCCCACCTCGCCACCACAGCGGCCGACCACGACGCCGCCGGGACCTGGGTGCCGGGCTGGGTGATTCCGCGCTGAACACCAGCCCTTTCCGCGATGCCCCTTCTCCCAGAGCCCCTGGCCGGCCGGCCTCGCGCGGGGCGGGTGCGCGGCGCGGGTGCGCGGCGCGGGTGCGATGTGGGGTGTGGTGCGGGGTGTGGTGCGGGGTGCGGCTCCTCGGCCGGGGGTGCGGGCGCCCTGATCTTCACCGTGGCCGTCGGCCCCCTTCCGTACCACCTGCGAGAACCCCCACCGCACCTGCCCGGCCGACGTGCGCAGGCGTGGGCGCCTGCATCGGGCTGTCCGGCCTTCTGCTCACAGTCCTGCGGAGGGTCGCCGACTGCCAGGCCGCCTGGTGGGCCGCAGGCGCGCGCATGAGACAGGGATGCGACTGATGCCGCTTCAGCCTGCGTGCAGTCGTTGCGGGTGCCGGCGGTGAGGGCTCGCACGATTGTGGAGTCGGGTGCTACCTGTCAGTCCATCTCCGTGCGTGTACGGGCTGCGGCGAGGAGCGGTCGAATGTGCCGTCGGCGCCGCTCGGGTACGTCACGCCACGACCGGAAAGAGATGCCCGATCTCCGCCCTACCCCGCATGCGAGAGCTGCTTCTCCAGCAGCGTGAAGGACTTGGGCGTCCCGCCCGGCTGCGGTTTGCCTTCCTTGTGGCCCACGACGCGGTAACCGGCGTTCTGATAGTAGGCGTTGAGCTGTGCATTGTCGGCCACGCAGTCCAGGCGCACACATGTCCTACCCGCCGCAGCCACTCGGTGTTCCGCGGCGCTCAACAGTTGCCGCCCCGTCCCGGGCGCGGCGACGTCTCGGTCCACCATGAGCCGGTGCACGTATCCGGCCACGGGCGGCTGCGGACCCCAGGCAGCCTCGTCCTCCCACCAAAGCTCCCAGGCGCCGGCGATGTGCCCGCCGACCTCCGCGAGCCAGACCTCGCCATGCACCATGGCCCGGCGGAAGTGGTCCTCGTCCAGCTCTCCGGGCCGCCACTGCCCGGTGACACCGCGGGTGAGCATCCAGCGTGCCGCGTCGTCGCGGAGGCGGACGAGGACAGCCAAGTCGGCCTCTCCGGCCGGGCGGACGAACAGATCATTCACCCGGGTATCCTCGCACATTCGTCCAGCGACGATCTCCGCCAGACCTGCTGGTACTCCGCAACCGGTGATCGACAAGACGCTCCCTCCAGGGCATGAAAAAGGCCTCCCCGGCGGATTCGCATCCGAGCCGGGAAGGCCTTACTGCTGAGAGTGATCATTGGTTACGGCGCCCCGAGCGCGGCAGTTCCGACCGGTTCGCAAGGCGGCGCGGACCGCGCGCGATCCCCGGGCGGGGCCCGCCGCCCCGGTCATCCCGCCCGTTCCTTCTGTGATTGAGTCATACGCACGGGGCGGGCGTTCTGCTCGGCGACAACGCAACGTGCGTAATCCACAACGCAAAGTCACGTTATGTGCAGGTCCCGGAGTGCTCGCGCTCCTCCTGGCGCCATATGACTCATACGGGTTCGGGTTGCGGTTCCGGTTGCCGCACTGGTGCAGTCGCCGGATCCCACAGTTTGGTGGTCCGCACGTAGCCGTGGACCACTGAGGCCATCGCCAGGATGAGAAGTGGTCCGAACACCCACGGGTGTCTGGCCATCTGCATAGGCAGATACCTATAGGACAGCAAGAGCGCGACAAACACCGCGGTGCCATGAACGACCAGCTGGATTCCCGACCGGTCCCAGCCACGTTCGGACAAGCGCAGAGCCGCCTCGATGGTGAGTGCAAACACCACGCCGGCAACGAGATCCACGCCGTAGTGGTAGCCGAACCCCAGCGTTGCGCAAAGCGTGGCAACCAGCCAGAACGCGCCTGCGCAGCGCAGAATCCGTGGCCCCTTTCGGGAATGAAGGAAAATGGCCGTGGCCCAGGCTGTGTGCAGGCTGGGCATGCAGTTGCGCGGGGTGATCTCGTCGAACGGAATCTGGTGCGGCGCATAGATCGGCGGAGGCGTGTCGGGCCACAGGTTGGCCACCGCCCAGTGACCGCCATCTGCGCCGTAGGCGAAGACCGGTCCGACCACCGGGAAGACCATGTAGATTCCCGGCCCGAGCAGGCCGATGACCAGAAAGGTGCGCACGAGATGGTGGCTCGGAAATCGACGCTCGATCGCCACGTTGCGCAGTTGGTACGCCGCAACGACGACTGCGGCTACCGCAAGCTGAATGTAGACATAGTCGAGAATATGGGAGCCGATCGGACCGGTAGCCCTGACCATCCGGCCTGCCAGCCACGACGGGTTGCCCAGAGCGTGATCAGCGGTTGCCACGTACTGGTCGAAGACGGCCGTTCGGGTCTTCGACGTGATCAGCAGCCAGGTATCGCCGGCCTTGCGACCGGCCACCAACAGCAGGCCCAGCCCGACGCCCTGCAACAGCAGGACACGCTCTCGCCCCTTTCGCCGCGTGACAGCGATGACGGCATGGCCCAAAATCACCCACAACGCACCGGTACCGAAGGGGTGACCATCGGTGATCTTGATGCCGAGCGCCCACCTCGCCAGCAATAAGGCGACGTCAATACCGATCGCCACACCAGCCCCGATGAACCGTTGCCGCCAGGTGAGCACGACCATCATCAACGCCATACTGGCATACAGAATGAAACCAGATTTGGGCGGGAATATCACCTCTCGCACTTGATTGGTGATCGGCCCCGGAAAGCAGTAGCGACGCGCGCCGACCTCCAGTGCAACGAGGAACCCGAGGGCCACCACACCCGCCGTTGCCCACAGCGTCACCCGCGGCCGGTGGCACACGGCGAACTCAAATCTGGATTTTATTCGCGAAAACACCCGCGACGCGATTGGTATCAATTATCTGACCGATTTGCTAGTTGTTAATTTGTTAATCAATTGTCGCCTTCGTGCCGGACAGCATGATCTCCCGGTGAAGGACACGATGAGGGAGCTCGTCGTGAGTTCGATCATGCTACCCGAGCGGCACGAGTGGATTCCGCCGGTCACCGGCGGCGCGAACGCGTAGGTCGTGGCCCAGACAAAGCAGCCAGGTGATCACTCCGGGTAGCGGAGCTGGCGTCTCCCGTCCAACCCCTGCCCACCCGTCCGGCCCTGCCGCACGGCCCGCTCACACAGAGCAAGGACGACATGAGCCTCATGGCGTATCACGTTCCGGTTCGGGGCACTCGGATGGCTGGACCCATTCATCACCAGGAGGCCTGTCATGATCGCCTTGGGTGTCATCCTGCTCGTCATCGGTTTCGTCACAGGGATATCCATCCTGTGGACCATCGGCGTAATCCTCGTGGTCGTAGGCGCCGTGTTGTGGATCCTGGGCTCTATGGGGCACGCGGTCGCCGGCCGGCGGCACTATTGGTAGGCGCTGAGCCTTCTTTCTGGACGCCGGGCCCGAACTTCCGGCTCGCGTCTGAACCGCCCACCGGCTCGGCACGTCCAGCCCGGCGGGCGGGGAGTGGGCTACATGTCTGCTCGAGCGAGGTAATCAAGGACCACAGCAAGCGGACCGCAGTGAGCGTCCCAAGCTCGGTCTGATGACGGCACCGACCGAACCGCGCGATCAGCACGACCGCCTCTCGGGCTGGAACACGTCGACCGAGATGGTGGAGCGCGGCCCCCACGTCCCGTCGCCGGAGACCGTCACATCGGCGCCGAGAGCGAAGGGCATCGAAGCGCGTCCTACGCTCGCCCGCTGGTCGGGATGTTCACCGGCTCGCGGGGGTCAGCTGGCGGCGGATCTTTTCGAGCTTGGGGGTCGGGATGAAGCCGGTCTGCGCGCACAGCGCGGTGAGTTCCTTCACCGTCCGCTGTTCGTCGCCGGGGTTCACGGTGAACGTGAGGATGCCGCCGCGGTTGTGGCCGTCGATGATCAGGTCGTGGCAGGTGACGAGTTCGATGCGGGCGCGGAGTTCGGCGAGCAGCGCGGGAGTGGGGTTCGCGGTGAGGCATTCGATCGCGAATCGCTCGGCCGGTGCGTCGGTCCGGGTCGGCCAGGCACCGCCCAGGATGTCGAGGAGGGCGACGAAGGTGTTGAATCCGCTGGCGGCGATGGACAAGGTGGTGGCGCCGCCGATCCGGGGGTTGATCTCCAGGACGTGGTAGATGCCGTCGGCGTAGATCATGTCGACGTTGACGGACCCCTCGGCCCCGAGTTCCGTACACAGGTCCACCAAGCGCTGCGCGGTGGGCCGGAAGTCGTCGTCCGGGGCGGGGTTGACGTATCGCAGGTCCTCGAAGGTGAAGGCGGGAGGGCCTCCCGCCGTGCCGGTCCAGATGAGCGGCATGACGGTGTAGTGGCCGTCGGCGCCGACGATGTCGACCGAGCAGAGCCGTCCGCTGACGCACTTCTCCAGGACCGCGTGCGCCGCGGGGCGGGCGGCCAGGTGGCGGTCGAGGGCGGCCGGGTCCGGGATGAACTCGATGCCCATGCTGGTGGAGTCCCAGAGCGGCTTTGCCATGAGGGGATATCCGATGTCCTGAGCGGCAAGCCGGACAGTGTCCGGGTAGGCCGGGACGGGCAGCGCCCGGTCGTTGAGGAGGTCGCTGTCGACCAGGACGGCGGGCGGGGTGGTGATGCCGTGCGCCTCCAGGACCCGCTTGGTCTCCCACTTGTCGCACAGGACGCGCGTGGCGGCGAGGGGAGTCATGACGGTGCGAATGCCGAGGGCTTCGAGCTTGGTCTTGGTCACGGCGTCGCGCAGGGCGTTCTCGTCCGGCAGGGATATCGCCACGGCGGCATCGGCTCCCCAGGCCCGCACCCGCTCGACGAACTCGTCCGGTGTCGCGGCGGGGTCGAGCCGCTCGCTCGTACCCGGGAACAGGTCCGGGCTGCAGTCGCCATGGGTGTGGAAGAGGCGGGCCTCGGCGCCGAGCCGTGCCAGGGCGGGGGCGATGCCGTGGATGTAGGGGTCGGCGCGCCGGATGTCGACGGAGCGGAGGAAGGCGATGCGCTGCATGTCAGCTCACTTCTCTGCGGATGTGGGCGAGTGCGTGGGCGGCGTCGGCGTTGACCTGGGCGGTCGAGGGGGCGGTGCGGGGGCCAGGTGGCCGGTGCGGGCCGAGCTGTCGTGGCACGGCCGGCGGCGGCGCCGGGCGGCGTGGCGGTGTCCTGGTCGACCAGGCCGTCGTACCGGGCGTGGATGGCCGGCCGGTGGAAGGTGCCGGGCCGCGGTGGGGTGAGGAACCGGATCGCGCACTCCCTTGCCAGCCTTGGCAGCACGGCGGCGTGGCGCGTGCGACCGGTCTCGGCCCGGTAGGCGCCGCCGATGGAGTGCGTCTCGACCAGGGGCGGGTTGAAGTACTCATCGCGGCCACATCTGCCGGCGCCCACTGTGGGTGGGTGACGCCGGTGAACACCGTGCCGTGGATCTTGTCCCGCAATGCGGCGGGGTGGCTCTCGTGGAGGTCCGCGTGGGTGGCGACGAGAACGCGCGCGCCGAGTGCACGGGCGGCATCCAGCGCATAGGGACCCGAGTGTGCGAGCGCTTCGATCAGCAGGATCCTCTCCACGCCGCGCAGTAGACCGCACCCGCTGGGCCCGCGCACACGCACGTAACAACCAGAGCAGGAAGGTGATTTCATGCCAACGGTCGTAGCAAGCTCCAGCCGTCGCACCAGCCTCGCAACCGTGAGGTGGACTTTGTGGAAGCGACCTCTGCGCAGGTATTCGCATCACCGCGCAGGAGCGCACGTTCCCCATAGGCCGCGGTTTCGCGGTTACCCGACTGCATGACCGGCTACGCCGCACCGCTCACCGACTACTTCTCCATCAGGTCCCGCCAAGCTTCATGACCGAGGTGTTCATCGCCGCGGGCTGTGGCGGTGATCCGATCGGCACCGCGCTCACGCGCCTGCGACCTGCCGACACCACTCGCCCTCCTCGACTCCCCACGCCGAAGCCGGACGAGCTCCGCCGATCAGATCGGACGGACCGCCGGCGCACCCGGCGTCGACCACACCGGACACCCGTCTCCCCGGCAGCGGAACCGACTTCAGCTCCCATCCGGGACAGGCGGCGTCCCCCCTCCCCCGCGATATTCCGCCCAGGTCCATGACCACGTGACTACTGTGATCAGGTGAGGGAATTCAGCATCCTTGGTGACAACACGCATTGGCAGAAGGACTTCGAGCGGCGGCTGCTCGCCTCCTACACAGCGGCCGGGCTCGGTGAGGCGGCCGCGGAGCGCATGGTCGAAGATATACGCGCAGACATCGGCGACTGGACCGTTGCCGAGATCACCGACGCCGGGAGGCGTGTGGGACATGTCGCCGTGGTCGTGGCCGACCACCACGGCGCCCTCGCGGGCCGTATCTGCGACCTCCACATCGACGCGCCCCACGCCGGTCGGGGACACGAGGAGGCCGCCCGAGACTGGGCCGAGCAGTGGTGTGCCGAGGGCGGCGCACGCCGGCTGAGCATCCGGCTCACCGGGCCCGCGGGCGAGCTGTTCGACGGTTACAGCGTCCGCGGCCAGCTCAGGGCGCGGTGCATCGATGCCCCGCAGACACCCCTCTCCGGTGTCACCGCACGGCCGATGACACAGGCCGAATACCCCCACTGGCTCGCCTTCGAGAAGGCCGCCTACGTGGGCGACATCGTCCGCTCGGGAGCCTTGAGTCACGAGGAGGCCGTACGCAAGTCCGACCGCGACTTCGCCGACCTGATACCCCAGGGCCTGGCGACGCCCGACAACACCTTCCTGGTGCTCGAGGACCGGGGCGAGGACATCGGCACCGGGTGGCTGAAGCACGGGCACCTCCCTGGAGTCACCTATGGCTACTCCCTCCACATCAAGGAGCAGCACCGCGGCAACGGGTACGGGCGGGCCGCGATGGCGGCCGGCGAGCAGGCGACGCTCGAAGCGGGCGACACGACGCTGATGTTCACCGTGTGGGGCGGCAACGAGGTGGCCATGAACCTGTACACGAGCGCCGGCTATCGCGTGGTGGAGGAAAGCCGTTCCATCAGTCTGCCGCATCCTGCGTCCTGACGCGGAATCACCCAGAGCGCACGGAGGCCCGAGAAAGGGACGAGACTGTGGTGGCTCGGCCGGCCTCCACGCGTGATCAGTGCCGCTCACCCCGAACATGCCCGGGTCGATCAGCCGTTGGGGTACCCATGCCGAGGACCGCGGCGCCGATGCGCACTCGGCGGCCCTGGTCAAACGAGCGCAGTTCGTGCGGCACGGCGGAGGCGGCAAAGCGGTGCAGGCAGGCGATGGTTCGCGCCACCGCGCTTCGGTGGGGCCCGCTCAGCTCCCTCGGGCGGCTCCGTGGCGGGCGACGGTGCCATCCGAAGCCATCCGCCTCACCCTTTCCGTCGTTGTACCGGGACGTACCGGCCGAAGCCGAGCGGGCCCGCGGCGTCAGAGGCCACGCGTGCGGGTGGCGATCTCGTCGAGCACCTTCCTCGCCTGCATGATGCGCCCGTGACCGGATCCCAAAGTGCCCTGCATCTCCTGCAGGCCCAGGCGGGCTTCGGCTTCCGCCTCGGCGTGGCGTCCGAGGCCGGACAGCGCGACGGCACGCACCAACTCGATCACGCCCGCTTCGGTGTGGCGCACCTTCGCCGACGCCAGTCCGGTGTCCAGAAGATCCAGCGCTTCCTCATGCCGGCCCTGGCCGTTGAGCGCACGCGCGAGCGCAGCGTGGAAGACCACATCCAAGCGCTCACGCACGAGGGTGCTCGCGGACTGGTCGAGATCGCGCAGCGCCTGCCGTGCCACCTCCTCGGCCTCGGTGTGACGGCCCTGCTGCGTCAGTGCGTAGGCCAGCCCGTTGGACGCGGCCCACGCCACCAAGCGAGAGTACGCGCTGTCCCGGCGACACCGTCTGAGCACCTCCCGGCACTCGGACTCCACCTCGGTGTGGTCCGCCCCGGTGTACGCCAGAGCCTGCGCGCGCTCGCAGCGCGCTTTCAGGACCAGCGGATGGCGCGGTCCATGGAGATCTCGGTACCCCTTGGCGACTTCTGCGAAGAGCGCAGCGGCCCGCGCATGCTCGCCCTGCGCGTTGATCGCGTGAGCGAGGACATCGCGAGGCTGGAGCCGCAGCAGTTCCCACCCTGGCCGGGGAACCAGCCGCGCCGCCAACACGGCTTCCGCCTCACGTCTCGCCTGCTGGTACTCACCCGCAGCCAGAAGTGCGCTCGCCAGCTTGCACCGAGCCTGATGCGTCACCGTGTGATCCGGGCCGATCGAGGGGTCCGCCAGGCAGAGCCGCAGGACCTCGCGCAGCGCGGCCTCGGCTTCCTGCGGCCGCCCCGCCCCGATCAGCCTGCCCGCCTGCTCGACCCGGAGCACCAATGCACGTACACCGCCGTCCACGGCCCCGGCGGCTCGTCGCCGCAAGGCCTTCAACAGGCTCACCGTGAACCGCTCCGGGTCTGATGGAGGCTCGATTCCCTGAGAGGATCGAGTCATGGCCCGTCCGTCCCCTTATCCTGCCGAGCTGCGTGAGCGTGCG
>NZ_JBSFJZ010000087.1:0-17828 GCF_053598315.1 Streptomyces sp. NPDC001153
CCGGCTTGGATGTCGTCGACCGGATCATCACGGACCTCGCCGTCATAGACGTCACGGCCGACGGTCTACGGCTGGTCGAACTCGCACCCGGCGTCACTGTCGACGACGTCGTGGACCGGACCGCAGCCCCGCTGGAGACCGCCGGCCACCGCGTAACCGCCGAGGAGGTCAAGTCGGAGGCCTTTACGACTCCGTTGCTCAGATCGTAGGCGTTGGTCCGGCGCGAGTCGAATGGGGAACCGGGGCAGGTGCCTCGTCTCGGGACTGGGTGGTGGGCCTGCCGACTGGCCCGGGCCGACGAAGTCCATGACCGTGCCACAGTGACGGAGGGGAACCGCTCGTCCTGTTGTTACCGCGCTACGCCGCTCCTCCAAGGGTGCTCACCTGTCAGGGAACAAACGCCGTGAGCCCGACGGCAAGGCCGGCCTCCATGCCCGGAGAAGGTGCCGTCTGGTTCCCTGTTGCGCTCCGCACAGCCGGGGTGCGTGTACAGCCACGCGAGGACATCACGGATGGCTTCGCCCTGCTTGATCGCCAGCTGCTCACCTTCGGGTCCATCCACGAAGACGTACTCGATGACGACCTCGGGCGGTTCTCTGCGTCTCACCCTCGTAGCCTGCACCGTGGCGCCGGCCGTTCGCGTGAGCTGGAAGAGTTGCAGCGTTCCGGGACAGTGCCTGACGCCGGCGGGGTGGTCTACGGCCGTCAGGCTTTCGATGCGCTTCACCGTCACACGGGCGCTGCACCCGGTCACGTCCATGGGCCTCGCCCGCAGGGCGCCGTACTCGCTGGAGCGGGCAGTGTGCTCGCTCCCACCATGGCCAGGGCGGGGACCCAGCTGGGGCGGGTTGAGCGGCTCACCGGACGGCTCGAGCCCAACGTCGCCGTCTGATCCGGCACACATAGCCACACAGGCTTCAGCGGCCCCGTCTTCCGCACGCGGCGGCTCTGCCGCCGGCGTGATCGCGGGCCCTCAACGCGAACCGCCCCCGACGCAATTACGGCTCGCGGAGGTGTCGCAGGACTTCCTCACTACGGCCTACGCGGCCACGAATGGCATGAGATATGTCTCTTTCGCCCTGCTTAACGAGGACGAAACGGCGGCCGCCGCATTCCGTAAAGAGGGTTCGCGACGATCGGGCACTTACACCGTCCAGCGCAACATCCCGCAACATCCGGAGCCAGATCGCGTGACTACTACAGAATCCGCCCACACGCCTCTCGGCGGTCCCGGCACGGGCGCCACTCCCGAGCCCAAGCGCCTGCGCACCGGGGCGCTGGGCATGTGGGGCGTCGTCTTCACCGTGCTGGCCACCGCCGCTCCCATCACCGCCATGACGGGCAACGTGCCCATAGCGATAGGCTCCGGAGCCGGCACGGGGACCCCGGCCACCTTCATCTTCTGCACCGCCGTTCTGGTGATCTTCACCATCGGCTACTCCGCGATGGCCCGGCACATCACCGCCACCGGCGCCTTCTACGGTTTCATCACCCGCGGCCTGGGCCGGGTCGCCGGGCTGGCCAGCGGCCTCATCGCGACCCTTGCCTACGTGGTCTTCGAGGGTTCGCTGATCGGGATCTTCGCGTCCTTCTTCAAGACGGACGTGGAGACCTTCGGCGGGCCGAAACTGAGCTGGATCGTCTACGCGCTCTTCGGCATCCTCACCATCGCAGTACTCGGCTACTTCGACATCGAGCTCTCCGGGAAGGTGCTGGGCGTCTTCCTGGTCGCCGAGGTACTGATCCTGCTGCTGATGGGCGGCTCGGTGCTCTTCCACGGCGGCGGCCCCGACGGGCTGATGACCGGCTCCCTCGACCCGGCAGGCGGTTTCACCGCGGTGGCCGGCGGCAGCGTGGCGATCGGTCTGTTCTTCGGTTTCTGGTCGTGGGTGGGCTTCGAGACCACCGCGGTCTACGGCGAGGAGTCCCGCAACCCGACCCGGATCATCCCGCGCGCCACCCTGCTCGTCGTCATCGCGCTCGGCGCGCTCTACACCTTCGTCTCCTGGATGACCATCGCGGGCAACGGCGCGCACAACGCCGTCACCATCGCCCAGGGCGGTACCGGCAACCCCTTCGATCTCTTCTTCGGCATCACCCAGAAGTTCGTTGGCGTCTGGGCCAAGGACCTCTACCAGGTCCTGACTGTCACCGGCTCCTTCGCCTGCGCACTGGCCTTCCACAACTCGGCCTCCCGCTACCTCTACGCGATCGGCCGCGAGGGCCTGCACAAGGCCGTCACCCCGCTCGGCGCCACCCACGACAAGCACAAGTCCCCGTGGGTCGCCTCGATCGTGCAGTCCGTGATCACCCTGCTCATCACCTTGTACTTCTTCCTCTTCCAGGCCCCCAGTAAAGCCGCGCCGGACGTGCCGTACTACTACGAGTTCGGCCTGCTGGCGATCATGGGCACGATGGGGATCCTCATCGTCCAGGCGATCTGCTCCGTCTCGGTGATCTGGTACTTCCACGGCGGCAAGCGCCACCCGGAGACCCGTAGCTGGTGGCGGACCCTGCTCTGCCCGGCTGTGGGCGCGGCGGGCATGGCCTACGTCGTCTACCTGCTGTTCAGCAACCTCTCCTTCGCGGCGGGCGCCGCCTCCAACAGCCCCGTCTACACCCTCACCCCCTACCTGGTGATCGGTGTGGGCGTGCTGGGCGCGGTGACGGCGCTGGTGCTCCGGTCCACCGACCGGGCGCGCTACGAGCGGATCGGCAGCACCGTGCTGGCCGAGTCCCACGAGCGCTGAAAGCCCCTCATGCGTACCGCAAAGAGAGTTCGGAGAGGTTGACAGTATGGTCTACCGCGGCACTCTGCGTGGCGAGCGGTTCACGTTCGCCACGCTGCCCGAGCTGCTGGCCAAGGCGAACGAGGTGAAGTCGGGTGACCAACTCGCCGGACTCGCCGCACGCAGCGAGCGGGAGCGAGTAGCGGCCAAGCTCGCCCTGGCCGACGTACGGCTGGCCGAGATCGCCGCGACTCCCGTCGTGGAGGACGCCGTGACGGAGGCGGTCTCCGTGCCCGCCGACCCGGCGCGCTTCGCGGAGCTCGCCTCGCTCACCGTGGGTGAACTGCGCGAGTCGGTCCTGGAGCCCGACTTCCGGCAGCACTGGTCGGGTGGGCTGCACGCGGCGATCACCCCGGAGATCGCCGCCGCCTGCGCCAAGCTGATGAGCAATCTGGACCTGGTGGTGGCGGCCGCCCCGCTGCGCCGTACCACCCGCTGCCGTAACACCATGGGCGGTGCGGGCGTCTTCGGCTCTCGTATCCAGCCCAACCATCCCACCGACAGCGTGCGCGGCATCATGCTGTCCGCGCTGGACGGCCTGGCCTTCGGCTGTGGTGACGCGATGATCGGCGTCAACCCGGCCACCGAGTCTGTGCCGGTGATCGGCGAGGTGCTGCGCGGCGTGCACGAGCTGATCGCCCGGCTGGGCATCCCCACCCAGTCCTGCGTGCTGGCGCACATCACGACCCAGCTGGCCGCGCTGGAGGCGGGCGCACCCGTGGACCTGCTCTTCCAGTCGGTCGCCGGGACGGAGGCGGCAAACGCGAGTTTCGGCATCGACCTCGGGCTGCTCGCCCGCGGCCGGGAGGCTGTGCTCGCCCACCACGCCGAACGGGCGGGCGAGTTCGCCGGCGAGCAGGTGATGTACTTCGAGACCGGCCAGGGCAGTGCGCTCTCCGCCGAGGCCCACCACGGCGTCGACCAGCTCACCCTGGAGGCGCGGGCGCAGGCGGTGGCCCGGCTCTACGACCCGTTCCTGGTCAACTCGGTGGTCGGCTTCATCGGGCCGGAGTACCTGGCCGACTCGGTGCAGATCACCCGCGCAGGCCTGGAGGACCATTTCGTCGGCAAGCTGATGGGCGTGCCGACCGGCGTGGACGTCTGTTACACCAACCACGCGGACGCCGATCAGAACTCCAACGACAACCTGCTGGTGCTGCTCGCCTCTGCCGGGTGCACCTTCGTGATGGCCATCCCGGCCGGGGACGACGTGATGCTCAACTACCAGACCACCAGCTACCACGACGTGGTGAGTGTCCGCCGGACGCTGGGCCTGCGCACCGCTCCGGAGTTCGAGTTCTGGCTGGCCGAGATGGGCATCTCCTCCGACGGCCGCCCCGGCGGCAAAGCGCACGCCCTGCCGACCAGCCCGGCCGAGCTCGCCTCCGCGTTGGAAGGCAGTGGAGCCCTGCGCGAACTCCTCCCCGGGGGTGTGGCGTGACGGAGCACCTGGAGCTCTGGGCCCCTTCGGCCGGACCGACGTCCGCGGAGCGAACCGCTGCCTGGTTGCGCGCGGCGACCCCCGCCCGCATCTTCACGGGCCGGGCGGGCAGTTCCTACCGCACCGCCACCCTGCTCGCCCTGCGCGGCGACCATGCGGCCGCGCGGGACGCGGTCTCGACACCGCTGGACCTCGACGGCCCTGGGATGGCCGCGCTGGCCGACCGCTTCCCCTGGACGGTGGTCGCCACCATGGCCGACTCCCGGCACCGCTACCTGCGCCGCCCCGACCTGGGCCGGCGCCTCACCCCGCAGGCGCGGCAGGCGATCCGGGCCGAGCACGGTCCCGGCCCGGACGTGCAGCTCGTGATCGGCGACGGGCTGTCCTGCACCGCCGTACTCGCCCAGGTGCCGGCTCTCCTGCCGCTGCTGCACGAGGGCTGCGCGGCGCGCGGCTGGTCGGTGGGCCGTCCGATCGTGGTGCGGCAGTGCCGGGTCGGCGTGCTCAACGAGATCGGCGAGCTGCTGGACCCGGCGGTGGTCGTGCTGCTGATCGGTGAACGCCCGGGCCTGGCGACGGCGGAAAGCCTTTCCGCGTACCTGGCGTACCGGCCGCGTCCCGGGCACACGGACGCGGACCGCAACCTCCTCTCCAACATCCACCGCGCGGGGATTCCGGTGCGGGAAGCCGCGAGCCGGATCGTCGGGCTGGTGGATACGCTGATGGCCGAAGGGCGGAGCGGAGTGGCCGTCAAGGAGGCCGCTGCACTGGAGAGCTGACCAAGCGCCCAGCTGGACGTGCCACGATGTGCCGCCGATCGTCTGTGGCGCCGTCGTGGCCAGGGCTTGTCTGATGGGTCGCGGGTGATCCGTCGTCTTGGAGGGCGGGGCTCGTCAGATGGTCACGGCTTCGCCCGGCTGCAAGGGGCATATCAGACACAGCCCCGCACCCCTTCAGGGGGCTGCCGAACCGCAGCGGACTTCGCCCGACGTGCTCGGTGTCGGGTGACGCGTCATGAAGGGGTCGTCCGGAGGGCCGGGAGTGATTCCCGGCCCTCTGTCGCGTTCAGGCAACCTGTGTGAATTCCACGGTCACCTCCGGCGGCCCGCCCGCCACCCCCCGGTACACGCCCTTGTGCGGGGGCACGTCGTCGTAGTCGCGGCCGCGGCCGACCACCACGTGGGACTCGTCGGCGCGGGTGCGGTTGGTCGGGTCGTAGCCGCACCAGCCGCCCGCCCAGTACTCGATCCAGGCGTGGCTCTGCCCGGCGACCGGGCGGTGGAGCTCGGCCTCCTTCTCCGGGTGCAGGTAGCCGGAGACATAGCGGGACGGCAGCCCCAGGCCCCGCAGCAGGGCGATGGTGACGTGGGCGATGTCCTGGCAGACGCCGGTGCCCTGCTCCCAGGCCTCGGCGGCGGAGGTGGTCACGCCGGTGGTGCCGGGCAGGTACGACACCCGGTCGGCGACCAGCGAGGAGACGGCGACGGCCATCTCGTGCGGGTCGAGGCCCGCCGTGACGTCCCGCGCGTGGGCGATCAGCTCCGCCGGGACCGTCGTACGCACCGTCGGGTTCGCGAACTCCAGCAGACGGGAGCGCGTGGTGCGTTCGGCCACCTCCGCCCAGCCGGGCGGCTCGGGAAGCGGACCGGGCGGGGCCGTCTCGACCAGGCTGGACGCGGTGATGGTGAGGTCGGAGTGCGGGTCCATCAGGTCGAAGCCGGTCACCTGGGTGCCCCAGTAGTCCCAGTACGACCAGGTCGCGGCCGCCGGGCCGACGGTCACCCGGCCGTCCAGGGCGGTCTGGCCGGGCAGCGTCAGCGGGGTCATGCGGACCTCGTTGTGCGAGGAGACGGCGGCCTGCGCGTAGGAGACGTGCGTGACGTGCCGGATGCGGAGGCGGCGGATTCCCTTCCTGGTCACGCTCACACTCCTTCCTGGGCCCACTCGACGGCCCCTTGGTACGGGAAGAACCGTTCCGCCACCGCGTCGGCGGACGTCATGCAAGCCTGCTGCAAGTCCCGCAGCAGTACCGGTAGTTGTTCCTCAAGGGCGTTCGAGTCCAGGTACTCAAGGCGGGTACGCAGGCGGCCGATCGGGCGGCGTGCCGGGTCCTGGCGCGGGCGGCCCAGCGCGGTCAGGCACTCCTCGGCCGTGGTCAGTGCATGCAGCGCCGAGCGCGGGAAGTCCCGGTCCAGAAGCAGGAATTCGGCCACCCGCGGGGTGTCGCCGAAACCGCCGTACACGCGCGCGTACGCCTCGTCGGCGCCGCTCGCGCTCAGCAGCGTCGGCCAGTCCGGTGCGTGCGCCGCGTCCAGCACGCGCACGCTCAGCAGCCGTACGGTCATGTCGACCCGCTCCAGACTCCGGCCCAGGATGACGAACCGCCAGCTGTCGTCCCGGCTCATCGTGGAGTCGGCGAGCCCGAAGAAGAGGGCCGCGCGGCGCCGGACGAGCTCCAGATAGGCGTACGGGCCCGTACGGCGGGCGGCAAGCCGCTGGTCGGCGAGGGCGTGCCAGGTGGAGTTGAGGCACTCCCACATCTCCGAGGAGACGGCCTCACGGGCGCTGCGGGCATTGAGCCGGGCGGCGCCCAGCGCACCCTCGATGGAACCGGTCGAGCGGGCGTCGAACGCGAGCTGGTCCAGCACCTGCTGCATGTCCACGGGTTCCGCCCCCGCGTCCACGCCGAGGATCGCGTACAGCGACCGGCAGGCCACGTCCTCGTCGCGCCAGGGGTCCTCCAGCATGCGGTGCAGATAGGCGTCGAGGATCCGGCCGGTGGCGTCCGCCCGCTCGACGTACCGCCCGGTCCAGGTCAGCGCCTCCGCTATCCGGGAGAGGATCACGTCGTTCACTGCTGCTGCGCCCCTTCCTGTACGACCGTGGTGGTGCCGTCGGGACCCAGCTGGCGGGGAGCGACCTCGGGCGGATCACCGGAGCCGACGGAGGCCGGCCGCTCGGCGGGGCCCTCGGCGAGTACCCAGGTGTCCTTGGAGCCGCCGCCCTGGCTGGAGTTGACGATCAGGTTGCCCTCCTGGAGGGCGACGCGGGTGAGGCCGCCGGGCAGCACCCAGACATCGTTGCCGTCGTGCACGGCGAACGGGCGCAGGTCGATGTGGCGCGGCGCCATGCCCTCGCCGGCGAGGGTGGGGGAGGTGGACAGGGCGACGGGCCGCTGCGCGATGAAGCCGCGCGGGTCGGCGATGACGGCTTTGCGGGTGCGTTCGAGGGTGTCGGGGTCGGCCTTCGGCCCGATGACGATGCCCTGACCGCCCGCTCCGTCCACGGGCTTGACGACGAGCTGCTCGATCTGGTCGAGGACCGCCTCCAACTGCCCCGGTTCGTCGGGCCGGTAGGACTCCACATTGGGCAGGACCGGTTCCTCGGACAGGTAGTACCGGATCAGATCCGGGACGTAGGTGTAGAGCAGCTTGTCGTCCGCGATCCCGTTTCCGACGGCGTTGGCGAGCGTGACGTTGCCGGCCATCGCCGCGTTCATGATCCCCGGGCAACCGATCACCGAGTCGGGCCGGAAGTGCAGCGGATCGAGGAAGTCGTCGTCCAGACGCCGGTACACGACGTGGACAGGCACCTCGCCGCGCGTGGTCCGCATCCACACGCGGTTGTTCCGGCACAGCAGGTCGTGTCCCTCCACCAGCTGCACGCCCATCAGCCGGGCGAGCAGGGCGTGTTCGAAGTAGGCCGCATTGTTGGGCCCGGGGGTCAGTACCACGACCCTGGGGTCGGTGGTGCCGTCGGGCGCGGCGGCGCGCAAGGCGGCCAGCAGGCGGTGCCCGTAACCGTCGACGGGCAGCACATGCTGCTCGGCGAAGAGGGAGGGGAAGATGCGGGTCATCGCACGCCGGTTCTCGATCACGTACGAGACCCCGCTGGGCACCCGTACATTGTCCTCCAGCACCCGGAAGTCCCCGGCCTCGTCGCGCACGAGGTCGATGCCGGCGACGTGGATGCGCACGCCCCCGGGAGGCTCGATTCCGTGCGCGACGCGGTGGAAATGGGGGGAGTTGAGGAGCAGCCGCCAGGGCACGACGCCGTCCTCGAAGGCACGGCAGGGACCATAGGCGTCGGCGAGATAGGCCTCCAGGGCCCTGACTCTCTGGCCGACGCCGCGTTGTATGAGATCCCATTCGAGGGCGTCGAGGATGCGCGGCACGAGGTCCAGTGGCCACGGCCGCTCCTCGCCCGCGAAGGCGTAGGTCACACCACGGTCGGTGAACGCCCGGGCCATCTGGTCGGCTCTGAAACGCAGTTCACTCGGTGCGATCGGCTGCAGCGCCGCCAGTACCGGCTCATAGGCGGTCCTGACCTCACCCGGCCGCACAAACATCTCGTCCCACGCGTCGGCCAACGCGTACGCGTCAAATATATCCGCCATGAGGGGACATTAAGTGCGGCTCGTAACGCGACGATCTCTACGTGATTTCCGGCGGCGCACTCGCGGCCGTCAGCCTGTGGGGTGCCAAAAGTCTCGGGCGCACCCGGAGTGCGGATGGCCGGATGTCTGGGGTGTGCGGGGTGACCGTGCCGGGGGCCGGCTAGTGCCGTGACCGCTCAGGTTCGCCGGGTTCGGCTTTGCTCTAGGATCCGATGGCTATGGGGGAAAGTGTTCGTAGCCGCTGGCGCGCGACTCGCACGGTGGCCGTGGCGTTGGTCGGGGTGGCCGCACTGGCCGTGCTGTCCGTAGTGCTCCTGGTCCTTCCAGGGATGGTGGTGGACCACGATCTCGCTGGCGGCCACCTTGCTGCCGCGGACCGGATGAACGCGGTGAACAACGTGCGTACCACGCTGCTGCAGGCGGTCGGTGGCGCGGTCGTCTTGTTCGGCGCCTACGCCACCTGGCGGCAGTTGCGTGTCAGCCAGGACGGGCTGAACGCCACCCGGGAGGGCAATGTCACCGATCGCTTCAGCCGGGCAGTGGAACAGCTCGGCAGTGACAAACTGGACGTGCGGATCGGCGGCATCTACGCACTGTGGCGGATCGCGGACCACTCCGCCCGCGACCACGAAGCCGTCGTCTCGATCATGGCGGCATACCTTCGGACACATCTGCCGTGGCCGCCACAGGAGCCGGGCGCTCCGGCGGCGGACGCGTCCATCAACTCGGTACGCCCGCTGGAGACCCGTGCCGCCGATGCTCAGGTGGCGCTCACCTGCCTCGGAGTCCTTGGCCAGGAACGCAGCCCGGGTTGGCTCAACGTAAGCTTCACCGACCTTCGTCGAGCCGACTGCGACGGGCTGTGGCTGAACGGTGTCAACCTCGACGCCACATGCCTGGAAGCGGCGAGCGTGTACCAGGTCAACCTGAGCGGGGCGTCACTGATCGAAGCCAACCTGCGGTATGCCGAACTCGGGACGTCGATTCTCCATCAGGTCCGCTGTCTCGAAGCCGATCTGCGCGGCGCACGCCTGGTCAAGGCCGACCTGCGGGAGGCGGACTTCTCCGGTGCGGACCTCAGGGAGGCGAACCTGCGCAAGGCTCGGGCCCATGGGGCGGTGTTCGTCCGTGCGGATCTGCGGTTGGCTGACCTGCGGGGCTGCGACCTCAGCGGTGCCGACCTGCAGCACGCGAGACTCGAAGGCGCACTGGCGAGCGACCTGACCATCTGGCCAAACGGCTTCGACATCGACGCGGCCAGCCTCGTCATCGCCGAGGATCCCGGCGCCGAACCTGACGTTCTGCTGCCGGCTGCCGCGATCACGAGGCCAATCCCGCCCCTGCTGTCGGCCTGATGCTTGGTTCGACTTCATCGCACTGGATTGATAAGGCCGCCGAGTCGAGGGGGCGTCCGCCCCCTCACAACGGCAGCCTGACCAACCCCGGCGCTGGCGTGCCCGGGCGCCGAAAACGGATCAGCACTTGACTTCGCCGTGACCGCTCAGCTGCTTGGGCCTACTGCCACGCCGTCTACTTGCTGCGACTCCACCGCCCTCCCCCGTACCAGGACAGCAAGGGTGCTGCGCGCTTCACGCCGCAGCGTGCGACGCGGAGCAAAGGTCGCAGTAAGAGCGAGGATCGAGACCGTACCCCCGTAGAACACAGTAGCGATCGTGAAGAGGAGCCCGATCGTCATCGGGCACGCACCTTTCTTCCCCCGTTCGGCCCGCCCGGCTCATAACCCGGGGCGGGCGTTGATGCGTTTCCTCTCCACCATACGCGCGCCGTCAACTCCCCTGCGCAGCATGGCCAACCCGGCGAACCTATTTCCTTGTTAACGGTGCCACGAGGAGCTGTGAACCTTGCGGTGCTGTTCGAACTGGACCGTGATGTCTAAACGTTGCCTGGCGACTGACGCCTCGCATCAGAGCGGCGGACGGTCCGGCGGATCTCGTGGTGGCGGTCGCGTGGGTACCGGGCGGATACCTTCGGCGAACACGGCGTTGATGCCTCCGCGTAGAGCGGTGACGCTCGGTGCCTTCGCGGCCGCCACTACGTCAACACCTGTCGCCTGACCACTCGTTGGTGTTTGTGGTACGAGCCCGTCGCACGGTGACCTCTTGATACGCCCGAGCCGTTCGAGCTCCGGCTTAGACCGAGGCCCGTGGGGTGAGCTGGCGCCACGAACGGCTGCTGAGGTGGCGGACCGGCCATGGGGTCGAGTCCTTGAATTAGGTCGCTGCGTGGCCCGCATGCGCTCGTGACCAGCGCAAACAGTCAACGCTCAGGGGAGGAGCAACGTGATCTACTGTGGAATCGACTGGGCCGAACGAACTCACGACGTCGCCCTCGTCGACGACTCCGGCCAGCTGCTGGCCAAGCGGCACATCGCCGATGACGCGTTCGGCTACCGGATCCTGCTGGACCTGCTCGCCGAATACGGCGACACCGAGGACAACCCAATTCCGGTGGTGATCGAGGCCTCCCGGGGCCTGCTGGTGGCGGTGCTACGGACCGGCAAGCGGCAGGTCTTCGCGATCAACCCGATGGCTGCCGCCCGCTACCGCGACCGCCACTGCGTCTCCCGCAAGAAGTCGGACCCCGGCGACGCGCTGGTGCTGGCGAACATCCTCCGCACCGACATGCACGCCCATCGCCCCCTGCCCCAGGACAGCGACCTCGCCCAGGCCCTCGCCGTCCTCGCCCGCGCCCAGCAGGACGCGACGTGGAACAAGCAACAGTGCGCCAACCAGCTCCGGTCCTTGCTCCGTGAGTACTACCCGGCCGCTCTGGACGCCTTCGCCAAGTGGAACAACGGCCTGTGCCGGCCCGAGGCCCGCGAACTCCTCAAGACCGCCCCCACCCCCACCAGGGCCGCCCGGCTGACCCGCACGCAGATCCAGGCCGCGCTCAAACGCGCTGGCCGCAAGCGAGGCATCGAAGCCGAGGCCGAACGGCTCCGCGAGGTCTTCCGCGCCGAGTGGGCCCACCAGCCGCCGCTCGTCGAGGACGCGCTCGGCAAGCAGATGGTGGCCCTGCTGGTCCAACTGGAGGCTGCCTGCACCGCCGCCGACGACCTCGCCGAGGCGGTCGAGGAGGCTTTCCCTCAGCACCCGGACGCTGACGTGATCCTCAGCTTCCCTGGTCTCGGCGTCCAGCTCGGCGCCCGGGTGCTGGCCGAGATCGGAGACGACCGGCACCGGTTCGCCGACGCCCGCGGTCTGAAGGCGTACGCCGGCTCCTCACCCATCACCCGCGCCTCCGGCAAGAAGTCGTCCATCACCCGCCGGTGGGTGAAGAACGACCGGCTCAACCACGCCGGCTACTTGTGGGCCTTTTCCGCGATCACTGCCTCGCCCGGCGCCAAGGCCCACTACCGCAGGCGGCGCGACAACCACGGAGACTGGCATGCCGCCGCCCAGCGCAACCTTTTCAACCGCATGATCGGCCAGCTCTACCACTGCCTCCAGAACCACACACTGTTCGATGAGAGCACGGCCTTCCCCACCGAACTCCCGGTCGCCGCTTGACCTGCTAATCGCCTGAGGTGTCTACGCGGTCACAGAACCTAAGCAGCCTGGACGCCCTCCTAGCGGCACTGTAGGTGTTCGTCGACGACCATGCGGACCCGCGTGGCCGGGTCGGCCGACCTCGCTGACGGACAGGTCAGTCCCACTGCTCGTCCGCGAGGGAGGTGACCGGCTGCGGCTTGCCGATGACGGCCAGGGCGATGAAGAAGTTGATCTGGCCGATCGCGATGGTCAGGGTGGCCAGCGCCTTCTCGTCGTAGTGTTTCGCCACCTCGGCGTACAGCTCGTCGCAGACGCGCTCCTTGCCGTGCGGGGCGGGCTGGAGGGTGGCCTCCACCAGGGCGAGGGCGGCGCGTTCTGCGTCGGTGAAGTAGGGGGCGTCCTGCCAGGAGGAGACGGCGGTGATGCGCTCCTCGGACTCCCCGGCCTTGCGTAGGAAGCCGGTGTTCAGGATCGTCAGGTAGGTGTTGCCGACGATCTGCCCGGCGCGCAGGTGGACGAGGTTCATCGTGGTGCGTGGCACCGAGTGGTTGCCCGTGGCCCGGAAAAGGGCGGCGCTGATGTCGTTGAGCTCGGGCACGAACTCGGCCGGGTTGGGCATCCGGGAGATAGAGCTGTCCGTCATGGCTTTTGTTCTCTTTCGTATCGGCCTGGTTGGCGTCTTCACCGCACTGACGGATCGGCGCACGCAGATGTGACAGGAATCCGGGAAAGATCTCTGGCGTGCTCCGGACCTGGTGACAGCCCTGTCCTTCCCGGGTCGCGCCTTGGCTGGGTGAACCGGGTGTTCTCAGTGGTTGCAGGCGGTCAGAGATCGTTGGTGATGCCGCGCACGATGCTCATGTGCGCGGCCTTCCTGTTCGACGCCGTCACCACGAGGTGGGGATGTACGGGTAGCAGGGGCGGTAGGGCGAGCCGAGAGAGCCCGGGTCGCCATAGCCCGCGAGCCAGTCCCCGGTGTTCGGGCCGACAACTCCGTCCGCCTGGATGTTCATCTTGCTCTGGAACCACTCGACAGCGCCCCAGGTCTTGTTCCCCCAAATCCCGTCCTCGGCCAGCTGCGCCGGAGGGTTCTGGTTCGCGAGGGGCGTGTTCTGGAAGGCGTAGTTCAGGTTGTGCTGGACGCACAACACGGCGTTGTACTTGGTGGAGTATCCGTAGCCGACGTACGGCGCGGTGGTGCTGGCATCGGCGATGCCGGTGGTGGCGGCGAACAGCACGGGAACCGCGATTGCGACACCGAAGTGCTTGGCCATCCGCTTGATGTTCAAGGCTCCCCCGATCGGGTTGAGAAGAGTCGAGCGGGACGCAGCCTATGAACGGAGAGCCTGCTGCTGTGTGCATGCCATGCAGTCCTCCTGCACAATGCGTGCAGCGGGGAGAAGGGCTCCTCCCCATACCGGGAGTCGGTCGTGATGGCAGTGCCTCGCCCCGTCCGTCAGACTTCTGATCGCTGCAGGTGCAGGCACCGGCGGTGAGAAGCAGGGTATCGGGGGGATTTGACGATGTGGCAGGGTGGTTCCGCAGGAGCGGTGCCGGCAGCAGACAGGTTCGACTGGTTCGCCGACGCGGTGTCCGGTGCCTTGATGCCGTCGGCGCTCACTCCGCAGGACGCCGCTGGGTTCTATGCCGAGGGCGCCGTGCTGGACCTCGGAACCGCCCAGGTGTCGAGGTTCTCCTACTCCCCGCTCCGTTCGCGACGCACGCCAACGCTGATCCGCAAGGGAGACCCGGAGCAGTACCAACTCGGGCTGGTGACCAAAGGCTCCGCGTGGTTCGCGCAACAGGGTGGCGAGGCGGTGCTGCAGGCCGGGGACATGGTGCTGTGGGACACATCCCGCCCCTACGAGTCCGGCTCCGGAACAGACGGCAGCAGCGTCGAGGCGTTCGTTCTGCAGATACCCAAGGCGCAGATGCTCTTGCCCACGCAGCAGGTTGACCGGCTCCTTGCGCAGCGCATACCCGGTGGCACGGGCATGGGGGCGATCCTGGCCCAGTTCCTGGTCGCGCTCGCCGGCAACGGCCCCGACTGCCGGCCCCAGGAACTGGGCGGACTTGGGAACATGGCGGTGGAACTGGCTACCTCGTGCCTGGCGCACCGGCTCGGTGCCGTGAGGGCAGTGCCTTCGGAGCTCCGGGCTCACGCGTTGCTCCGTCAGATCACCGCCTTCATCGAGCACAACCTGTGCGACCCTGAGCTGACCCCGGGCGTTATCGCCGACCGTCATCACCTCTCATTGCGCAGCCTGTACGCGCTGTTCCAAGGTCAGGAGGAGAGCGTCGCCGCATTGATTCGGCGGCGGAGACTTGAACAATGCCGCAGTGAGCTGGCCCGCCCCGAATTGCGCAACGAGCCGGTGCAAACCATTGCCGCCCGCTGGGGGTTCACCAGCGCCACCGCCTTCAGCCGTACGTTCCGCGCCGCGTACGGCAGAACTCCCAGCGATTACCGCCGCCAAGCCCTCGATACCGCTCGCGCAAGCGGGGCCTACGGAACTCGGCGGTAGATGTCGCGATGGTTGCCGACGGCTGCCTCCTGGTCGCCCTCGACACCGGCGGCCGGGGCTGGGCTGGGCCGTCGTCGTGCCGGTCTGCGACCGGTGCGCGTAAGCCGGCGTGGCCGTGTCGGCCGGTCTTTGCCATCGCCCCTTGCGTGTCCGATCTCCGCGGTGGTCGCTCCGCGCGTGTGGGGCGCCTTGGGTATGTCCTCACCGAGCATCGCGTTTGCACAGGTCATTTCGTATGCGAGCCAGTCGAGAGCCACTCGCGAGCCACCACCGAGCCAGTGAGAGCGGCCGTCCCACGAAGGCTCGGAACGACGCCGAAGACCTCTGGGCTCGATTCGCGTTACTCCGCCCGGGCCGTCGCAGCAGGCCGTCGAGGGCGGTCTACGGCCGAGCCATCGCACACACCGAGCGATTCGAGCGGCGGTGACAAGGTGGCCACACGGGGTTCCGGCCCAGTCGATCAGGGCAGTTGCTGGGTCTGGAAACGGTCTGCCGACTCCTCCGCAGACCGTTACAAAAAATCGGGGCTCAGCCAGCTACCGGATGCGGCAGGGGGCTGGGCGGGCTGGTGTCCGTCTATCGGCGAACGCTGCGCTGAGGAATATCCCTACCCACCTGGGGCTTTGCAGTGACGTTCAACCGGATGAGCAGCTGGGGGTAGGGATGAAGAACGAACGTGCGCTGGTCGTCGGCGGTGGCGGAGTGGCCGGAATAGCCTGGGCTACGGGCGTGCTGGCCGGTCTTGCCGACGCCGGGGTAGATGTCACCGACGCGGACGCCTTGTTCGGGACCTCGGCCGGGTCGGCGGTGGCCGCACAGCTCACCAGCGGTGTAGAGCTGCCGGCGCTGTTCCGGGCCCAGGTGGACCCCGCGCTGCAGCAGGAGGAGCTGACGCCGCGGGACGGCGCGCTCGTCGAGGCCTTCGAGTTCGCCGCGAAAGTCGACGCCGAGGTCACCGACCCGGTGGAACGCCTGCGGCGGATGGGTGAGATGGCTCTGGCCGCCGAGACCGTGACCGAGGCCGCCCGGAGGGCCGTCATCGAGGCCCGGTTGCCGTCCCACAGGTGGCCGGAGCGCAATCTGTCGGTGATCGCCGTACACGCTGTCAGCGGTGAGACCCGGATCTTCGACCGTACCTCCGGCGTCGACCTGGTGGACGCTGTGACGGCGAGCTGCGCCATTCCCGGTGTGTGGCCTGCCGCGACAGTCGGCGACGACCGCTACATCGACGGCGGCGTCCGTTCGCTCACCAACCTCGATCTCGCGGCAGACTACGCCCGCACTCTCGTCATCGCTCCGATGCCCGACCCTGTACTCGATGCCGACGCAGCCTCGATCACCCGGCGAGGCGGCCTCGTCGAGGTCATCACCCCCGACGAGGCCTCTCTTGCCGCCTTCGGCACCGACCCGCTGTCCCCTGCCAGCAGGACCCCTGCGGGCCACGCTGGTTTCACCCAGGGCCGGGCGGCCGCGCAGGAGATCGCCACGCTGTGGAACATGGCATAGCACACGACGCGACAGGGTGGCCGTCGCCGACAGCATCAGCTCTCAGAGCCGAAGCCAACCAACAGCTCGGGCAGACGGCGGGGCTTCCCGGCCTCAAACGCGACGAGGAGAGCGTCGGCAGTCTGCTCCGGGCCTCGGTGCGGGTGCGGAACGCGTGACGGTGCACGTACTCCACTTTGAGCACGCTGTTGAACGCCTCGCTGACTGCGTTATCGAAACAAGATCCGACTCGGCCCATGGACTGCACGCCGGCTGCATCTCCGCGCCTCCATGATCTGGATCAACGACCTCACCCGAACCAGCTTGTGATCACAGCCAGTTACAGGACCGGTCGCGAGGTCAGGCGGTCAGCGCCGCAAGCTCCGCGTTGGCGCGCTCGGTGACCAGGGCGAGGACGCGGCCGGCGGCGGTCAGGTCCTCTGCGGGTATCCCGCCCCAGATGCGGGCGGAGATGGGGGCGGTCTCCGCTCCGGTGGCGGCGAGCAGCTCGCGCCCAGCGTCCGTCGGGCGAAGGTGCGCGCCGTCCGCGACGAGCAGCTGCTTGGCCAGCAGTTCGTCGAGGGTGGCGCGGATGTCGGCCGGATCGGCCTTGAGGGAGCCCTGGACCTGGGTGATGAGATCGTCCGACGTCTGCGGGGTCTCGGTGGTGATGGCAGCGCGCAGGGCGACCTGCTGTTGGAACGTGGCGCCGTACCGGGCCAGGACGTGCTCCAGGACGCTGCGGGCGGCGTAGTGGGCCAGGGCGAGGGCGCGGGCATCGGCGACGGGCGCGGTAGCGGTGGATGCGGTGGTGGTCATGGCGTTCTCCTCCGGGTGCTCTGGTCGTTCGGTACGGATGGAGCGAGAGGTACGTCGAGCAGGGCCGTCAGCTCGGCGGTGAACGCGCGCGTCCTCGGGGCGTTGAGGCCGCCGAGCGGCTCCAGCAGCTGCTGGAGCAGTCCCTGGACCACCGCTATGGCCTGCCGCGTGACAGCCTGTCCTTGCTCGGTGAGGGCGAGCTGTACGGCGCGCGGGTCGCGGGAGTCGCGGGTGCGCTCGATCAGACCGGCCGACTCCAGGACGCGCGCCAGCTTCGAGACATAGAGCGCCTCCAGGCCGGTGTGGTCGGCGAGCCGGCGCTGGCTGGGCCGCTCGCCAGCGCGCTGCATGCCGTGCAGCGACGCGACCAATACGTACTGCGCGTGGGTGATACCCAGCGGAGCCACCGCGCGGTCGACCGCGACGCGCCACTTGTTGGCGAGCCGCCATACCAGGAAGCCGGGCGTGGGGCCCGGTGAACCCTTGCTCATGGCGAATAGATTACATGGCTACTATGTCCAAGGCTACTATTTTCGGCGGATGTGACGGCGCAATCGACTCGGCGCCGCGACGGGCCGAGGGAACGCCTCCAGCGGGACCGCCTCCGCCCCGTCACACGATCAAGACCAAATACAGGCCCTAGGTGTATTGACCTGAAGCGTTGTTGACGCGGCTGATCGGTGGTTGGCCGCCGAGTGCGGTGTGGCAGCGGTGGTGGTTGTAGGTGTGCAGGAAGTCTGCCAGGGCGGCCGTGCGTTCGTCGTTGCTGGCGTAGGGCCGCAGGTAGGCCCACTCGTCGAGCAGGGTGCGGTTGAAGCGTTCGACCTTGCCGTTGGTCTGCGGTCGGTAGATGCGGGTGAG
>NZ_JBSFJZ010000088.1:0-16559 GCF_053598315.1 Streptomyces sp. NPDC001153
GCCGAGGCCGCGCGCACCATGGCACAGGAGGGGGTCAAGAGGCTGCCGGTCGTGGACGACGCCGGGCTGCTGGCGGGCATCGTCAGCCGCGCCGACCTGCTCAAGGTCTTCCTGCGCGACGACGACGACATCGCCGAGGAGGTCCGGCACGAGATCGTGGCGCGCCTGCTGCCGCCTTCGTCGTCGGACCTCCGGGCGGAGGTGCACGACGGAGTCGTCACCCTCACCGGCCGGATCCGCGACACCTCGCTCGTCCCCCTGGCGGCACGCCTGGTGCGGGCCGTGGAGGGCGTGGTGGACGTGCGGTTCGACCTCGCGCACGGCGGGGCGGCGCAGTAGCCGGCGGAGTCGGGCCACGCGTCGTGATTCCGTTCGTACGCCTGCCGGGGCATCGGGGGCGGAGCACGACGCTCAGCGTGCCCGCGGGCGTGTGGGGAGGAGGTACGTACGGCCCTCTCGTCCCCATTCCCCGTGTTCGGGGGTCAGGCCGACGTCCATGGCCCGGAGGCAGGGGCGGCCGATGTGGGCGTAGACCAGGCGTCCGACCCGGTTCCGGGCCGCTTCCACGCCGACGTCCCGTACGGGGGCGTGCCCGCCCACCCCACCGCGGAAGCGGATGGGGCGGTCCCAGGACGAGGCTTCCGCGAACATCAGGTCCGCGTCCGCCGCCCAGGCCGGGAAGGACCGGAACTCCGGTGCCCACACCGCCGTGCCCGGCTCTCCCTCGATGCGGTAGCCGCAGGTGGGATGGGAGGTGTGCGCGACCGGCAACGCGCGGATGCGCAACTCGCCGAGGTCCATGTCCGTCATGCGCGGCACCAGGCCGCGCTCGGCGGCCAGACGCCGCAGGGCGGAGCGCAGCTCGGCCTGCTCGTCGGTGACGAGCCAGGCGTCCAGCCGGCCCTCGGGCGGCTCCGCGCCGGGTCCCCCGTCGAAGACGACGCGCCGGCGGCCGTAGGCGATCAGCAGGCCGGCCGGGGCGTAACGCGGGGACGCCATGGCGCCCACGCCCAGCAGCGTGAGCCGGAGCCGACGCGTCATACCGCCACCTCCCGGGAACGTGGACCGTTCCTCTCCCGCATCGTCCCAGGCACGCGGCAGCCGTGAATCCCGGCCACCCGGCGACGTGCCGGGCCGTTCCCCCCAGCGTCGCGGCCCGCCGCCCGGCCCGACCCGCACGCCGCACACCTCTGGCGAACGGGTCGCATGGCGATGGCCTCCGGCCCGTAAGAAGCTGGAGAGGCCGGGGCGGCGGGCCCGGCACGAGAGGAGACAGGGGCGGTGACGATTCCCCTGGTGGTCGGTGTCGACGGATCCGAGGCCGGCCTGGAGGCGGTCGGCTGGGGCGCCTCCGAGGCCGTCCGGCACGGCGTGCCGCTGCATCTCCTGCACGCGGCGGCCGGGGACCGTGACGCGGCCGACGTGCTCGGCGCTGCCTCGGCACGTGCCAGGAAGAGTGCCCCCACGGTTCGGCTGTCCGGCGACGTGGTCCATGGGGAAGCGGCGTCCGCCCTGGTCGACCTGGGGCGCAGTGCCTTCGCGTTGGTGCTGGGGTCCCGGGGTCTCGGAGGCCTCGCCGGCATGCTCCTGGGCTCCGTCGGCCTCGCCGTGGCGGCACGAGCCGACTGCCCGGTCGTCGTGGTCCGCGGCGGGCAGGAGCACCGCGAAGCACGCTTCGGCAGCGTCGTCGTCGGAGTGGAGGACGAACACTGCAGCGGCACAGCGGTGGAGTTCGCCTGCCGGGAGGCCCAGGTGCGCCACTGCCGCCTCGTGGCGGTGCATGCCTGGAGCGCACCGCCGGGTGCGTGCACGACGCCCCAAGCCCCGTCGTGGCCCCTGGAGGCCCATGTGCGCCCGCCGGCTCAGGTGCTCGACGACACCCTGCGCGGGGTGGCCGGCCGGTACCGCGACACCCCGGTGATCCGGCGGGTGATCGAGGCACCGGCGCGCCGGGCGCTGCTGGACGCCGCGTCAGGGGCGGACCTGTTGATCGTGGGCGCCCGGCGGCGACTTGGGCATCCCGGTCTGCAACTGGGCCTGGTCAATCACGCGGTACTGCATCACGCGCCGTGCCCTGTCGCGGTCGTTCCCCAGGTGTGACCGCCGACGAAGCGACCGCGGACGAGCGGGCCGTAGGGCGGTCTCCCGGAGCGGGCGTCGGTCCCTCAGGGACGTTCGGCCCTGTGACCCGAGGCCGCCGCCGGACGATGATGGAACGGGGAGGGGGGGGACCGACCAGCGGCTCGCCGGCGGCCGGACGATGTACCGGTCGTCGGACCGAGGCGAGGAGGAACATCATGTCGCACACGGCGCAGTGGCAGGTCCGCCTCGACCTCTTCGAGGACGACGACGGAACGACGAAGGCACATGTGGTGCTGAACACCGGCACCACCGCTCTCTCCGCCCACGGAAGCGCGCACTGCCATCCGGCGGACATGAACGTGCCGGAGATCGGCGACGAACTGGCGGCCGGCCGGGCCATGGTCGACCTCGCCCACCAGTTGCTGAGCGCCGCCGAACGTGACATGCAGGGAACGGCGCCCGGGCAGGGCACCCGCCGGCCCGCTGCGCGGCCGGTGTGAACCCGGCACCCGTCAGGTGCCGACCCGGGGATGCCCGACCTCGTCCGTGCGTTGCAGGATGTGCCCGGCGTGGCAGGTTGGATACAGCACCATTCTGAGGAGAGGGCGGCGACCATGCGAGCTCACCTCGGCGACCAGCTCATCGTGGAAAGTCCGGCGACCGGTGCCGCCAGGCGCGACGGCGAGATCGTGGGACTCCACCACGCGGACGGAACGCCTCCCTACGACGTGCACTGGTCGGACACGGACGAAGTGACCCTGGTGTTTCCCGGACCCGACGCACACGTCCGTCCCCTGCACCACGAACGGCCCGCGGCCCCGCACGAGCCACGAAGGGGCACCGGTGACGTGACCACCGTGTCCCGCGCCGCCCCACCGCAAAGGGCGGCCAACCCCGGTGACATCGGCCGGCGCGTGGCCCTCGAACGCAGGAAGCGGGGCCTCAGCCGCGAGGAGACGGCCGGCCGCGCCCGGATGTCGCCCGACTACCTGGCGTACCTCGAGGAACGGCCCGCCGACCCGACCCTGGCGACGCTCGTCCGGCTGGCCGACGCGCTGGGCACCACGGTCGCCGCCCTGCGCGGTGGCGGCATCGACCTCCCGCCCGGTCAGGGCTACGCGCTGCTGCATCCCGAGCTGCGCGACCTCACCCCGGAGGAATGCCGCACGCTGCTGTCCACGCACGGCGTGGGACGCGTCTCGGTGTCGACGCCCGACGGCCGCCCGGCAGTCGTCCCGGTCAACTACGACGTCGTCGACGACACCATCGTCTTCCGGACGGCGCCCGATTCCGTGGCCGCGGCGGCCGCCGAACGGGAGGTCGCCTTCGAGGTCGATCACGTGGACGAGGCCCTGAGCCAGGGCTGGAGCGTGCTCGCGGTCGGCCCGGCGAGCGTCGTGACGGACCCGGACACCGTACGGAGACTCACCCGGCAGGCCCACGCCACGCCATGGGCGGGCGGTGGCCGCGAGATGTGGGTGTCGATCCGGCCCACGAGCCTCACGGGCCGCCGGATCGGCCCGGCCGAGCGGCAGAGGCCGTAGCCGACCGTCAGCCGCGCCGAGGCGACGGGCAGGCGACACGACGGTGCCGGCGGCGGTCGAGGCCGCACGGAGCGGGCTGTCCGGGAGGTCACGGCGGAGCCCATGCGGACTCGCGCCGCCGTGGACGTCGGCCGCATCACGTGTGTGTGCCGGACGCGCCGTCCACGGGCAGGTCGGCCAGGCGCCATTCGAGCATGCCGTCGTTGAGGCGGATGGCGCGTCGCCCGCGGTCGGTCAGGAGGCGGACCGCGTCGTAGGCGAGGACGCAGTACTCGCCGCGGCAGTACACGACGATCTCGGAGTCCTCCGGCAACTCGTTGATACGGTCGGCCAGTTCGCCGACCGGGATGGAGATCGCGCCGGGGATGTGCCCGGCCCGGTACTCCTCGACCGGCCGCACATCGAGCACCGTCACACCCCCCGCCGCGACGCGGGCGTGGAGTTCCTCGCGGCTGACCTCCACGGCGCCGTCGTCACCGAGGTAGGCGTCACGGGCGGCCGGCACGGCGGCCTGGTGGTTCTCGGCGACATTGCGCAGCAGGGCGAACAGCCGGGCCACGTCGTCGCCGGCGAGCCGGTAGTGGATGCGCACACCCTCTCTGCGGGTGGCGACGAATCCGGCCTGCTTGAGCGTCTGCAGGTGGGCCGACGCGGTGGTCAGGTTCAGCCCGGCCGCCTTCGCCAGGGCATCGACGGTCCGCTCGCCCTGGGCCAGCAGATCGAGCAGTTCCAGGCGTTTTCCGCTGGCCAGCGCCTTCCCGCTGGCCGCGAACGCGTCGTACAGCCGGGCCTTGGAGCCGGTTGCCGTGATCTCCGCCATGTCCATCCTCCATATATCCATGGAATATCGTAGAGGATGGAGTGGCGACATGAGGACCGGGCCCTGGAGGAACTGCCGTGGACTTTGCCGACGACCATCTGATCCCGCTGGTGGACGCGGGGCTGGGCAACAGCGCCTACCTCGTCGATCTGGGCGACGGCCGTGCCCTGGCCGTGGACGCGAGCCGCGACCTGCGGGCGCTGCACGCCGCGGCCACCCGGCTCGGGCTGCGCGTCGCGTACGCCGCCGACACCCATCTGCACGCCGACTTCCTCTCCGGTGCCGTCCAGCTCGGCCATGACCACGGTGCCACCGTGCTGGCCTCAGCCGCCGGCCGCCGCGCCTTCCCGCACCGGGGTCTCGCGGACGGCGACGAGGTCGACCTGGGCGGGCTGACCCTGCGCGCCCTGGCCACCCCCGGACACACCGACGAGCACCTGTCCTTCCTGCTGCTGGACGGCAGCCGCCCGCTCGGGGTGTTCACCGGCGGCTCGCTGATCGTGAACTCCGCCGCGCGCACCGACCTGCTCGGCGCCGACCGCACGGAGGAGCTGGCCCGCGCGCAGTACCGCTCCCTGCGGCGGCTGACCCGGCTGCCGGACGAGACCGCGGTGTGGCCCACCCACGGAGCCGGCTCCTTCTGCTCGGCGCCGCCCGGGACCGAGCGCACCACCACCATCGGCGCCGAGAAGCGGGCCAACCCTCTGCTCGCCGCACCCGACGAGGACAGCTTCGTGTCCCGGCTGACCGCGAGCCTCGGCAGCTACCCCGCCTACTTCGACCGGCTCGCGGCCGTCAACCGGCGCGGCCCGGCCGTCCTGACCGCCGCGCCGACGCTGCCCGCCCTGGAGACCGGGCAGGTGGGCGCGCTGCTCGCCGAGGGCGGCCATGTCGTCGACGTCCGTCCTGCGGCCCAGTACGCCGCCGCCCACATACCGGGGTCGGTCTCCATCCCGCTGCGCGCCCAGTTCGCCACCTGGCTGGGCTGGCTGCTGCCCGGCGAGGCCCCCCTCGCCTTCGTCACCGGCGCGGACCAGGACCTGTCGGAGATCGTCTGGCAGGCGTACAAGATCGGTTACGAGCGTCTCGCCGGCCGTCTCTCGGGAGGCATGACCGCCTGGCAGCAGGCCGGCCTGCCCACCTCGGCCACCGCGTTCGTCACCCCCGACCGGGCGCCGGCCGCCCCGTACCTCGACGTCCGGCAGACGGCCGAGTACGCCGCCGGACACGTCCCCGGCGCCCGCCACCTCGAACTCGGCGTCCTCGCCGCCCACGCCGCCGAGGTCCCCGAGGGCGCGGTGGTGGGCTGCGGACACGGCGAGCGCGCCATGACCGCCGCCAGTGTCCTGGAGCGTGCCGGGCACACCGGCCTGACCGTCCTGAACGGTAGTCCCGGCGACTACGCCGCCGCCCACGGCCGCCGGCTCACCGAGGGCGGCGCCGGATGAGCGCGACCACCGAGTCCGCGGCCAGGCCTGTTCGGCTGGGACTGCGCGAGAACTGGCCGCAGTTCACGCTGCTGGTCGTCGTGAACGTCTGCGTGGGCGGCCTGGTCGGCCTGGAACGCACGACCGTCCCGCTCATCGGCGCCCGCACCTTCGGCCTGACCAATGACCTGGCCGTCTTCTCCTTCATCATCGCCTTCGGCCTGACCAAGGCCCTCACCAACCTCGCAGCCGGCGCGCTCACGGCCCGCTTCCGCCGCAAACAGCTCCTGGTGGCGGGCTGGCTCATCGGCGTCCCCGTACCGTTCGCCCTCGCCTGGGCACCGTCATGGGGCTGGATCGTCGCCGCGAACGTCCTGCTCGGCCTCAACCAGGGCCTGACCTGGTCGATGACCGTCAACATGAAGATCGACCTCGTCGGCCCCGCCCGGCGAGGACTGGCCACCGGCCTGAACGAGGCGGCCGGCTACACCGCCGTCGGCACCACCGCCCTGGTCACCGGATATCTCGCCACCGTGTACGGCCTGCGCCCGGTACCGGAACTCATCGGTGTCGTCTTCGTCTCCGCCGGGCTCGGCCTCGCCCTGATCGTGCGGGACACCGCCGCGCACGTCGCCCTCGAACTCTCCCGGCACACCAAGCCGCTGGCATCCGGCGAGAGCACCGCCCTGGGACCCACCTTCGCCCGGACGTCCTGGCACCACCGGTCCCTGCGCGGGGCCAGCCAGGCCGGCCTGGTCAACAACCTCAACGACGGCCTCACCTGGGGCGTCTTCCCGCTGCTGTTCACCGAGCACGGTCTGGGCCTCGCCGCCGTCGGCCTCGTCAAGGGCCTGTACCCCATACTCTGGGGCCTCGGCCAGATCCCCACCGGTCACCTCTCCGACCGGATCGGCCGCAAACCGCTGATCGTCACCGGCATGCTCGTCCAGGCCGCCGGATTCGTCCTCGCCCTCGCCCTGCTGGACACCCCTCTGCTGGCGGGCGTCCTCTCCTCCGTCGCGCTCGGGCTCGGCACCGCCATGGTCTACCCGGCCCTGATCGCGTCGGTCTCCGACCACGCGCACCCGGCCTGGCGGACGGGCGCGCTGGGCACCTACCGATTCTGGCGTGACATCGGCTACGCCGTGGGCGCCCTCGTCGCGGGCATCCTCGCCGACGCCCTCGGCCTGAACGCCACGGTCATCGCCGCCGCAGCCCTCACCGCCGGCTCGGGGCTGCTCGCCGCCCGCTGGATCAGCGAACACGACGGCGGCCGCTGACGCGGCTCAAGGTATGCGCGCCCCGGTCACTCCGGGGCCGGCGGGATGTTCTGGTTGACGTGGAACAGGTTGTCCGGGTCGTAGGCGCGCTTGACCGCGGCCAGGCGGTCGTAGTGGCCGCGGTAGGTGGTCCGGACCCGTTCCTGGCTCTCCCCGGGGCCGATGAAGTTGACGTAGGAGCCGCCCATGGAGTGGGGGTGCAGGTCGGTCCAGTAGTCGACGCACCACCGCCGGATGGCCTCGGCGGCGGGGTCCGGGTCGATGCCGGCGATGATGCCGGACCACACGGCGTCCCGGTAGGCCCAGGCCGTGTCGTCGGCGCCGGCCTGGTGGGCCGCCCCGTCAACCGGGTAGAGGTGCATGGTCGACAGACCGGTCGGAAGGTTCTCGCCGTACTCGTGGTGCACGTCGATCGCGGCGTCGGAGAGGCCGTCGAAGAGGTCGCCGCGCCAGTACCACTGCAGTCCCTTGGGGATCAGCTCGTCGAACATGGTCTGCAGGACGGGGTACGGCGTCGGGGTGGCGAAGTGGAAGGCCGGCGGCGCCGGGTCGTTCACCGCGGCGAACACCTCCGTCAGGCGTTCGTCGGAGAGGTCGCCCGTGTAGCACCACACGACCCCGCACATCTTCTGCCCGTGAATCGGCTCGGGGAAGGGCGGTCCGGGCGGTATGACGAGGAGGAGGAAGAACCCGCTGAGCTCGTCCGGCGCGGCGGGCAGGAACTCCCGGTACCAGCGCAGCACTTCGGGGGTCCGGTCGACCGGCCACACCGTCACGGCGACCCCGACGGTGCCGGCCGGGTGCAGGCGGAAGGTGAACGACGTCACCACGCCGAAGTTGCCGCCCCCGCCCCGCAGCGCCCAGAACAGCTCCGGGTGATTGTCCGGGGACGCGGTGACATAGCTGCCGTCGGCGAGGACGACGTCGGCCGACAGCAGGCTGTCGATCGTCAGGCCGTACCTGCGGCTGAGGTGCCCGTGGCCGCCGCCCAGGGTGAGACCGCCGACGCCCGTGGTCGACATGATCCCCGCCGGTACGGCGCGCGCGAAGGCGTGTGTCGCGTGGTCGAGATCGCCGAGCAGGCTGCCGCCGCCCACCTGGGCGGTGTCCGTCTCCGGGTCCACCCTGACCCAGCGCATCGGGGACAGATCGAGGACGAGTCCGTCGTCGACCAGACACAGGCCCGGGCCGCTGTGGCCGCCGCCGCGCACCGCGAGCTCGACGCCGGTGTCCCGGGTGAAGGAGATCACCGCCCGCACGTCCGCCACGTCCACGCACTCGGCGAAGGCGGCCGGCCGCCGGTCGATCATGGCGTTGTAGATGCTGCGGGCCGCGTCGTAGCCGGGGTCCTGCGGCGTGATGACGGATCCCCGCAGTGCCTCGCGCAGAGCGCCGGCAGCCGTTGCGTCGATGGTGTTCATGACCGCGTACCTTTTCCGTCTTCAGTCTTCACCCGCCCACCGCACCCCGCACGTCGGCGTCGGGGACACGAGCCCGCGGGAACGTCGAGGACCCCTGGCCGGCGACGGCCGGCCAGGGGTCCTCGACGGGTCAGCCTGCGTCAGCCGTCGGACTCCGACGACGGGATGTAGGCACCCGGCACGTCGTTCGGTGCGTAGATCTTCCTCTCACCGGGGTACGGCGTCTGCCAGTTGTGCGTCTGGTACCACGTGAAGTGGTTCATCTGCGCGGGGTTGGCGTAGTCGGGCACGGCGTGCGGCCCGGTCAGCCGCTGCTTCGACTTCCAGGCGTCCCACTCCGCGGCGAGCTTCTGCATGTCCGCCGGGACCTTCGCCGCCGGGACGGCCGCCGCCTTCGGGTCCTGCGCCGCCGGGGTGTCCACGCCGCAGGAGGGCGGCGTCTTCAGGCCGTCGGTCAGCGGGGTCCGGTTGGGCACCGCCTTGAACGGCGTGTAGTCCGGGCGCCGGGTGAACGCCCCGCGCATCGGGCTGGCCGCGCTGTCCTTCTGGTTCATCGGGTGGATCCCGAGGATCTGCTCGATGGTGCGGATCATCGTGATCTGCGAGTAGTAGTGGTTGTCGACGGTGCCGTGCTGGGCCCAGGGGCTGATGATCTGGATCGGGGCACGGTGGCCGTCGACGTGGTCGAGACCCGCCTGGGAGTCGTCCTCGACGACGAAGATCGCCGAGTCCTTCCAGTACTTGCTGTGGGAGATCTCGTCGACCATCCTGCCGACCGCGAGGTCGTTGTCCGCCACCTCGGCCGCCGGGCTCGCCGGACCACCGGTGTGGTCGTTGGAGAGCCAGAACATGTTCAGGTTGGCCGGGCCGTTCTTTTCGAAGTCCTGCTTCCAGATCTGGTACTTGTAGATGTCCGGGACGTCGAGGTCGAACAGCGGGAAGCCGGGCACCGAGACGGAGTTGAGCGACGGGATCGCCGAACCCGTCTGTATGGGGTACGCGGTGGGCTGGCCGGTCGCGTCCATGTTCTTGGCGTCGCAGTACAGGTTCTGCCAGGTCGCGCCGGCCGGCTTGCTCTCGATCGACTGGAACTCGCCGAAGTCTCGCACGGACTTCCCGGCCGCCTGGGCACCGGTCCAGATGAAGCCGGACTTCTGGTGACCGAGGACGTCGTTCTCGGTGTCGTAGCTGCGCGCGTACTCACCGGCCGAGGACTCGGTGTACTCCGGGTCGTCGGCCTGCATCAGCCAGTTGTGGCCCTCGGCGGAGTTGGTGCCGATGTCGTACGTGTTGTCGTACAGGCCGAACTGCCTGGCCAGGGCGTGCTGGTTCGGCGTCACGTTCTCGCCGAACTGCGTCACCGACGGGTCGCCGTTGCCCTGCGGCATGTCACCGAAGACCTGGTCGTAGGTCCGGTTCTCCTTGACGATCAGGAAGACGTGCTTGATCGTCGAGGGGTCGCCGAGCCGCTGCGGCACCGGCACCGGCCACGCCTTGCTCCCGCCCTTGGCCAGCGAGACCGAGCCGGGGGTCCAGCCGTTCTGCCGGAAGACCTTGGCCGTCTCGGACCTGATGACGCTGTCGTCCGGCAGGGTGAACCGCTGTACGCTCGACGTGGTGTCGTGGGTGCCGTGCCCGGCGGGATTGTTCGGGCGACGGGCGTCGATACCACGGGTGTTGGAGACCAGCACCTGGTTGCCGACGGTGGTGATCTCCGCGGGGAAGTAGTCCGTCGGGAGCAGGCCGACGTAGCTCACCGGCTCCAGCGGGCTCCGGTACCGGTAGACGGCGACCGCGTTGGCACGGCCGAGGGTCACCAGCAGACGGCCGTCGTCGGTGAGCGTCACCGCGTTGGGCTCGTAGCCCACGGACGCCTCCGGCCACGGCCGGGTGTCGATGGTCTGCACGACCTTGTTCTTGCCGGTGTCGATGACCGAGACGTCGTTGCCGGCCGTGTTGGTGACGAACAGCGCCCTGCCCTTGGCGTACAGGGCGGTCGGGTGCAGGCCGACGTCGATGCTCGAGGGAGCCGCGGCCGGGTTCGCCAGGTCGATGACGCTGACCGTACCGGTGGTGCTGGCGCCCGTCCTCGGGTTGGCCGGCACCTGGGTGCCGTACGAGTTCATGGTGGTGTCGCCGGACCGGGCCGGACGGCCGCCCTCGTTGCTGACGTAGAGCTTGCTGCCGACCATGACCATGTCGCGCGGCGCGTTGCCCACGGTCCAGCTCTGCTTGACGGCGCCGGTCGCCGCGTCGATGGCGACCACCCGGTTCTGGCCGTTGACCGCCGAGTACACGGTGGAGCCGTCGGCGGAGAACACCGCCTGGCCCACCAGCGCGTGCTTGGAGCCGTCCGCCGGGATGGTCACGGCCGTCGGGTCGGCGACGGTGCCGTCCGGGTTGACCGTGAACTTGGTGTAGCCGTCGGTCTGGCCCAGCCACAGCTGCTTGCCGTCGGGAGAGTAGGTGGGGCCTTCCTGGCCCACGGAGTTGCTGCTCAGGCGCGGGGTCGAGGTGGCGGCGGTGCCGACGACCTGCTGGACCTTCCAGTTCTTCACGTCGACGATGGCCAGCGCGCTGCCGCCGTCGGTGACCGCTGCCGCGAGGTGGGTGCCGTCCGGGCTGGGCGAGGACGACATGATCTTGCCGTTGTTGAGGACGAGGCGCTCGCCGTACGGGGCGAGGTACTGGTCGCTGGAGATGACCTGGCCCCGGTCGGTCGTCTGGCCGACCTGGTCGGTGCCGAACTGGTGGGTCTGGGCGTAACCGATGCCGGCGGTGGTGGCGAGGACCACCGCTGTGGCGATCGCGGTGAGGCTGGTCCGGCGCCCGAGGCGTCTACCGAGGAACTCCGTCTCCACAGCCCGGCGGTGGCGGGTTACCTGCATGGAGTCATCCCTTCGAGGTGCTGAGAAGTACGACGTTGCCGTCGAACTGCCAAAGAGGGTTCGGTGCGTCCCCGGTCGGGGTCTGCACCAGGAAGTAGCCGTTCACTTCCTTCGGTCCGTCGCCGTCGGCCACGAACCGCCCGTCGGAGGTGACGTCGAGCTGGTAGATGGCCGTCCCGGTGGCCTCGACGTCGGGGAGATGCCAGGACACGACGCAGCGCCAGTCGTTGCCGGGGCCTTCGGCGGCGACCCTGACACTGCCCTTGTTGCAGGTCGCCGTGGCCCTCAGCTGCGCTTCGGTGACGGCAGGGCGGTTGAGCTGCCTGGTCTGCATGCGATAGAGGTGGGCGAACTCCGTGGCGAGGGAGCGCTGTACCTTGTCCTGCGAGATCCCGGAACCCGTCGCCCCGGTCGCCGAGGCGACGACGGCGACGGTCGCGCCGGCCAGTCCGACGAGCGGCAGGAGGCCGGCGGTGACCGCGCGGCGCCCCGAGCCGTCGTCGGTCAGGTTGGTGAAGTCGCGGCGCAGGAAGAGCAGATAGGCCAGCGCTGTCGCCGTCACCGCCCACAGCAGGCTGACCACGAGGCCGATCACCAGTGGGCCGAGCTGTGCCGGGCTGGTGAACAGTCCGTTCCAGGAGATGAACGCCCAGCTGGGCAGGGCGATTCGCAGGGCGACGGGCAGCGGCAGCATCTGCGCCAGCTGCATGGCCAGTGCGACGACCGCCGGGAGCAGCAGTCCCATCGGGGACCGGCCCAGGACGACCGAGCCGAGAAGGCCGATCCCCGCGAGGGCCAGCGTCGGGGCGAGCACGCAGGCCCAGGCGAGCATCACCTGGCCGGCCGCGTCCCCCGGGGCCAGCAGGTGGCCGTCGAGGCCGACCAGCGGACGGTTGCCGACCGCCACGAGCCCGCCGACCGTGCTGGAGGCGGCCAGCCCGGCCACGAGCAGCAGGATGACGGTGAGACTCGCCAGTGCCTTGGCCGCGAAGATCCGGCGAGGCGAGCGGACGGCCACGAGCAGGTGACGCCAGGTGCCGAGCCGGTCCTCGGAGGCGAACACGTCTCCGGCCACCACGGAGGTCAGCAGCGGGAGCGCCCAGGTGCCGGAGAAGCCGAGGATCACCAGGGGACCGGCCCAGCCGGTGGCGAGCATCCAGCGCCCGAAGAGCGTGTCGGCGGGGAGCGTGCTCTGCTGGCTCACCCCGGCGACGAAGAGCCCCGGTGCGATCCAGCAGGCGATCACCAGCAGGCGGATCCGCCATTGCGAGACGAGTTTGACCAGTTCGAAGCGGTAGCCGCGGGCCACCGAGACGCGGCCGGCGCCGGTGGTGGGTTCGGGGGCGACGACGGTCGCGGTCATCGGCCGGCCTCCTGCGGCTGGGTGTCGGTCTCCTGGGGCCGGGTCCCGGCTCGCTGTTGCTGCTCGGTCAGGGCCAGGAAAGCGGCCTCGAGCGGGGAGACCACGGGGGCGAGTTCACGCAGGGCGATGCCCGACTGCACGAGCCGCACCACCAGTTCGTCGAGGGCCGGCACCAGGGCGCGCACGACGAGCACCTCGGCGCCCTGACGTCCTACGGCGTCATCGACGACGTGGATCCCGGGTGTGCCGGCGGCCAGCCGGCGGGCGGTCTGCGGGTCGGAGGTGAGCAGCCGGTAGTCCAGTTCACGGTTCTCGGCGGCCAGCTTGCTCAACGGGCCGGAGAAGACGATCCGTCCGGTGGCGAGGATGGTGACCTCGGAACACAGTGCCTCGAGGTCGTCCATGCGGTGGCTCGACAGCACGACGCTGGTCCCCTCCGCCACGAGCCGCGTGAGGACACCGTGCACATGTTTCTTGCCGGCCGGATCGAGGCCGTTGGAGGGTTCGTCGAGCACGAGCAGCCGGGGCTTGGTCAGCAGGGCGGCGGCGAGGCCGAGCCGTTGGCGCATGCCCAGGGAGAAGCCGCGGGTCCGGTCGTCTGCGACATCGGTGAGCCCGACCTGGTCGAGCACCTCGTCGATGCCCGCCGTACGGGCGTCGCGACCCCGGAGAGCGGCCAGCGCGGCCAGGTTCTGCCTGGCGGTGAGCGAGGGGTAGAGCCCCGGTCCGTCCACGAACCCGGCGACTCCGTCGGGAGCGGCGAAGGTCCTGCCCACCGGCGTACCGAGGATCTCTAGGCGTCCGCTGTCGGCCACGGCCAGGCCGAGCAGAAGCCCGAGCAGGGTCGTCTTCCCGGCACCGTTCGGGCCCACCAGGCCGTGGATCTGTCCCTGTGCCACATCCAGATCGATGCCGTCGAGGGCGACGACATCACCGAAACACTTGCTGATCCCACGAGCCCGGATCGCACGGAGTGAGTCCATGAGCCCCTTCTTTCGAAAGCCTCAAGGACCCTAAGGAGGGCACATCACACTCACAGCAATCGCGAGTTGAACGCTCATGGAACGGAAGTCAACCGTCGTCCACCCCATGGATAACCGGACATCCCCCTCAATACAGGACTTTGTAAGGAACCTGACCGAACGTTACCCAACACCACCGGGCGCCCGGTCAGAACGCCACGCGCACCTCCCCCACCTCCCGCCCTCCGCCCAGCACCGGCGCACGGCCGACGCGGGCCACGACGGCTGCCGTCACCCCCATCAGGTTCAACGCGCGGGCCAGGACGGGACCGAGGGCCCGGACTCCACCGTCCTCGACCTAGAGGGCCAGGGAACGTCCGTCGGGCAGGGCAAGGGCCTGTACGGCCTCCGCACCCACCTTCGACAGGGCGCCCGGTATGTCCTTCATGAGCCAGGTGTCGTGGCGTCGGGTGCCGGCGACGCACTCGGGGTGGGCGCGCATGGCGTCGGCGACCCGCCGTTCGGGTGTGCCGGGTGCGGCGAGGACGAAGGAGCGGAAGGCACGGGCGAGGCCGGTCGGGCTGATCGCCATCAGGGGCGCCCCGCAGCCGTCCACCCCGACGGCGGCCACCGGTTCACCGGCCGCCTCCTCCACGACGGTGCGGATGGCGCGCTGGAGCGGATGGTCCGGGTCGAGGTAGGACTCCAGCGGCCAGTCCCGGAGCGCGGCGGCGGCCGGCATCGCCGTGTGTTTGCCGGGACAGTTCACGGCCACGCGATCGCGCCGGCCCCCGGCCGCCAGGCAGGCCTCCTGCTCCTCCTGATCCAGCGGGAGGGCGGCCGGGCACCGAAGGCGCTCCGGGGTCAGGCCGTGCTCGTCGAGCATGGCGCGCACCAGGTCGCGGTGGAACGGCTCGCCGGAGTGGCTCGCGGCGGCCAGGGCCAGCCGTTCTCCCCCGAGGCCGAGTCCGGCCCGCAGCACGCCCGCCGCCTGCATCGGCTTGTTGGCGGAACGCGGAAAGACGGGGGACGTCACGTCGCCGGTCTCCCACTCCACCGAGGCGTCTGCGGCGAGCAGTATCACGCTGCCCCGGTGCCGCCCCTCGACGAATCCGGAGCGGACGACCTCGGCGAGGACCGGGGCGGCCGACGTGCTCGCGTCGGGTGCGGTCATGGCGGGCTGGGACATCGGCGGTCACCTTCCGCGGGGGAATCCGGGTTCGACCCGCCCGACCGTCTTCCGGATCGCCGGACATACCGGCCGGATGAGCGGATCGCTCCGCACGGTACCGGTGCCCGAGTCGTGCGCCGCGAGCAGCAGGGATTCCCGGCCACCCGACTCATTCACATACACGAACTCTGCACATGTGGGTGTACGGCAGGACCGCCACCGTGCCAGACTCCCTCAACGCCCCTGCCGTTCCGCCTACTTGGAGGACTGTCCATGAGCATGTCCCGGCGCACCGTGCTCGCCGTGGCAGCCGGAGCCACGGCGACCGCCGTCTCCCCCGCGCAGGCCGCGGAGGCGTCAGGCGGCCAGGGACCGGCACCGGCTGCGCGGTCGCTTCGCGCGGCGGCCGACTACGCGGTGGAGAAACTGCGCGCCGTCGCGCCGGGGGTGACCGGGTTTCCCGTCGGCACGAAGTTCGAGAAGTGGACCTACTCCCAGAACGGTGACTGGGTCGGCGGGTTCTGGCCGGGGACGCTGTGGATGGCGTATCTCCACAGCGGAGACGACGCGTTCCGCACGCTGGCGCTCGACTCCGCCCGCGGACTCGCTCCGCGCCGGTACGACACCACCACCCACGACCTCGGATTCCTCTTCTATCCCTCCTGGGTCACCGCCTGGCGCCTGACGGGCGACGGCAGTTGGCGCGCGGGGGCGATCGAGGCGGCCGACTCCCTCATCCAGCGCTACAACCCGCGCGGCCACTTCATCCGGGCCTGGGGGGCGCCGGACGACCCGAAGAACGCGGGCCGGGTCATCATGGACACGATCATGAACCTCGACCTGCTGGCCTTTGCCGGCCGGCAGACGGGCGACGAGAAGTACCTGCGGATCGCCGTCGAGCATGCCAGGACGGCACAACGGGTCTTTCCCCGGCCGGACGGCTCGACCCCTCATGTCTTCGACTTCGACCCCGGCACCGGGGCGCCGATCGGCCCGAACACGGTCCAGGGCTACAGCCCGAGCTCCTGCTGGTCCCGCGGGCAGGCCTGGGGCGTCTACGGGTTCACCACGATGTACCGCCGTACCGGAGATCGGCAGTTTCTGTCCACGGCACGCAGACTCGCCGACTTCGCGGTGGGAGCGCTGAGTCCGGATCACATACCGGTGTGGGACTACCGTGCACCGCAGGCCCCGTACGACATCAAGGACGCGTCAGCGGGCGCGGTCATGGCATGCGGGCTGCTCGACCTGTCCGCCGCGACCGGCCGGCGTGAGTACCGGCAGGTCGCCCTGCGGATCCTCACGGCGCTGTCGGAGACCTGCCTGACGCGGAACTCCACCCGCGCCGAGGCGATAGTCGCCCGCTGCACCCGCAACCGGCCGGCCGAGGACGGAATCGAGATCTCCCTTCCCTACGCGGACTACTACCTGCTGGAGGGCATCCTGCGCGTGCTGCGGCCGCAGGACGTCGACCGGGCCATCGATCTGTCGACGCTCTGAGGCACCGGCACAGGTGTGCGCCGAAGCCGCCGAGGCATTTGCCCGCCTAGGCGCCCCCGGAACCGACACGAATTCTACGGTTTGGGGCGGGGTGGGTGTGT